>JAJRTR010000064.1 GCA_024278215.1 bacterium
AAGCCGGCTTCAGCTCGGACATTATACTGGGCGACATGGACAGCGTGAGCGACGAGTTGCTCACCACCGGCGCGCTCCTGATCGTCCATGCCTACGAGGGCGGCAACGCCCCGGGCCTCGAGCGGCTCCGGAAACTCGGTGTCGATGCGACTGTGATTCCCTCGATAGGCACGAGCGAAGACCTCGCGCTGCTGCTGGCCCACGAAAAGGGCGCCGAACTCATTGTCATTGTCGGCAGTCATTTCAGCATGGAGGATTTTCTCGCGAAAAACCGCGGCGGCATGGCCAGCACTTTCCTGACTCGCTTGCGTGTCGGCTCGGTGCTTGTAGACGCCAAGGGCGTGAGCAAACTTTACCAGAATAAACTTAACACGAGCCTGCTGCTGTACCTCGTCGTGGCGGCACTGTTCCCGGTAGCGGCAATCTTCTTTGTGTCGCCCCTGGGCCCGCTCGCACAGCAGTTCCTGAGGCTGATCCGGTTGTTTTTCAACTTCTGACCGGCTTCAGTTGTTTTGTGAAATGTAACGGTACTGCTAACCGATGAAACATGATTATATAGAGAAATCCGACTCGTCCGCGGCGCAGAGCCGCGCCCTTGCGCAGGCGCTACGCGGCAGACACTTCGATATTTATAACCCTGGACTAGCCGCCAGAAGCCTCGTGCGTTTGTTTCCACTTGTTCCCGATGCCGCACTCGCCGCGGCGGCCCGCCTGGCGATGGGCAATATCGGTATTTCGCAACAAGCCGCGCACAAGATCAGCACGGGCACCATGGCCGCGTGGGCTGCCGGCCTGTACCCGAAACGCAAATATAATACTATCCTTATCGGCGCGCCCAGCGGCGGTGTCAGCCACATCGGCTCGATCCTCGACGCGCCCTTTCTCACATCTCATTTCCTTTTCTGCTTCAGCGACCTGCGCAATATCGACGACATGAACGCCACGCTCGCGACCGCGAAAAGACTGGCGCGCATCATCGCCCGCCGCAACCCCGGCATACATCTGGTGGCCCACTGCGACCCGATACACGACCGACCGGTTCTCATATTCATAAATCACATTCGCGCAAAACTGCTTTCGGTCCCGCGGGTTTATGAAAACTTCATCGCCGAACATCTCGCGCCCGCCGGCACTCTCGCTCTCGTCAATTGCACATACCCGTGGTTGCAATACAGAATAAGTCCGCGCTTCACGTTCCAGGTGGGCGGTCTCGGTGGCGTACCGGACACCGAGTACATCGAGGGCAGCGAGCGCGTCGACAGGTACTTGAGAAAACATGGCATTACCAAGCAGCGCGGCGGATGGCGTCTGCGCGTCGGGCGCTACCAGCTCGAGCGGCTGCCCGAGTCCGAGTGGGGCTCGATGCCGCGGTTCAACGACTCGGTTCGTGAGTTCGCGCGGCGCGGCGGCTACAGAGTCCTGACACTGACAGCCGATCACCCGGACAAATTCGGAGAACTCGCCCTCGAACTGCACATGGAAGCGTCGCGGCGCGACGGCGTCGAGCCTGCTTACATCTTCGCCGATTGCTTCAACCAGCTCGATCCGGCGGCCAACCTCAAGTCGCGCCTCCTGCCGCTGTGGCTGCCGTATTATTGCGACAATTCATTCGCCTATGCCGAAAGGATGCTGAGAAAAGTGACGCCGGACACACTCGCGCTGCTGACTCTGCACCCGTCGTTCGCCGCTCCCTTCGACATGCGGCCGCTCGACGACTGGCTCGAACTCTTCACCCGCGCGGGAATACCGCCACGTCTCATCGGGGTGGACAGACACCGCTTCCCGCACGACATCAGCAACGTACACGACTTCGGACGCCAGCTCCGCAACTTCGTCCGCACACACAACGACCCTGTCCGCGCCCGTCTCGACTCCGGCACACTCGCCGACGCGGCGCAACGCATCGGAATTGTTGTCGACGAACAATGAAAGCGGGATTAAAAAAAAGGCCCCCTTTGTCGAGGGGGCGAGTTTATATATGGAGGCATAAAAAAAACCTGAGAGTCAATTGCAAAATTATGTTTGAAGCCGACCGCGGCAGAACAGAATTTTGCAAGCGACTCATTTGTAAGGCGCGTCCGGGTTTTGAGTGGCAACCCCAATATATGGCGGCACACTTTTTTGCAGACCGGTGCGTGGGAAAACGCTTAAGAGCGTGGTTCTATGTGCTGCTTCGAGTGTTTTCCATAATAATTCCACCGGTCGGCAATCCCTACTTAAAAGCCGACAGCGAGTTGAGTTGTCAGTGCCTGACGCCGCCTGACGCCTGAAGGCGAGAAATCACTGTCGAATGTTCCATACAGATATTCGGCGGAAAGCATTGTATCATCACCGATGGTCCATGAACAGCCCAGACCGTACTGCGACTTCGGGAAATCCGCGTATTCGCTTGTTCCTTCATACTTTAGAGCGAGTTCGAACGACTCGCCGAACACTCTGGCGACTTCGAGATTCCATGCGGCGGGCCTGTCGCCGGAGCCGTCGGCATCCACATCGAGGTCCCGCGCGTCGAAACGCCCGAGCGCACCGATATACTCGCTGTTCGCGCTCCAGGAGCCTGCCGACCAGTCCATGTCAAGCCCGAGCCCGCCGACCCTTTTGTTGAGTATCGCACCGGTCCCGCCGAGCAACTCGCCGTCGGTATCGGCGATGTCGGAATAGTATTGCACACTGAAATCGAGCGCTCTGTTTTCAGATGCTGTCACGCTGAAATCGAGCCGCAGTCCATAGTCATTTATATTATCGCTCGCCGCGACGCGGTCCACATCGCCGTTGGCAATCGCAAATGTTAACTGGAACGCTGAGGTCGGATGCGCGGACACCTGCAAGCCGCTCTGCTGCGTCTCTCCAAGCTCATGTGTCAACGGGTCGCTAATGAAATGAGTATCGAATGTGCCGAACGGCATATAGAACCGGCCCGCTGTCAGGTCGAACCTGTTTCCTGCCCAGGTGACGCTTCCCTCATCCACATCGATCGGTTCCGTGTCGTCTTCTTCCCAGAGCAGAACGATGTTGCCTGTCAGCCTGTCGTTTATCGCAGCCTCGAGTCCGAGCCCGAGTGTCGCCAGCACAATATCCGAATTCTTCGCTGTGCCGCCGCCATAAAGCTTTTCCCCGGCATACGACGCCTCGACTTCCAGCACACCCGACAGTGTAATCCTGTCTCCAATATTCGTCTGCCCCTCTTTCTCAGCAGCTTCGCCCGGAATCACCACACCGGACTTTTCGAGAAGTTCCTCCAGCCGCTCGATCCGCTTCTCCAGCGTCCTTACGTGATCGTCTGTCGCGTCGCCGTATGCAATCACGGGCGAGACACACAATATCACAATCATGCAAAGTGTATAAATCGCGTTATTTCTCTTTTTCATAACTCCCCTCTCCATATACTTGCAACAACCGGATTCCCGGAGGCACCGTCTTCCGGAAACGATGTCCTGTGCCGCAATCACATTTTCCTTTTATTTCACCGGTTCGCACTATTTCATGTCCGTGACATGGACCCACATCAGCGCGCCGATCTCTATCGGCTTATCCTTGCCGTCCGGGCCCTTCATCGTCTTGTCGGATTCGCTCAGGGCCGCGAAAGCCCACCATCCCGCGCGCGGCATCGCATAGGCGAACACTCCGTTCCCGTCCGCCTTGATAACCTGTGTCACAAACGGTCCCGAAGGCGCAGTAATTTTTCCGCCCTTGTTGTAGTACTCGACCTCGATCTCCGCATAGGGTACAGGCTTTCCGTCGAGCTTGACGATTCCGCGAAAGAGATTCCCCGTCCACAATCCGTAGGGGCGCACCAGCGGAACTATCTCCGCCTTGAGCCCCACTTCCGCGTCCCAACCCAGTTCAAGCCCCATTGCGTTCACAACAACTTTTGTATAATGGACAATGAAGGTATCTTCGGACGGTTCCCAGTATGGCGACGGTTCCACATAAAACACATGGTCGCCCGGCCTTTTTATTTTGTAATCAGCCCTGAATGTCGAATAACCGCCTTTTTTTACAGGAACAAGCGAATCGAGAAGGTTCGTCTTTTTCCCTCTTGCAAGTACCCCGAACTGAACAGGTTTCTCCATATTCATCAGTGGCCCGGCAAAAGGATGGAAAAACAGAATATCCAGAGTAATGTTCTTATTGCCTTCCGCCGTCACGATGTCCGTGGATGGAATAATACCCTGGAAGTGCGCCTCAGCTACCCCCACTGCCAATAAAACCATCATACTTGCCAACACTGCTATCCTCTTCATGCAATACCTCCCTTTTTGGACTGGTGGCCGAGCGAGAACCTGCTCCTGCCGGATGTGCGCAAAGCGCCCGTTGTGTTACGTTTGTGTAAAACATAACATCCACCGGCTATTGTAACCGGCAAAACCCGCAAAATCAATGGTTACGAAAATATTTTTCGTGTGATCCGCCTGTCATGCCGCAATCGGGGGTTAGTGTGTGTATCAATACAACTGCAGGATGCCGATGCTGAATTCGTCGCGGTCGAAGATATCCTCGACGCCCAGCATGAGATAGCCGTTGTCGGTCACAGGATAGCCCGCGCGAAGGTTAAGTTGCAGATTGTTGGGGTCGAACAACTCGCCGTTGTAGAAGTACTTTTTCATTTTATATTCGAAGCTCATACCAAGTTTGCTGTCTTTCAGGCCGAAGCGATACCACAGGTCGGGTTTGCCGCCGTTGATGCCGAACTGTAAGTTTGTCGTCTTGTCTTCGCCGAGATTGTCGAATCCCAGGAGATAGAAGACATCGGATTTGGGTGGGAAAATACGCACATTCATGTTTGCTCGGTAGAGGTCTTTTTTCGTGTTGTAGCGGAACTCGAAGTCGGGTTTGAATTCCGTGTCGTTGATGGATTCGAGCATACCGGTGAAACTGCTGATCGCCCTGTCCGCGTTTTCCATAGTCGATTTTGTGCTCTTTATTGTACCGCGGATATCGTTGATGACTTCCTCGTCGGAAGTGATTTTATTGATGGAATCCGTGATACTTTGGATATTGGCCATCGAGACGTCGAGTTTCGCCACGATCTCCTTGAGTTGTTTTTTGACCTCTTCGTCGCCGATGACGTCGTTCGCGTTGCCTATGACTTTATCCACATCGAGTATCACTTCGTTCGCGTTGCTCAGAAGCACGTCCACCTGTCCGGCGGAGCCTTTCAATTGCTCGGTGATATCCCTGATGTTCCGTATGGATGCGTCGATATTGTCCTTGTTGTCGTAGCCGGTCTGGTTGAGGAGTTTCGCCAGTTCGTAGGCTTCCTCCGTGGTTTTCCGGACATTCTCGGTAATATCGAGAATATTCTTTTCCAGCGTGTCGTTCTGGACGATGCCCTTGACCTCCGCGAGTATGTCGTTCAATTGCAGAAGCGCGCGTTGCGCTTCGTTCATGATTTCCGGTATCGAAGCCGGCGACTGCGTGTCCTCGATAGTTTCGCCCGGCTGGTAGTATTCGAACGGCTGCTCCGGATTCTCCGGTTTAGTGATATTGAGTATATTATCCTGGAGGAAGCCGATGCTGATAGCGAACTGTGAATGTTTCAGTATCTTCTTGCCCTCATCGATTCTCAGGTGGAGGACGGCTTTGCCGTCGGGGCGCAGGGAGATGTCGCCCACGGAGCCTATCTTGACGCCTGAAAGCCAGACGGCGTCGCCCTTGCCGAGCCCCTGTATGTTATCGTAAACGACATTGAGTTCGTAGCTGTTTTCGTCGGAGTAGACAAAGGTTTTCAGCCTGCTGTATGCTGTAACGAGAACAGCAACGGCGATAATGATGCCCACCCCGACTTTGAAATATTGAGAGATCATGTCCCCGCCCCCTTTTCGCAACTGCCCGTGTGCATCGCGTCCATGAACTCGCGAAGATGCGGATTCGTATCTGATTTCAGTATCTCTTTTGTTCCTTCGACAATAATCTTTCTGTCGTGGATCATATACAGCCTGTCGCCGGCCATTTCGACAACGCCCATATCGTGTGTGACGACAATGGAAGTCGTTTCATAGCGCGCGCGCATTTTCAATATAAGTTTCGTGACAGTGGCGGTGAGTATCGGATCGAGGCCGGTGGTGGGTTCGTCGTAGAGTAGAATTTTCGGATGCAGCGCGATAGCTCGCGCGATGCCCACTCTGCGCCTCATGCCGCCGCTTAGCTCCGATGGCCATTTTTCCTCGACACCATCGAGCCCGACCGCGTCGAGCCTGTCGGCCACTATCTCACGTATCTCTTTTTCGCTCTTTTTCGTGTGCCGCCGCAGCGCGAAGGCCACGTTCTCGCGCACATTCATCGAGTCGAAAAGCGCGCCTTCCTGAAACACCATTCCCATATATTTCCTGACCGAATTCATACTTGTGTCACTCAGCGTGTCGGTCCTTGTGCCGTTTATGTGTATCTCGCCGCCCTGGACGGGTATCAAGCCCATAATCGCACGTAGCAGAGTGCTCTTGCCCGTGCCGCTGCCGCCGATAATCGTCACTATCTCGCCCTCGTCGATGTGCAGGCTTATGCCGTCAAGCACCCGGTTGCGCCCGAAAGCGATTGTCAGATTGTCTATTTCTATCATAATTTCACTTTGTTGCGTTACAAGCTGGAACGGTCGCAACCTGCACAGGTGAAATAACGCGGGTTAACGATCAGAACCCGCCGTCTCAGAACAGCATCAGGTCAAGCACATAATTCAGCGCGAATATCGCGACCATACCGTACACCACGGCGTTTGTCGTCGCGCGGCCCACACCGAACGCGCCGCCCGTCGTGAACATGCCCTCGACACAACCCACCAGCGAGATGGCCACGGCGAAAACACCGCTCTTTATCAGCGCGGCGGTCACATCGGATGTTTCCACGAATTCGGGAATAAACTTGTAATAGGACGCCCATTCTATCGAGCCGCCGCTCACGAGGTTGGCGATCCAGTATCCCGCCATTATCCCCTCAAGACACGCGAGAACCGACAACACGGGAATCATGATGAACAGCGCCGTCATTCGCGGCACAACGAGGTATTGAACAGGATTCGTCGCGAGCGAGCGCAAAGCGTCTATCTGGTCCGTGACCTTCATCGTGCCGAGTTCCGACGCGATAGACGACCCCACACGACCCGCCATAACAACCGCTGTCAGCATCGGCCCCAGCTCGCGCACCATTACATAGGCTATGCCGCCACCCACAAAATGGAGTGTGCCGAAACGCATCGCCTGCGTCGTGATCTGAAGCGACAGCATCATACCCGTGAATCCCACCACAAGGAAAACTATAGGGATCGAATTTATTCCCATATTCGACATCTGGAAAATGGTCAGCCGCCAGTCGACTGCAAGCCGCGCAAGGTAGTAAATCGTCGTCGCAAACATGACGCCCACCTTGCCGACATACTCGACAGGGCCGATCAGCCACTCCGGAATAAAGTCCTCGAGCCGTTCGTTCATATCAAAATATTATCCATTTAACAGACTTATTTTTTTCTATTATTGTTGTAGAGGGGATATTTGTAATTTCACTTTGACCCGGCAACAGGTATTATGCCCGGGAAAAGAGCAATAGAAAACACTATTTCCCGGGGCCGAGGTCCGCAATTGGCTCATAAAGTATGCAAAAAACATTATGGGTGAAATATTAATTCAGAACGTCACGTGGTGTTTGAAGAATTCCTTGAATTCTTTAAATTCGGCGAGTATTTTGCGAAGGCCGTGTATGACGGAGAGTTCGGGGTTTTCGATCATGTTTATTTTCATTTGCAGTTTTTCTTCGAGATAGGGTTCGAGTCCTTTGAGCCGGGCGGTGCCGCCTGTGAGGAACATGCCTCTGAAGAAGATGTCTTCGTAGAGTTCGGGCGGTGTCTGTTCGAGCACTTCGACGACGCCGTCGAGAATCGGTTCTATGGCCTGGCGGTTGAACTCGGCGAGTGAGCTGAAGGGGATGCGGACTTCCTTGAAGCCGGATTCGCCGGATTCGTGTTTGCGTTTTATCAGCATGTTTCCTTCGTTGGTTTTATCTACGCCGGCCTCGATCTTGGCTTTTACGGCGTCTTCCCGGCCGCACAGGACGCCGAATGTCATTTCCATGACGCGATGGATGGTTGCGGAGAGGTCGTCGCCGCCGATCTGGAGTGTTTTGCCGACGATGATTTCGTTGGAGGCGAGAACGGAGATGTTTGTTGTGCCTGCGCCGATGTCGACGACGAGGCTGCCGCGCGGGTCGTTCAGGTTGCCGGCTATGCCGACGTAAGACGCGAGGTTGCAGGGCACGAGATATATCTGGCCCGCGCCGGCTTCGCGGCCCGCGTCGCATAGCGCGCGTTCTTCCACGGAGTTGAGTTCGATGGGTACGGCGGCGACGATCATGGGACGCAACATGCGGGGAGGACGCATACCGTGCGAGAAGACGCGCCGGAGATAGAATTTCGTGGCGGCGTAGTCGGCGATGGCACCGCGCATTACGGGGCGCACGATGTCGTAGCCGGTGCCGAGTTTTCCCACGCGCTCCGCGGCTTCTTTGCCTGTGTAAGTGACACGGTTGTTTTTCGCGTCGGCCACCATGACTGTGGGCTCGTTGTAGCATATACGGCCAACTGTCGCGAGTACGGTTTTCCCCGTCCCGAGGTCCAGTCCGAGCCTTGGTATTATGTGTGGCAGCATCTTTGCTCCATGCGGTCGTTAACCCGGATTTCTCACCAGGAAATCCGGAAAATCGCGATAACGCCTATTATACTGCGTTGCAGCGGCGATTCGGGATCGGTCACATACTAACAGTATGCTCCCTCACCACTCACTTGCCACGCCTTGTATTATAAGGCATTCTCCCGATTTCTGGCCCGCATTGGTGAAATATGCGGGTTAAGTGTCCGGAATTGCGGGGGAAAAGCCCCTGTGAACCATCAGCATAATTATAACTCGAATTCGGCGGGAGGTTTGGAATTTATTCCGAAATGGAATAGAAGCGCGTCCGCGATGCGCCCGGCAGCTTTTCCATCGCCGTAGGGATTAGCCGCGGTTGCCATCTGTTTGTAGAATTGCGCGTCTTCGAGCAGTCTGACGGATTCCGCAACTATCTTTTCCCTGTCCGGGCCTGTCAGGCGTGCCGTGCCGGCTTCCACCGCCTCGGGCCGCTCGGTGCATTTTCGCAGCACGAGCACCGGCGTGCCCAGCGAGGGCGCTTCCTCCTGGATTCCACCTGAATCGGTGAGTATGAACTTCGCTCTTTTCATAAGGAAGACAAACGGCAGGTAATCCTGCGGCCCTATCAGGTGTACCCGGGCGACAGAGCCGAGTATTTCATGCGCCGGTTCGCTCACATTCGGGTTGAGATGGACGGGAAACACGATATGCACGCGCGGTTCGCGTTCGACGATGTCTTTGAGGGCCAGGCAGATGTCTCTCATGGGACGGCCCCAGTTTTCGCGTCGGTGCGCCTCGACGAGAATCATCTCGGCGTCGTCCGGGACATCATCGAACATTCCTTCGGGTGGCGGCATATCCGACACGCGCAGAAGCGCGTCGATAACCGTGTTTCCGGTGACATATATTTTTTCGGGCGGAAAGTTTTCTTTTATCAACTGCGCGCGGGCGGTGGCGGTCGGCGCGAGGCAGACTTCGCACAGCGTGTCGATGAGGTGGCGGTTCATTTCCTCGGGATAGGGGTTGTACCTGTCGCCGGTGCGCAGGCCGGCCTCGACATGTCCGACCTCCACACGGGCGTAATAGGCGGCCAGCGCGCCCGCGAACGATGTGGTTGTGTCGCCATGCACGAGAACGATGTCGGGTTTCGACCCGGCGAATACTTTCTCCATGCCTTCAATGATGCGGGTGGTGACCTGCGTGAGAGTCTGGCGCGCGCTCATAATGTCCAGATCATAGTCGGGATCGAGGCTGAAGAGGCGGAGCATCTGGTCGAGCATCGACCTGTGCTGCCCGGTGACGACGAGCGTGTGGTCGATCTCGGGGCGCGCGAGTAGTTCGAGCACGACCGGCCCCATCTTGACCGCTTCGGGCCGGGTGCCGAAAATCGAGCATACTTTCAGCTTCCCGCTCGGCGGTCGCCCGGCGGGATTTTTCGCATCGGAATTGTTTTCAGGAGTGGAACAGTTGTTATCAGTCATAGTAATCAGCGGCCGGACTTGGCGTATCCCCGGCTATCAATGTTTTTTTTTGCGATTCTGCGGGCGACCACCAGCAGGAGGATCATAACGCCGACGGAGAGCAGAAGGAAGAGCGCGAGTGCCCATGCTTTGATGAGCGCGAGCGACACGATGCTGAGCGCGAGCGTGATAAGGTAGCAGATGACGACGACGCTGCGATGATGCAGCCCCAGGTCGAGCAGCCTGTGATGAAGGTGTCCCCTGTCCGCCGCCGCCATGATCGGCTGGCCCTGCCTGTACCTGCGGATGATGGCGAACGAAGTGTCGAAGATCGGAATGCCCAGCGCCAGCACGGGGATCACGAGCGTCACGGCCGTCGTGCTCTTGAACGCGCCCACTACAGCGATGACCGCCGCCATGTAGCCCAGAAAATACGCGCCGGAGTCGCCCATGAATACCTTCGCGGGATAGAAATTCCAGCGCAGGAAACCGCCCGTGACGCCTACCATGATTATCGCCAGAATCGCGCTCGTGTGTCGGTCCAGGTGGATCGCCACAAGAAAAAATGTTATCGACACAATACATATTATGCCCGCGGCGAGTCCGTCCAGCCCGTCGATCAGGTTCACAGCGTTCGTGATTCCTATAATCCAGAAAACGGTGATGATATATGATAACCACCATAATTCCCTGAAGGATATCTGGCCGCCGCCGAACGGGTTTGTGATGTATTCGATGCGCACGCCGAGGCGATACGCGACGGATGCGGCAACGATATGGATGAACAGTTTAAACCAGCTGCGGAGCCCCTTCACATCGTCGAAAACGCCAAGAAGGAACATAATAGTCGCGCCCGCGACGATTCCCGCCCATGCGTCGATCTTTCCGTAGTAGAACAGCATTGCGACGATGAAACCAAGGAACATCGCCGGGCCGCCGAGCCGGGCTGTGGCTTTTTTATTGACTCGGCGCGGACTCGGATTGTCCACTACTTTGTGTCTGAACGCCAGGCGCACAAAAGCCGGAGTGCTCAGCATTGTTACGAGTAACGCTATGAGAAAAACCGTTATGAATGTTCCGATTTGCACTTAAAATAGTCCGGTCCACGATCCACTGAAGCATATTTTACATAATCACGACGCTAATGTCATGCGCGCCCGTAATTTATTGAGCCAATTGCAAAATTCTGATTCGGCTGCAGTCGGCTGCTATTGTCAATAGTTGCGTTGTCGGCACAAAATCTTCCTCGACGTACTCTGCAAGTACGCCTGTGGGGATTTCGCACCTCCGCCTTGCTCTGAACAATTTCGCTCGACCTCGCTTCGAATATAATTTTGCAACTGACTCTATTATATGTAACGGTTTTATTCAATACATAATTTCGGCGCAAAGATTGCCGCGGCACAACGAGCAGGTTGATAGATAATCCGTTATCCATTATGATAATCATACATCGCAGTAGCAGATTCTAAGGAATCCTCACTGAATTTTCATTTGCAAAGGGGGGTGTTTTATGACGGACAGCGTTAAAACAAGGTTGATCAAAATCGTGTCGGAAACTCTGGAAGTGCCGGTGGAAGAGATAAAACCGGAACACAGATTTGTCGAGGACCTCGATGCCGAATCGATACAGAGCATCGAGTTGATGGCGGCGTTCGAAGAGGAATTCGATATCGAAATGGACGAAGACGAGGCAATGGAAGTCAAGACCGTTGGCGAGGCGATCGAGTTTGTCGAGAAATGTATCAGGGAGCAGAAATAATGAAGAAATATGAACTGAAGAATTTGGCCGAACCGAATCTTATGGAAGATATATTCGACTATGACCTTGCGCCGAAGATAACATTCGACGGCCCGATAATCGAGGTGATCGACGGCGAGGAAGTGCGGTTCGACCCGGGCGATGTCATGAAGCGCGACATAGTGATAACGGACACGACGTTCCGGGACGGACAGCAGGCACGCAGACCCTACTCGGTCGAGCAATGTGTGACGCTCTTCAAGCTGCTCTCGCGTCTGAGCGGCCCGCGCGGAGTCATTCGCCAGTCCGAGTTTTTTCTCTACAGCGAGAAGGACCGCGAAGTTGTCGAGAAATGCAGGGCGCTCGGTGCGCGGTTCCCGGAGATCACAGGCTGGATCAGGGCCAACAAGGGTGATTTCAAGCATGTTAAGCGGATGGAGCTTAAGGAAACCGGACTGTTGACGTCCAGCTCCGACTACCACATTTACAATAAAATGAAGACCGACCGGGCGGGTGCATTCAAAAAATATATCGAAGTCGTTGAAGCGGCTGTCGAGGCGGAAGTAAGGCCCAGATGCCACCTCGAAGATGTAACGCGCGCGGACATCGGCGGTTTTGTCATGCCCTTCGTGCAGAAGCTGGCGGAAATAGCGGATCAGGTTCCTGAAGAACTGAAACCCAAGGTCAGGCTCTGCGACACCATGGGCTTCGGCATCAGCTATCCCGGTGCCGCGCTGCCGCGAAGCGTCCCGAAACTTATCCACCTGATAACCACCGAGGGCGGTATACCCCCCGAAAGGCTCGAATGGCACGGCCATAATGATTTTCACAAAGCGCACATAAACGCCGCGACAGCATGGCTCTATGGCTGCAACGCCGCGAATACAACACTTATCGGGTTCGGCGAACGCACGGGCAATCCGCCGCTCGAGGGCGCTGTTTTCGAATATATCGCCCTCAAGGGCAGCCTCTGCGGCATCGACACCCTGGCGATTACTGAAATAGCGCAATATCTACGTGATGAATGCCGGATGGATATCCCGGCGAATTATCCGTTTGTGGGGCTCAAGTTCAATGCCACCAGCGCCGGCATTCACGCCGACGGACTCAGCAGCGACGAGCGCATCTACAATATTTTCAACACCGGCAAACTGCTCGGACGACCGCCGCATGTCACCATCAACGACAAGAGCGGCATCGACGGTGTCGCCCTGTGGGTGAACAATTTCCTCGGGCTCACGGGCGACCGGAAGATAAGCAAGATCAAGATGGCGAAAATCGGTCGCTGGGTTGTCGACCAGTACGACAAAGAAGGTCGCATCACTTCCATCAGCGACGAGGAAATGGCCGAACAGGTGAAGAAATATTTCCCCGAGCAATACGCGAAAGTCGCCGGAGAATAAGGGAAGATTATTTGTTTCCTTTCACTTGCCGCGCCTTGTATTATAGTATCCTACGACTGAAATGCTACGCAGGATGGTAAAGAAATGCTGAAAAGAGATCGGTGAAAGCTGGAGCTACCAGTTACAGGCGTTTCCAGGGTAGACCTTTGGGACGATGAAACTCTGTGTGCCGTGCTCAAACCGCATTTGTTTGGGCACGAAAATGCGGCCTGTTTGGTTCCGGCTTTGCCGGGTTAGGCCTTCTCCCGATTTTCCGGATTTCTTTGTGAGAAATCCGGGCTGAAGCGTACCAGACTGGAAAGAGCTAATTATGTCCGAAGATATATTCACCAGACTCGAGAACAGGGCGAAAGAGATCGGAGCCCGGATCGTTTTCCCCGAGGGCGAAGACGACAGGATATTGCGCGCGGCGGCGGCGCTCGATAAAAACGGCATCGCAAAGCCGATCATTCTCGGCGACCCGGCGAAGATCGAGTCCGCCGCTTCCGCCTGCGGAGCCGACATCAGCGGCATCCCGACAGCCTTCCCGAAGGAATCGGACAGGCTGGAGGAGATGGCGGAGGCATACTGCGCAATGCGAAGCAGGATGAAGGAAAAGATAGCGCTGCGCCTGATGAAGAAGCCCTTGTTTTTCGGGGCCATGATGGTGCGGATGTGCGAGGCGGACGGCATGGTGGGCGGTGCGTCATGTGCGACTACTTCAGTGCTCCAGGCCGCCGGACTCGCTATCGGCTACGAGGAGGGTGTCCCATGCCCTTCGAGCGTAATGCTGATGAAGATACCTCGTTTCCTCGGCGGCGGCGACAAGTTTATTGCCTTCGCCGATCCTGCCGTCACCGTCGATCCTTCACCTGAAGAGCTGGCGGCCATCGCTGTGCAGAGCGGCTGCACCTTCAGGCGTATACTTGGCGAGGAACCTGTGGTGGCGCTGCTGAGTTTTTCGTCGAAAGGCTCGGCCGCGCACGCGCATGTGGACAAGGTGAAGAAGGCGACGGAACTCGCGCGTGGAATGGGCGCGGACTTTCCGATAGACGGCGAGTTCCAGGCCGACGCCGCGCTCGTGCCGCGCGTTGCCGCCAGGAAAATCAAAGAGGAAAGCGAAGTGGCGGGCCGTGCCAACGTACTTGTCTTTCCCGATCTTAATTCGGCAAATATAGCATATAAACTTACACAATACCTTGCGGGCGCGCGGGCCATCGGTCCCATTCTGCAAGGCTTCCGCAAACCGGTCAACGACCTCTCCCGCGGCTGCACGGTGGACGATATTGTCCAGGTGGCTATCCTCACGTCGGTGATCGCCGGTGGCGCACACTGACGGCGGATTCCCTGGATTTCTTTGTGATAAATCCGGGTCCCCGAACCGAATTTTTCATTGGGCATAGCGTTTGAAGCCAGTGATTTGTGCTATTATATATGTACGTGGGCGCAAGCCGCGGGTCAGGTGTGTCCGCTTGTGTCAATGGAAATACAATTGGCTCCATAAAGACAAATTTATGAACAATAACGCTGATTGTAACAATAAATCGTGCATTCCCCGCATTCGATTATTCGGATGTATGTTTTATGTTATTGCGGCGGTGTCGGCGCTGGTTTTTATTATCGCGGCCACAGCAGCGCCCGCCTTCGCATCGCGCCCGCCGACTCCCGAAGAGATTGAAAAATATACGCAGGACGGTACACTCGCCGAGCGCGTCGAGTTCATGAAGAACCTCGGCAACTACAGAATGGATAAGCAGCTTGCTGTCCGGAATTATTACAAACTTAAATACAAGTATGACAGGATGGTGGGGAACCCGGTGCCGCTGCAGGCGCCGCCGCCCGCGTGGAAGGGGATGCCGACGACGGGAACGGTGAAGGTTCTGATCCTTGCGATCGAGTTCGCAGATTACGTGCACAACAACGACAAAACCGAGCTCGAGACGGAAATATTCGGCGCGGGCGACCCGGCGGACTATCCCTATGAGAGTCTCACGAATTATTACGACAGAGCGTCCTACAGCCAACTGGATATTCAGGGCAATGTGCTGGGCTGGACGGCTTTCCCGGCCAATCGGGATACTTATGGCACGACGACCGCCGACCGGGAAAGTATGATAATGAGCGCTCTCGACTACTGGGACGGCGTGGGGCACGATTTCACACAGTACGACAACGACGGTGACGGGAAAATCGACTATTTCGCCGTTATCTGGGCGGGTCCGAATACCGGCTGGAGCAGTTTCTGGTGGTCATATAAAACAAACTGGAATGTAAATCCCACATACACAATCGACGGAAAAACGCTTGGTACTTATTCGTGGAATTATGAGTCGAAATACGAGGAACCGAACCCGCCGGGCGATTTCAAACCGCGAACGCTGATACACGAGACGGGCCACGCGCTGGGACTGCCGGATTACTATGATTATGACGTGGACACGGGGCCTGACGGCGGTGTCGGCAACTTCGACATGATGGACGCCAACCACGGCGACCACAACGCTTTCAGCAAATTCGTGCTCGACTGGATCACGCCCGTCGTTTATGCCGGCGGAACAGGTTCCATATCGTTGCGTGCTTCCGACTCATACCCGGACGCGGCGATAATTATGCCGGAACTGCAATCCGGCGAACAGTTCGGCGAGTACTTCATTGTGCAGAACCGCGAGCAGAACGGAAACGACGACGGCATCTATGGTCAGGGCCTTGCAGTCTGGCATGTCGACGCCCGTCTCAATACCGCCGGAACGGATTACGAATACGACAACTCTTATACCGAACACAAGTTGCTGAGGCTTATGGAGGCCGACGGGCTCGAGGAGATCGAGGCGAGCGACAGCAGTTCTTATGACGCCGGTGATTTCTACGTCGCGGGCAACGAGTTCAGCTCGACCACCGTACCGACAAACGCGCGCTACGACGGGACATCGTCGGGTTTTTCGCTTTACAATCTCTCCGCCGCGAGCACGACGATGACGCTCGACTACAGCTTCGACGATACACCGCCGGCGGACATCGCGACTGTCAGCGACGGCACGGGTGCGGACATCGACACTGTGGAATCACTCGACACGCTGTCGGCGAACTGGAGTGCTTCGTCCGACGCCGAGAGCGGCATACAGAAATACTGGTATGCTGTCGGGACGACGGCGGGGTCGGCGGACTTCGTCGACTGGACGGACAACGCGACCGCCACTGCCGTCACCCGCGGCGGCCTGTCGCTCGCGGACGGCCAGGCGTATTTTTTCACGGTCAAAGCGCAGAACGGCGCGGGGCTATACAGCAACGCGACGGATTCGGACGGCCAGACGGTCGACGTTTTCACTGTCGTTTCCGTCACGCAGGTTTCGACGACGACGATAGATGTTAAGTACACAAAAGAAGTGGACTCGAGTCCGACGGCGGTGGATACGAATAATTACAGTGTGGACGGCGGCGTCGGGAATCCGACCGGCGCTGTGGCGCAGAGCACGGACACTATCCGCCTGACGACAGCCGAAATGGACCCGTGCACACCTTATGTGCTGACGATCACCGGCGTGCTCAGCGATGCCGGCGCCGGCCTGTACGCCGGTTCGTCGCCCGCCGATGTCGACACGATGAACACGCTTATCAGCAGCAATGTCGCTACAGATACGACATGGACGCCCGCCGGCGGCCCCTACTGCGTCACTACGGATATAAATGTTTCCAGCGGCAACACACTTACGATACAGGCCGGAACAACCGTATATTTCAAACCGGACGTCGGCGTGGACCTGACTGTGTTCGGAGAAATACAGGTGCAGGGGACAAGCGGTTCGCCTGTCGTTTTCACCTCGGCGAAGGCAACGCCCGCCGCGGGCGACTACGGGAGTATTCAACTGTCGTCTTCGTCGTCCGCCGGTTCGTCCATCTCCGGCCTGCACGAGTCTTACGCCGAATATGGGATGTATGTGTTCGGAGTAGCGCCGAATATTACAGAAAGCGAATTCTCGAACTGCCTGCAATCGTGTGTGACGCTGGACGGCTCGAACGCGGTCGTATGGAAAAACACGTTTTCAGATTGCGGCGCGGGGACAAGTTCATGTGTGACCACCAGGGAAAGCAGTGAGGGGTATATAGTCGGCAACAACTTCAGCGGCGGCGACAGAGGCGTGAGCGTACGCTCATCATCATATATCATCGCCAATGATTTCGACGCTATGAACACGATAGGGCTTGGAATAAGCGCGGGCGGCGGAGCCGCGATCATAAAAGAGAACAACTTCAGGGGGGCCACCTACGGGATATATACCTGGGCGGACGGCACCGACGCCGACGCGACGCATAATTACTTCTCGGGCAACACGGTCGACACATTCGCCGACAGCGGTTGCAGTCCGGCCTGTACTATCGACAACAGCTATCCGCTGACGGATATGATCGACGAATTTTTCGGAGTTACAGACCTTGTTTTGAAGTTGAGCGCGAGCTACACGGTGGACCTGCCGGAAAGCATCGCCGCGAGCTCCACTCTATACATCCAGGTGGACGGCACCGACGACGATACAACTACAATCAATTCTTTCCTGACCAGCGTCACCAGCGACTCGGACCCGGACGGTATTTATGTCGAACTTACCGAGACCGGCGTAAACACAGGCATCTACAGGGGCACGGCGGTGCTTGCCGCAGCGTCGGACCAGTCGGCGAACGAAATATTCGCTGTGGACGGCGATACTGTGACAGTCGGCGTTGTCAGAGACGGCGGCGCGACGAGCGATTCCGCTGTCGTCGCTTCCGATCTGACGCAGCCGACCGACATCGCTTATGTATACGACGGCCCCGGAGCGGACATCACTTGGGCAAGCAGTACGTCGGTATTATCCGCCAACTGGGCCGCCTCGAGCGATCCTGAAACCGGAGTCAGCGCGTATTTCGTGGCTATCGGCACGACCGCCGGCGCTACCGATGTATTCAACTGGACGAGTGTCGGCACACAAACATCGACTATCGTCGGCGGACTGTCTCTCGCGCAGGGCCAGACCGATTATGTGAGTGTTAAGGCGCGCAACGGCGCAGGTATGTATTCCAATGTCGCCACGTCCGACGGCCAGACTGTCGACAACACCGCTCCGGGCGATATAGCATCCATAAATGACGGACTGTCGGCGGATATCGATTACTCGTCGTCGACTGTTTCCCTGTCCGCCAACTGGGCCGACGCGGTCGATGCCCAATCCGGCGTTTCAACATACTGGATCGCTATCGGCACAGCCTCCGGCGCGGTCAATATTCTCCCATGGACGGACACCGGCGCAACCGCTACTTCCACTACTGTCTCCGGCATTTCAATCACGCACGGCAACACATATTACTTCCAGGCCGCCGCGCGCAACGGCTCGGAGATGTTCGGCAACGCCATAGTGTCCGACGGTGTTCTCATCGACACGACGGCACCGACCGATATTGCAACCGTCAACGACGGCGCGGGCGCGGATATCGCATGGTCTACCTCGAGCACGACCGCTTCCGCCAACTGGTCCGATTCTTCAGACGGAGAATCCGGAGTGGCTTCGTATTATTACGCGATAGGCTCCGCCGCCGGTGCGACGGATGTTGTCGACTGGACGGATAACGGAACCGCAACAGACGTCACCCGCGCCGGGCTTGCCCTCTCGGATGGAACTACATATTACTTCTCGGTCAAAGCGCGTAACAATGTAAGTATCGACACGTCCGTCACTTCGTCCGACGGCTGGACGGTGGACACGACGCCACCGACGGCTGTCGCAACCGTCAATGATGGCCCGGGCGCTGATGTCGACTGGGGGAACTCGACTTCAACGATTTCAGCCAACTGGAGCGCGGCGTCCGATCCGCATTCGGGAATCGCAAGGTATTATTACGCTGTCGGCACAATCGCCGGCGCGACGGATGTCGTCGGCTGGACCGACAACGCGACGGCCACTTCCGTCACACACAGCGGGCTGTCACTCACGGAAGGAAACACATATTACTTCGCGGTTAAGGCCGAAAACGCGGCCGGCCTCGTTTCATCCGCCGTCGACTCGGACGGACAGACGATAGATGTCTCCGCGCCGACCGCTGTCGCGACTGTCAACGACGGCACAGGTGCGGACATCGCGTGGTCGACGGCGACGGCATCGCTTTCCGCGAACTGGTCGGAGGCGGCTGACCCGCAGTCGGGGATACTCGCCTACTGGTACGCTGTCGGCACGACCGCCGGCGCGACGGATGTCGTCGACTGGACGGATAACGGCGCGGCCACTTCCGTCACGAAATCCGGACTCGCGCTCACCGAGGGCCAGGCGTATTACTTCGCTGTGAAAGCACAGAGCGGCTCGCTCGCGTTCAGCAGTGAGACATACTCGAACGGCCAGAAAGTGGACTCGCAGCCGCCCGCCGATGTCGCAAATGTGAACGACGGCACTGCCGCAGATATCGATTACGCGACTTCCCCGACACAGCTTTCGGCCAACTGGAGCGGCACGACCGACGATGGAACGGGCGTGGCCGCCTACTGGTATGCAATCGGCACGACCGCGGGCGCGACGGACGTTGTCGGCTGGACGGACATCGCTTCGGATACGTCCGTGACCCGCACCGGCCTTACACTGACAGAGGCGCAGGCGTATTACTTCACAGTGAAAGCCGAAGACGGTGTGGGGTTCGAGTCGACACCTGTGTTTTCCGACGGCCAGACGGTGGACACGACGTTTGCCACGCAGTCGGACTGGAGCCCCGCGAAGGGTGCGACGATAACGGTGACGACCCCGACTATTACATTCACTACGAGCGAAAACGCATACTGCCGGTGGTCCGACACAGACCAGGCATACGCGGACATGTCCGGCGACTGCACAGGCGACGGGACAACCAGCCAGTCGTGCGCGGCGTCGGCTCTCCCGCAGGGAAGCGCGTCCGTTTATATCTCGTGCAGCGACATGGCGGGCAATGAAGACACCGCGGGAACAAACGAAGAAATAAGCTATTTCGTCGACTCGATCCTGCCCGCGCAGAGCGGCTGGAGCCCGGCGGATGGCGAAACGATTGCCACGACGACTCCGTTAATATCTTTCACAACAGACGAAACCGCCGGCTGCCTGTGGTCCCTCTCCGACCAGGCCTACGGTGATATGAACCCGGCGAACACCTGTTCCGCTTCGGCAACTGTTTCGCATTCATGCGCGGTCACGGGCCTTGTCGAAGGTGCGCAGAATGTGCACATAGCCTGCGCCGACACGAGCGGCAACGAAGACTCGGCATCAACAAATACCGACCTCGGTTACACCGTCGACATTACACCGCCCGACCAGTTGTCGTGGGTTCCCGCGAAGAGTTCCACGCTGACGGCGACTTCACAGGACATCGTCGCGACAACCGACGAGCAATCGAATTGCCGCTGGGCGCTCACCGACCTGGCTTACGGCGATATGGCCGTCGGAAACGCCTGCACAGGCGATGGAACGGCTTCGCATACATGCCCGGCGACCGGCTTCGATCAAGGATTCGAGATTGTGTACATCGCGTGCGCCGACGAACACGGCAACGAGGACACAATCGCGACGAACGAGCAGGTCAACTACTTTGTCGATTCCCTGACTCCCGTTCAGAGCAACTGGAACCCGGCGAAAGGTGCGACGATAACAACGACAATACCGATCATCACATTCGACACCGACGAAAACGCCACCTGCCGCTGGTATATACTGGACGCGGCCTATGGCTCGATACCGCCCGGCAACACCTGCGACGGCGGCGGGACGTCCGCGCAAAGTTGCGGCACGGGCGGCCTTAGCGAAGGTGCCGCCACGGTTTATATCGCTTGCATCGACGAAGCCGGAAACGCCGACACCGATTCGACAAATCAGGATATTAACTATTTCATCGACATGACCCCCCCGGCGCAGAGCGGCTGGAACCCGGCGGACTCCGCGACTATCGCATCCACAACGCAGGCGATATCTTTCACCACCGACGAAAACGGCGCGTGCCGCTGGTCGCTTACCGACCAGGCCTTCGCCGACATCGACACGGGCAACGCCTGCGCAGGCGCGACATCCACCGCCCACGTATGCACCGCCGCCGGCCTTGTCGAAGGTTCGGAATATATCTTCATTTCCTGCACCGACGAATACGGCAACGCCGACACTGCGGGCACGAACGACGCTCTGAATTACACAATCGATCTGTCGCCCCCCGTGCAGAGCGGCTGGAGCCCGGCGACCGGAACATACATTACAACTTCGTCGCAAACGATAACCTTCACAACGGACGAGAACGCCGATTGCCACTGGTCGCTCACCGACCAGGCTTACGCCGATATGGGCGGCGACTGCGCGGGCGACGGCACCACCGGCCAGTCGTGCGCCGCGACCGGCCTGTCGTCCGGCCCCGAAGTCGTTTATATCGCCTGCGCCGACACATACGGAAACGAAGACACGGCAGACACAAACAAAGAACTCGCCTACACGGTGGACACAACCGCGCCGTCCGATATTGCGACTGTTTATGACGGCGATACTATCGGGGTGGACATCGACACGACAGAATCGGGCGTCGAGCTTTCCGCCAACTGGACGGCATCCGCCGACGCCGAATCAGGTATTGCGAAATACTGGTATGCTGTCGGAACCACCGCCGGGGCAACCGATCTCGTCGGCTGGACCGACAACGGCGCGAGTACTTCTGTCACAAAAACCGGTCTCGCTCTCGCCGACGGGCAGACATACTACTTCACAGTGAAAGCGGAAAACGGCGTCGGCCTGCAATCGACGCCCGCAAACTCGGACGGCCAGACTGTCGATATCCTCGACCTTACACCGCCCGCCGATATCGCTTCTGTTTATGACGGACCCGGACCCGGCGCTGACATCGACTTCGCGTCGTCCACAACGCAGCTTTCGGCGACCTGGTCGGACTCGACCGACGCCGAATCGGGCATCGCGGGCTACTGGTACTCCATCGGCACGACATCCGGCGCAAGCGACACCGTAGGCTGGACATACGCCGCAACGAGTGCGACCTCAACCGTTGTAACAGGTCTCACACTCGCGGACGGCGCGACTTATTATGTTTCCGTCAAGGCGCTCAACGGTGTCGGCCTGTTGTCGAATGTCGCGACATCTGACGGGCTCACAATCGACGCGACACCGCCCGCGGACGTTATTGTCGACGACGGCCCCGGCACCGACATCGACTTCGCGTCGTCCACCACGCAGCTATCGGCAAACTGGTCGGCCTCGACCGACGCGCAGACCGGTATCTCCGCGTACCTGTTCGCTGTCGGCACTTCCGCGGGCGCAACGGACACCATCGACTGGACCGGCAACGGCACCGACACTTCGGCGGTTGTCACGGGCCTGACACTCACGGAAGGAACAACATATTATTTCACTGTGAAGGCGGAAAACGGTGTCGGTGTGTTCTCGACCGCCGCGAATTCAGACGGCGTCACGATTGACGTTTCGCCGCCCGTGCAGAGTGCGTGGTCGCCCGCGGACGGTTCGACTGTTACAACCACTTCGCCATCGATCACTTTCACAACCGACGAAAACGCCACCTGCCGCTGGTCGCTCACAGACCTCGCGTACAGCGATATGAACGCGGGCAACGCCTGCTCCGCCTCGGAAACAACAAGTCATACTTGCGCCGTGTCCGGGCTGCCGGAAGGCGCGAATACTATATATATTTCCTGCGCCGATTCAATCGGCAACGAGGATACTACATCAACGAATGATCAACTGGCATACACTGTCGATACCACTCCGCCCGTGCAGAGCGCATGGTCGCCTGCGGACGGTTCGACAATAATTACCGACGCGCCCTCGATAACATTATCGACCGACGAAAACGCGACATGCCGCTGGTCGCTCACAGACCTCGCATACAGCGATATGTCCGCGGGCGACGACTGCGGCGGCTCCGGCATCACCGCGCACACGTGCGCCGCATCCGGACTCGCCGAAGGCGAGAACTCCATCTATATCGCCTGCGCAGACACGCCGGGCAATGAAGATTCGATCTCGACCAGTACGCAACTCGACTACACTGTCGACACCACGCCGCCCGCGCGGAGCGGCTGGAGCCCGGCGACGGGAACTTACATCACAACCACATCGCCGACGATAACATTCACTACTGACGAGGCCGCCACCTGCCGCTGGTCGCTCTCCGACCTGGCTTACGGCGGCATGTCCGGCGACTGCACGGGCGACGGCACAACAAGCCAGTCGTGCGCCGCGACCGGCCTGTCGTCCGGCCCCGAAGTCGTTTATATCGCCTGCGCAGACACGCCCGGAAACGAGGACACGGCGGCCACAAACGACGGCCTCGCCTACACGGTGGACACAACCGCGCCGTCCGACATTGCGACCGTATACGATGGCGATACTATCGGGGTGGACATCGACACGACGGAATCGGGCGTCGAGCTTTCCGCCAACTGGACGGCCTCGACCGACACCGAATCGGGAATCGCGAAGTACTGGTACGCTGTCGGAACCACCGCGGGCGGAACGGACCTCGTAGACTGGACGGACAACGGCGCGAACACTTCTGTCACAAAAACCGGCCTCGCACTCGCCAACGAACAGACGTATTATTTCACGGTAAAGGCGGAAAACGCCGCCGGTCTGCAATCGACGCCCGTAAACTCGGACGGCCAGCAGGTCGATATACAGGACACGACCGCGCCGACGGATGTCGCATGGGTTTATGACGGAACCGGTGCGGACATAGATTATTCGAGTTCGACCGCCATGCTTTCCGCCAACTGGGCGCCCGCCGCCGACTCCGAATCCGGCATCGCGGGCTACTGGTACTCCATCGGCACGACGTCCGGCGCGAGCGACACCGTAGGCTGGACTTACACCGGGACGAGCGCGACATCATCGTCAATAACCGGTCTCGCACTCGCCGATGCGCAGACTTATTACATTTCTATCAAAGCACAGAACGGCGTAGGGCTTGTGTCCGCGGGCACAGGAATGTCGGACGGCGTGACGATCGACACCACGCCGCCGTCGCAGATCACGAATGTGAACGACGGAGCCGGCGCCGACGTGGAATATTCATCCGAAGAATCAACGCTGTCCGGCAACTGGGACGCGGCGTCCGATGCGCAATCGGGCATATCGAGATACATATACGCCATCGGCACAGCAGCAGGCGCGACAGATACTGTCGGATGGACGGACAACGGCACAAATACTTCATTCACCAAAACCGGCCTCACCCTCGAGGACGGACAGGTTTATTACATTTCCGTAAAAGCGGAAAACGGACTCGGGCTCGAATCCACTCCCGCAAACTCCGACGGAGCGATGAAAGATTCGTCGCCCCCGAACGATGTGACGCAGGTAAACGACGGCACCGGCACAGACATCGACACAATAGAATCGACATCCGAACTTTCCGCCAACTGGTCGGCGGCAACAGACCCCCACAGCGGCATAGCGACTTATTACTATGCGATCGGAACAGGCACGACGATGAATAATATTGTCGATTGGACAGATGCGGGCGCGACAACTTCCGTCACGGTTTACGGTCTTGGCCTTATGGATGGAGAGACTTATTATTTTTATATCAGGGCGGTAAACAGCGCCGGTCTCGAATCCGAACCATTCTCCTCCGATGGAGTGACTGTCGACGTGCCGGATACCGGATTCCAACTCGGCACGGGCTGGAACCTGATGGGTATTTCTTTGCAGAATGTTACAATAGACCTCGATGAAATGGCGTCCGGCGCGAGCGGAACGGTCGAATTCGAAGTCGCGGCAATCAGCGGCAGCGCTGTGAGCTACATTACGGACCAGTCGAGTTTCAGCGCTTCCTTCACCGGCGGCTACTGGATATTCAGCGACACGGCGCTCGAATACAGCAGCATCAGCGGCGACACGTACACAGGAGCGAGCTACGACATCAGTCTTACCGGCGGCTGGAACACCTTCTCGAACCCCTACGATCAAGCACTCGAGTGGTCGGACACTGGCGCGGCACTCGACTGCGGTGCCCCGGCATCGTTGCCGCCCATTTACGCCTACGACAACGGTACCGGTTCTTATATTAAGGTCGAACCCGGCTCCGGCACGCGCATCTCACCCTGGAAGGCCTACTGGATCGAAGTCGATTCTTCCTGCACCCTGACAATAAGCAATCCACAATAAACACAATTTCATTGCCGCGCCCTGCACTTTTTCTGTTCCTTCCAGTGAATTATTTTCTATTGATCAAAATTATAAGGTGCGGCGGGGTATGGTGACCCCGCCCTTCTTCCGCCGAATTTATTGCGTATGCGTCCCTCTTCTCTCTTTTAACTATCTGAAGATTAGTGTCAATCAGGAAAATATTTACAGAATCTTGACCAATCGGTCAAACAGGGCTATAGTAGGATCGGGAGCAAGGCAAAAAAACAAATTATCAGCAATTGAAAGTTTGTCAAACAACGAAGGAGTGATGGCGGATGAAGATAATGGACAAAGAGCTCAGGCAGGATTTCGAGGAAAGAGCAAAGTGGATCGTGAACCTGGTCCGGAATAGAAAACAGAAGCTGGAAAATATCGAGTTTAGTTTTTACAGGCGGAAACCGGGGCACCCCGACTGGAATGTTGTCGAGAAAAAGGCGCGCTCTCTGGCCGACCGCGCGCTCGAAGTTAGCGAGGTGGATTCCGGTTCTCCCGCAGAAACGATTTCGGAAGCGAGGCGCGTTTCGGACGCACTTTCACTTACCGCGAAAAAAATGGTGACGAACTACAGGCGCCTCAAGAATGGCAGCAGCCTTCTAATCCCTCCGTATTTTATCTGGACTATGCACAATACTTGCAACTTCAGGTGTTCCTACTGCGACAATCACAGGGCGCAGCAATATTTCAACCTTCCGAACGAGGGCCGGCTGGATACGGAAAAGGGCAGGGAACTGCTGCGCATCGCCCGCAAGGATGTAACCGGCATATACTTCTGCGGCGGCGAACCGACTATCAGGAACGACCTTCCCGAGCTGGTCGATTACGCGCATTCCATAAACTACTTTCCGCTTATGATCAACACGAACGGAAGCAGGCTACATAAACTTATAACGCAGGAGAAAAGCAGGAAGTGGCTCAAGCAGATGGACATCATCATCGTCAGCCTCGACGCGCTGGCCCTGGATCTTCTCGCGGGCACGTGGGGTGTGAAAAAAGATGTTTGCGAGCAGGTGATGGTGAACATACTCGCGCTGCGAATGTTGCAGGAGAAGGTGCGGTTCAAGCTGATCGTGAATACGGTTATCACGCCGGATACGGTCGGCGAGGCTGCCTCGATACTCGACTGGGCAAACGACCTTGGGATATGGTATTCGCCTGTACCTGTTAACTGTGGTCCGGACGTAAATTCGAGCCTGAAGGATGATCCGGAATACAATAAGCTTTGCTCTAAAATCGTTGAAAGAAAAGAGCGGGGATACAAGATACTTGGATCGAAAAAATTGATTAAGATGCTTATCTACGGCGATGACATCGAGTGTTTTCCGACACTCAAGCCGCATATCGACATCGACGGCAGCCTGATATGGCCCTGCAAAGGTGTCGTAAGTTTCGATCTGGTGAAAATAAATGTGCTCGACTACAAATCGCTGGACGAAGCGTATCATGCGGCGAACAAGATGATAAGCGTCGACAATATTCACGGCCACGGACCGGGTCAGTGCGGTGCGGATTGCAACTGGATGCAGAACTATGTCAGCAATGTAATCGCGAAGGGCCTGAAGGAGCCGCTGGACGGACAAATCCTGAGGGAGATCGCCGAGTTCGTCGGTGTGGTATGAGACGGATAAAAGGCGCAGTTTCTTGTCGCGCCGGCAGCGACAACTTTCCGGTCGAGCCCCTCAGTCGCCCTTGATGACGACTTCGTGGAAGGCGGCGACACCGGTGTAGAGGTCTTTTATCTGCTTGAGCAGGGCCAGCCGGTTTGCGCGCACTTCGGCGTCCTCGGACATAACCAGCACATTGTCGAAGAAGTAATGCGCCGGTTTTGTCAGGTCGTAAAGCGCCTCGATCTTCTGCCCGAAAGCTTCGGTACCGGCCCGTGCAATTTTATCAGCCACCGATTTATATGCCTCGTACAGTTCTTTCTCCGGCACCTCGCCAAGTTTGTCCGGATCGACTTCTTTTGTTTTGAAGTCGCCGCTTTTCGCCGACTTTTTCTGTATGTTTGAAACACGGGTATAAACCTCGTGCATATCTTTGAATTCCTGAGTGTCCCTTGCAACCGCGAGAGCGGACGCCATGAGCCGCGCGTGATGCAGCGAGGGCGCGCCGGGAAGGTTCACCGCGTTGACAACATCGTAGTCGAACCCGAGTGATTCCATGAAACCGTCGAAGCGGCCTTTGAAGAAGTCGAGGAGTTCGCCGCCGACTTTTGCACACTGATCCCGTGGGATTATGTCTGTGTTGTACTGCTGAATCGCGAGATTTATGAGCGCGGGCAGTGGAATACTGAACTTACGGTCTTCGAGAATCCTGATGACGCCGAGGGCCTGCCGCCTTAGCTGGAAAGGATCGGCGGATCCCGTGGGCTGGAAGCCGATTGCGAAGAAGCCGGAAAGCGTGTCCATCTTATCCGCGACGGCAACGAGCGCGCCGGGCAGAGTCAGCGGCAGGTCGCCGCCCGCGAAACGCGGCATATAATGATCTTCTATTGCCTGCGCGACCGCCTCCGGCTCGCCTGCTTTCAGCGCATAGTACTTGCCTACCGTGCCCTGTATATCCGTATATTCAAAAACCATTTGAGTTGTCAGATCGGCCTTCATGAGCCTTGCCGCCCGACGCGCCGTTTCGATGTCCGCCTCTCTTGCGCCGAGCATCCCACCCAGTTCTTCCACAAGCGAGATCACGCGCCCGGTCTTTTCGAGAAGGTTGCCGAGTTTCTGCTGGAAAGTTATGCGGCTGAGCTTTTCAACACGTTCGGGGAGCGGTACGCGAAGGTCGGTTTCATAGAAGAATTGCGCGTCCTTGAGGCGCGAGATAAGCACCTTTTCGTATCCTCTTTGTACGATTTCATTATCTGTCAGCGGAGCGTTCATCACATTGATAAAACGTGGCAATACCTTCCCGGTGTTCCTGTCGAATATGGGGAAGTAGTGCTGATTTTTTTCTATACATATTGTCAGGACCTCTTTGGGCAACTGTGTAAATTCTTCCGGGAAAACGCCTGAGCCGACATAAGGATATTCCACAAGGTAGTTGACTTCTTCGAGCAGTTTGTCGGTTATATGCGGTTCTCCGTCGGCAAGGCGCAGGACCTCGTCGCGAATCATTTTTCTGCGTTTTTCGTGGTCGGGCATGACGCCGGCGGCTTCGAGTTTGTCGAAGTATTCGACAGTCGAATTGATTTCAATCGGGTCGTCGCCGAAGCAGCGGTTGCCGTAGGTCAGATTGCCGCAGGGGATGCCTTCGATATCGACGATTATCGGCTTGCCTCCGAAGAGGAAAAGCAGCCGGCGGATCGGTCGCGCGAACCGCAGTGTGCGCACGTCCCAGCGCATACTTTTAGGAAAGTGAAGTGACACTATCAGCTTATGCATCAGGCCGGAGATCACATCGCAAGTCGGTTTTCCCGTGTCTTTTATCAAGGCGAAAACGTATTCGCCTTTCGGAGTATTTTTCACAGTGAGATCGGAAGTGGACACTTTTCTGGAAGCGGCGAATTTTTCTGCGACGGCAGTCCAGTTGCCGTCAGCGTCGCGTGCTATCTTCGCGGGAGGCCCCTTTATCTCGGTTTCGACATCTTTTTGCCTGGCGGCGACATCGTTTGCAATCAGGGTGAGGCGGCGCGGTGTCGAATAAGTTTTCACAGCGCCGGTCTCGATACGGTTTTCTTCGCAGAATTCGTTGAACAGAGCCACCATATTATTCATTGCCGGTGCAATGTATGATGAAGGTATCTCTTCACAACCGATTTCAATAAGCAGGTCTTTTTCCGTACTCAAGGGGAAAACTCCAATCAGAAATTATTCGTTTTTCGAGGGTGAAGTTTCGGCGGCGGCCAGCCTGTCGCGGATCGAAGCCTGAGCGGCGGCGAGACGCGCGATGGGCACGCGGTAGGGCGAGCAACTTATGTAATTCATGCCGAGCGAATGGCAGAAAGCGATAGTGCGTGGTTCGCCGCCATGTTCGCCGCACAGCCCAATAGTAAGGCTGCTGTTCGCCTTGCGGCCGTCGTGAGTTGCGATGCGAACAAGTCTGCCCACACCGTCCATATCTATAGTTTCGAAAGGATTCTCGTCGAGAATGTGCTGGTCGTGGTAGTAGTGAAGGAATTTGTGTTCGGCATCGTCGCGGCTGAAGCCGAAAGTTGTCTGTGTCAGATCGTTAGTGCCGAAAGAGAAGAAGTCGGCTTTTTGCGCGAGCGCACCCGCGGTAAGCGCCGCGCGGGGAATCTCGATCAGAACGCCGATCCGGTAATGAAGCGTCACGTTCTTTTCTTCCATAAGTTTGCCGATCAGGTTGTCGAGGCGTTCCCTGATCCATTCGAATTCCCTGACGTGGCCGACCAGTGGGATCATTATTTCCGGGCGTGTTTCTATGCCTTCGGTAATCAGTTCGCAGGCGGCTTCGACAACCGCCCTGACCTGCATCTCGATAATTCCCGGGTTGATAATGCCGAGACGGCATCCCCTGAGCCCGAGCATAGGATTTATTTCCTGGTGTGAGAGAACCCGTTTTAGCAGCCGTTCTTTGCGGCGGAGTTCCTCGCCGGCTTCGCCCTGGCTGCGCATGACGGCAACTTCTTTGGTAAGTTGTTCGGCGTTTGGAAGAAATTCGTGCAGAGGGGGGTCCAGCAGACGGATAGTGACGGGTTTACCGTTAAGCGCCCTGAAAATTTCGAGAAAATCATTGCGCTGGAATTCTTCGAGTTGCACCAGCATGCGGTCGCGTTCTTCCGAGCTTTCCTCGAGTATGAGGGTGCGCATGGCGGGCAGCCGGTCTGCAGCCATAAACATCGCCTCGGTGCGGCACAGGCCGATGCCTTCGGCTCCGAACTCGATGGCACGCTGTGCATCTTCGGGTGTGTCGGCGTTCGCCCTGACTTTCATCGTCCTCATTTCGTCGGCCCATGAGAGCAGCACCCTGAATTCCGTACTGATGCTGGTCTTGCGCATGGGGACGGTACCGAGGAACACACGACCGGACGAGCCGTCGATAGTGATGATATCGCCGCGTTTTATTGTGAGGTCGCCAACCCTGATCTCGCCACGGTCGATGTCGATATTCATGCTTTCACAACCGGTGATGCACGGTTTGCCCATACGCCTTGCGACAACGGCGGCGTGGCTCGTGACACCGCCGTGCCCGGTGAGAATCCCGGTGGCGAGTTCCATAGCTTCCACGTCGTCAGTAATCGTTTCGGCTCGCACGAGAATGGCCTCGCGGGATTGCTTGATGTATCGCGCGGCTTCTTTTATATCGAAGACGACAGCGCCCGAAGCGCCGCCCGGCGACGCGGGCAGACCCTTCATAATGCTGCGCATCTGCACTTTGGGATCGATGAAGTTGTGAAGTATCTGGTCGAGTGATTCCGGCTCGATGGAGAGCACTGCTTTTTCTTTTGAAAGCAGGCCCTCATTCACCATATCGACAGAGATTTTTATCTTTGCCTGCGCGGTGCATTGTGCGGTGTGCGTCTGGAGAATATACAGCTTTCCGCTTTCTATAGTGAACTCGATCTCCTGGGCTTCCTGAAAGTGATGTTCAAGTTTTTCGGCGACCTTTTCCAGTTCGCTGTATACAGGGAACAAGTCGCCCTGGAGTTCGCTGATTTTTTTCGGAGTGCGTGTGCCCGCCAGCACGTCTTCGCCCTGAGAACGCAAGAGGTATTCACCGAAAAGCTGTTTCGCGCCCACGATAGGATCGCGAGTGGTGACAACGCCCGATGCCGACCTGTCGTCGAGGTTGCCGAAAACCATGCCCTGGACGATGACTGCCGAGCCCAGGTCATGCGAGATGCGCCGCAGGTTCCTGTACACTACCGCGCGTGGATTTTCCCACGAACGTATTACAGCGACAATCGCCTCTTTCACCTGGTCGTATGGATTATCAGGGATGCTGCTCCCTGTTTCTTTGCGTATGATTTCACGATAGTTGTCGGCGAGTTTGCGGTGGTGGTTCGAGTCGAATTCTTCTTCCGAGAACATGCCGGCATGGTTGAGCATGTCCTGTGTAGCTGCATCGAATTTGTAGGGTTTTATGCCGAGCACAGTCTCGCCGTACATGCGGGTGAAGCGCCTGTAGCAGTCGAAAACGAAATACTCGCTCATGCCTTCGTCCAGCAGGCTCGCTATCACTTCGCGGTTCATTCCCACGTTGAGGATTGTGTCCATCATGCCGGGCATCATGACCGACGCGCCGGACCTTATGGACAGCAGGAGCGGGTTCCTGCTGGCGAACCAGCGGTCCATCGTGTTTTCAATTCTGGAAACTTCGGAACGCACCTCATAGAGCAGTTCCCTGATATCGATGTTTCCTTTGAGAATATCGAAGCCGGCATCGGTGGGAATGATAAAACCGGGTGGCACGTTGAGGCCCAGGGCCGTCATTTCAGCAAGGCTCAGCCCCTTCATCCCAATGCGGTGCAGGTCGTCGCGCCCGCAATCTTCGAATCGAACGATTACTCCGATGACTTGCCTCGTTTCTCCTGCTGTTTTATCTTTTCCCACATTTCGATTATTTCTTTTTCATCCTTGACTTTCACATCGCCGAATACGTGCGGGTGGCGTCGCACTATCTTCTCGCCCACTTCTTTCATCACTTCGTCGAACGTGAACCGACCGTCCTCTTCGCCCACTTGGATCAGCATCAGCAGTATAAGCATCACATCGCCGAGTTCCTCGCGCATGCCCGTGTCCGACCCGCGCTCGATCTCCACGATCGCTTCCTCGACTTCTTCACGCAGGAACGGCGCGAGCGTCTCCATTGTCTGGCGCCTGTCCCACGGACAACCGTTTTCTCCGCGTAGCGTTCGTATCAGACCCCTGAACTTTTCAAATTCGCTCATTCCCTCGCCACATTCCCCGGAGATGTCAAATAAGTAATATAGTTTATATACCTCAAACAAACAATTCAATATTGGAGATCATGAGATTGCCATGTTGTTGTGAAAACAGTGGTAAGCTATCCTGCCCGAATTTATTGCACCTGGCTCTACCTGATTCTTTTATCACCGTATTCGTCATTCATTCGTTTCTTTACGGCTTTATAAAAATCTTTCATGTTCGGTTCCGCCAGCTTTCCGATGAACGGAACAACTATTTTGACTGCTTTCTGCACAAGCCTGTCGGGCAGGCCTGGAAGCCTCTTAAGTGTAATATCGAATGTGCCGTCGATTACAACTTTTGTCCCTTTCTCCTCTTCATAGTAATAGGTAAAACCCGAACTATGGACATATTCCGTGAAGTAATCGGTAATAACCTTCCATTCGATGATTTTTTTCTCGTGGTCGCAGATCATTTCCTCATGCCAGCGCAGCATTTTGGGTTTTATCACCGGCCTCGCTATTGCAGGAATCGCGCCGTCTCCATGGAAACGAAGCAGGAAAAATTCACGACCGTCCTCGAGCATCTCCTGCTTTTTGGTTTTTATCTTCGTCACGTTAGGGACATATTTCTGAAGCGGGTCGAAGTCTTTCGAGGTTGCTTCAAAAGTGACATCGAGAGGATAAGGAAAATGTTCGATAAGCTTGAATTTATACATGCGGCCTCCAGATTCCAAAAGGCAACCCAATGTGCCTGAAAGTTGAAATCGCTATGGTAAATCTTACCATCCGCTGGGTGTCCCGGACAATTTATCTCCCGGCTACGGTGTTGCGTCTATTATTCTTCGCCGATGAGATTGTCAGCTATCTTCAGCCGGCGCTCCATCCGCCTGACAAACATTTTATAATTCGCGTTTTCGTAACCCGCAAGCTGCGCCATTTCGTCCGCATTATGCTTGCCGCCTTCCAGCCACAGCCTGGTCTTGAGCAGTTCGCCGGCACCCTTGTCGGTAAACCATTCCGGCCCGAATTTATCACGCATCATTTCGTTCAACTGGGCAGCGAGCATGAATGCCCTGGCATAGTCGGCCGAATAGAAAAACGAGTCTACATCCGTGCGATACCTCAGCGCTTCCGTGTCAGTGAGCGGGAACCCGTAGGCGTCGCTGAAAAGGTCCTGGTACACCTTGTGCGGATCATCTGTCTGACCGCTGTAGACGCCCCTGTAAATTTCCGGCGAACCACCGTGCAGTATTGTTTCATAAATAAGTTTTGCGCGGTTGTAGCGTCTGACCATGTAAACATCCCAGAACACGCGGTTGCGGATCAGCAAGCCCATGTCTTTGTCGGTCATCAGCGGCACACGGTCTTCAGGTTTCTGGAACCGGTTGTATTCCTTCACCAGTTCCCTGTATCTGACCAGCCAATCATACTCGCCCCAGACCGTCTCGAAAAAAATGGCGAATCCTTCTGTGACGGCGTTATCGCCCAGTTGCTGGAACTCCCATGTTTTAGTGGTAGTATTGGCGAAGTGGAGCGCGTGGCCGCCTTCGTGGAAGAAAGTCTCGAAGTCCGATATGCCGCCGGAGGGCTTGACGGTTATGCGGACATCGCTGGGGACGGTGATGGAATAGCACGCCGCGCGCGGCACCTTTTTGGGCCTGATCTCGTCGTCGATTTTTATTGTGTCGCCGGACGCCGTCGTCAGGTCCAGTCCCATGCCTTCGATAAAATACATGAACGTGGGTATCACGAGTTGCGCCGGGAAAAATTTCTTGAGATGCGGCACCGAAGCAAGGAACTGTATGTCCGCCCTGCTGAATTCCGACACCGGGATGCCCATCGCTACATCCACTTCCTCCGCGAGCAGTTTCCTGTACAGATCATCATATTTTTCATAGAACTTTTCCGACATCGCCAGCAGATTCTTCAGGTCTACATGCCTGTATTCCTCTGATAGCGACACATAATCCGAGTAGCCGATTTCCTTTGCAAGTTCCTGCAATCGCTCCTCCTGCCTGGAATATATCGGGTTGATAGATTCTTTCCAGACCCGGGCCTGCGCGGCCTGGAGTTTCTGGCGTCGTTCCGGGTTTGTTTCCTGCGCCATCAATACATGAATCTGTCTGTAGGGCACAGGTTTCTTTTCCCAGTCGAGTGTAACGGTCGCGTTCGCTTCCTCGTTATTTATCTCGTCGTCGAAATGCGCGGTGTCCAAAGCCATATATTCCAGCATCATAGCGTTTTTCATGAACTGCAGTGCGCGCCGATCGTCGTCACCCAGAGACTTGTCTTCCATCAGCGAAGCAATTTTCGCGATTGTTTTCTTTGAGAAAAGGTCTTCGTGTCCCGCATAGCTTTCGGCGAAAACACTTCGCTCACCCTGCGTGCGGACGAACCAGCTCAGCAACGACTGTACCGTATACAGCGAACTAACCGTGTGCCTTATCTTCAAATAGTCTTTGTCCTTTATCTCCGCCGCCGCCGGTGCACATATCGACATTCCGGCAATCGCCAGAAACGCAAACAAAAGTATCCCGCTCAGTGTTTTCCTTGTTGTCATACAGCCCTCCCCGGAGTTCGTTTTTCTTTTTGCATATATATATAATATCTTTATTCTTTTATATCCAACCTGTTTCAGTCGTCGCGCTTTCTTGATTTTCTGCCCAGCGCGCCGCCTGGATGACAGAAAGCAAAATCCGCCGGGCCGAACCCTTTCGCGCGTGACACAGCCACCGCGAGCGCGTCGCCCAGCGCAAGTGTCACCGTCGAACTGGATGTCGGCGCAAGCCCCAGGTGATCCGCTTCGCGCTCTACTCCTATATCCAGCACAACATCCGCGCACAGTCCAAGTTCCGAATGCCTGTTGCCGGTCATTGCGATAACTATGTTGCCCATCTGTTTCGCAATGCCCGCCGCGGCAACGACTTCGGTCGTTGCTCCGCTGTTCGAGATCGCTATGACGACATCGCCCTTCGACATCATGCCCGAGTCGCCGTGCAGCGCTTCTGTCGAGTGCATAAAGATAGATAGTGTGCCGAGGCTGGCCATTGTCGCGGCGATCTTTTTCCCCACATGCCCCGACTTGCCTATGCCGGTGACAATCACTCTGCCTTCGCATTTTTCAATGATTCCGGCGGCGGTTCCGAAGTCCGCGCTCAGCCTGTTTTTAAGTTCTTTCAGGGCATCTATTTCATATTGCAGTACTTCCAGACCCCATTCGAGATAATCCATCACTCGACCTCCGCCGCCGCCGCTGCAGGTTCGACGACTCGGCCCGCGAGATACCACCTGACTGCGAAAAGAACCACAAGCGCGGCAAGCGGCCCGAGCACCGAAACCACTCCCGCCGCAATCGTCGTGTTCCATGCGGCAAGATACAGCGTGCCCGCTGCCGCGATTATCACCGCGAGCCCCATTACCTTCAGTCGCAGCAGCGCGACAATCAGCAGCGCGACAAGCGCCACACTCGCACGTCCCATTATCACTATCATGTTCGACATAGTGAAATCTTTCCACAGAACGGCCGTAAGAAATATTCCCAGTGAAAACGAGAATGTCAGAATATAAAGATATATTATTATCCTGATCGGTTCTGAGACACCAGCGAAAAATGTTGCCGGCGCCTTTTTACCGCCGCCGCTGCCGCCGTAACAGTAGGACGACCATATTGTGAGCGCACTTGTCGCAAGCAGAATGTTGATGCCGAGAAACTCGACCGCGCGTTCCATCGGCCAGAGCGGCCAGTAGTAGCCGAAGACCGGGAGAGCGTCGGCGCTGCCGAGTTGCGCAAACTCCAGCGAACTCTCCGGTGCTACATAAAGAATCACAAACCGAATGAGGAAAAACGCGGAAGCAAGGGCGAGAAAATGTGCGAGCATGGCGTTGCCGGACAAGCGGTCGAGATTCTGTTTGAACCTGAAGCCGCCGGAATAAAAAGCCGCAACAGCCAGCGGCGACGCTGCCAGTGCGAAAACGATGACGATCTCAAGCCGCTGGGTTCTGACAAAAAGCCAGCCGATAGCGAATATGTAGACCGACAGCAAAATTGCAAAATTAAAGTTTTTCAATATTCCGCCATGCCTCCTCGACCTGGCTGCGGGTCTGCGATTCCGTACCGCTGTTGTCGATGACAACATCCGCGAGTTTTTTCTTTTCTTCCTGGCTCATCTGCGACCTGATGCGTGCTTCGGCGCGCGCGCGCGTACAGTTGTCGCGCCGCATAATCCGCTCGACAAGCTGTTGCTCCCGCGCAATAACAAGCCAATTCTCATGGGTCGATTTATCCATGCCGCTCTCGAAAAGAAGCGGCGCCTCCAGCACGACAATATGCGCCGCGGACCCGGCAATACGCCGCGCCGTCTCGCGTCCGATAATCGGGTGCAGAAGGCCGTTAAGCCATATTCTTTCCGATTCGTCGTTGAAAACAATATCAGACACAGCCTCGCGGTTAAGTGTTCCGTCGCTGCTCAGCACCCTGCCGCCCCAGCGCCCGACAATACGCTCGAGACCTTCCGTGCCGGGCTCGACTACTTCGCGGGCTATCACATCAGCATCTATAACGTCCGCACCCAATTCCGTCAGCGTCCGCGAGACAAGGCTCTTTCCGCTTCCTATCGTGCCGGTCAATCCTATCAGGAATTTATCTCTCTTCGGTATATTCACTTCGTACAATTATCATTTATTCACCTTTTATAAGTCAAGTACAGGTGTATGATAATGAAGATGGTTTCTGTTGTTTTGAACCATCGCAATGTGAAACAACGCTTCCGGCATTGCCCAATCATGAATCCATGATGTAGAATATAGGATATTCACCTGGGCGCATGGTTGCAGACGACTTCTGATGAATAATGCGGATCGGGTGTGTGAATTCAGGATAAGCAGGTCGATAAACCATGATGGAAAAGATCAAGCTGGTGCTCCTGAGCTATGATAAGGAGAACATGGAAATCGAAGTGGAAGAGATTCAGCCTGGAAAGAAACCCATCCGCGGCATAAAAAAAGGCATGACCGTCAACGAGTTTAAAAAATTCGTTCGAAGCAAGTTCGGCAATAAAGTCGAAATCGTAAACAAGATAAAAAAGAATCGTGAACTCATCGGTGGCGGAGCACAGCCGGGATATGAAGAAAAAGTCCAGGACGACCGCTACAACATGAAGGACATCCGCGAAGCGATGAAAAATCGTGACATGTGCGATTAGCAGCATTGGTGAAATATTGCCGCTAAGCCGCGAGATAGTGTGGTCACGAGGTCCTGAGAGTACCGCCCGCTTCGTCGCGAACAAAAAATATTATCTTCTCCATAATCGGATTAACTTCTTCGTCTGTCAGGGTGCGGTCCACCGCCCGGAACTCCAGCGCGAATGTTACACTCTTTTTGCCTTCGCCGATCTTTTCTCCCCTGAACACATCGTAAACATAAGCTCTTTCGAGAAGGTCCGAGCCGTACCGGCAGATAATTTCTTCGATCGACCGGGCAGCAACATTTTCCGGCACAATAACGGATATGTCACGGGCCAGAGCCGGATGCCGCGAGATCGCCTCGTAGCGCGGTTCACGGTCCAGAATCGCTTTCAACGGTGCTATGTCGACAGTCGCAACGGCAGTGACGTGGCGGATATCGAAATTGGCGCATATTTCCGGATGCACCTCGCCCAGTTCGCCTATCTTCTCTTTACCCAGATATATCTCCGCGCTCCTGTTAGGATGATAAAGCACATTGTCCGCCGGTCGGAATGAGGGCGTCTCAGGTGTCACACTATCAATAAACTGCTCGATTATTCCTTTTATAACATAATACACCGGAAGCTGGAAATTATAGTCGGTCTTTGTGGGAGTGCGCAGGCTCCGCCCGCAAACACCGATGCAGAGCGCATCCTCCTCGGCGGGATTCTCCGGGTCCATAAACACTTTGCCGAGTTCGAACAGTTGCAGAGGCACATCGGGTGAGTTTGCCCTGTTGCGCGCAATCGTTTTGAGCATATTGGGCACGAGAGTGGGCCGCAGATGCGTGTGATCCTCGGTCAGTGGATTTAATATCGGCACAGCAACCGGTGTCTTATCGGGCCAGATACGGGTTAGTTCTTTAAGGTTGGTGAAGCTGAAAGTGATGGTTTCGCTCAGTCCGCATCCTGCCAGAATCTCGCGAAGTTTTCGGTTGCCTGCCTGGTTCGGTGTCATTACAGCGCGGTGAATCAGTGTTTTGGGCATGACCGAGGGAACACGATTATATCCATAAATACGCGCAATTTCTTCAGCCAGGTCTTCCCATATAGCGATGTCGAATCTGTGGCCGGGCGCTGTTACTTTAAGAATTTTTCCTTTTTCAGGCTTTTCAACAACAAAGTCGAGTCTTCTCAGGATACCTTCCATCTCGGACGGTTCAATATCGGGTGAGATGAACTTCTGTACCTTTGCTGGATTCAGTGAAATCTTTTTCGGTTTCACGGGTTTGGGATATTTGTCGATAAGTCCGTCGAGGGGTGTTCCCCATCCCATTTTTGCAATGAGGTATGAGGCGTAATCGGAACACTTGACTGTAGTATCAGGGTTAACGCCTTTTTCAAATCTGACAGAAGCTTCAGTACGCATATCAAGCCCGGTAGCTGTTTTTCGCAGGTTTCGAGGCTGAAAATGAGCCGATTCCAGCAGCATGTTTACAGTATCGCCTTCGATCTCCGTCTCAGCACCGCCCATTACGCCCGCAACGGCCACAGGACGTGTCTTATCCGCTATCACCAGCATATATGGGTCGAGGAGTCTGTCCGTATCGTCGATTGTCTTGATTTTTTCGCCTGCGATGGCTCTGCGAACCACTATGGCCCGTTTCTGAAGCGTATCCAGGTCGAATGCGTGAAGCGGCTGGCCTGTCTCGATCATCACATAATTTGTAACATCAACTATACTGTTTATGCCCCTCATGCCGCTGCATACAAGTCTACGGCGCATCCACAACGGCGATTCCTCGATCCGCACATTTCGTATCACACGCCCCGAATAGCGCGGACACAGCATCGGGGCCTTTATCGTTACCGAAAAATCAATATCCAGCGGTTTCGTTTCAAGTTCAAAATCGAACACATCCTTTTTTATCGGGCGATCCAGCACCGCCGCCAGGTCTCTCGCTATACCCAGCACGCACAGGCAGTCGCCTCGATTCGCTGTCAGGTCGAACTTAAAGACTTCCTGTGTTATCCCGATTGCATCGGGTACACAGTCACCAACCTTTGCGCTTTCGGGCAATGGCAGGATAACTTCCGCATTGTCCGAATACTCGACATCCGCCTCGGACAGGATTTTCGCGTCGGATGTCTCGCCCCCGAATTTCATCGACTCCAGTTTCATGCCGTCCGGCAATATGAAGCCTTCGTAACCTATCGGAATAATTTCACCCACACGAAATTCTCTCAAGTTGGTCAGCACGGTATTGCCGCGCGTATCGTCCTCGACGGTCAGAATCCAGAAACCCGGCTTCGCAGGGTGCTCCGACACGTTTGTAACCCGTCCTACATACGAATTCTCATACCCGAATCGTTCAGGGTATATTTCACCGACTTCAAGACCGGCCATAGTCAGCTTGTCGGCCACTTCCTCGATGGGGATATCCTCGAAGTCCACATATTCTCTCAGCCATTCAACTGGAACCTGCATTTCTTATCTCCAATGTATCTTTTTCCGACGCTGTTTGTTTCCTGCATTATTCGAAGCTCCGACCCGTTACTTGTACGTCATAATCAGGTCAGAATTGCTTCAGGAAGCGCATATCGTTTTCATAAAGAAGCCTGATGTCGTCGATGGAATATTTAAGCATGGCTACCCTGTCGATGCCGATGCCGAAAGCGAAGCCGCTGTATTTTTTCGGGTCGAATCCCGCATTTTTCAACACCTGTGGATGCACCATGCCCGCGCCGAGTATCTCGATCCAGCCGGTTCTTTTGCAGAGCCCGCAACCTTCGCCACCACAAATAATACATGATATCGCCACTTCGCAACTTGGCTCGGTGAAGGGGAAATAGTCGGGTCTGAAACGGGATAGAATGTCTTTACCGAATATTTCTTTGTTAAAAGCCTCGAGAGTGGCTTTGAGATGCCCCATAGTGATGTCTTTGTCGACAACAAGGCCCTCGATCTGGTGAAAAACGGGTGAGTGGCTTGCGTCTGTAGCATCGCGCCTGAACACGCGCCCCGGAGCGACAATCTGCACGGGAGGCGCGCCCATTTTTTCCATTACCCGAATCTGTACGGGTGATGTCTGGGTTCGCAGCAGGCGGTTTTCCCCCAGATAGAAGGAATCCTGCTCATCGCGTGCCGGGTGTTCGGAGTGGAGGTTGAGGGCCTCGAAGTTGTACCATTCCGTTTCGATCTCAGGACCCTCGACAACGTCGAAACCCATGGCGATGAAAACATCGGTTATTTCGTGCCAGACACGGGTCAGAGGATGCAGGCGGCCAGTTGGAAACCGGAAGCCGGGGAGTGTAATATCCAGGCTTTCAGCACTGATTTTTTTCTTCAGGGCTTTCTCTTCAAGTTCTTTCTTTTTTTCTTCTGTCGCGTTTATGAGCCGTCCCTTGAGCTCATTCAGTGCTTTCCCGAACGCCTTGCGTTGCGAATGCGGCATCTCCTTGAGAGTTGCCATCTGTTTGCCGATCTCACCTTTTTTTCCGAGGAAGCGGACCTTCACATCCTGAAGTTCACTATTCGAGTCGGCGGCCTGAATGGCTGCTACGGCATTTGCTTCGAGTTTTTCGAGTTCTTCGTTCATAACAATTACTCCGAAATTGTATGTGCATCAGGTTGTATGCACGAAACGTAAAATGTTTTCAGTAGCAACAACCTCACGATGTTATTTGTCTGAAAACTGCGCCCTTCCGTAAAATCGCACCTGAATTCGCGCAGGCCGAAGCTGCGCTTTAAACATAAACCACGATTGTATATTCCCTTGATTACAGAGTCAAGGAAGGTGCTGATTTTGCAATTGGCTCTTCTCTATAATTCTCAATGGGGTTTCCCTCAAGCTACAGTGCATCAAAGATGTGTCAAATACGGCATAAGCGGAAATTTATATTTTATTTTTACCTGATACCGCCCTTACACTTCTATAGTTCAACACGAAGTTGACACGACTGTAGTGGATTTTAGCCGCATATATTATAATTGGTGAAAGGTGAATTTTTTTTCAGGATTGCTATAGCTATTGCGCATTTTTGTGCAGATGTTTAAAGTAGGTTATGAAATTCAAGGCACTGTATTGTACGAAGAACCAGTAAAACATGGCAAAAGGGTGTTTTTTTACCAATCATTTGCATCGAAAAGAGACGATTGTAAATGAATGGGTAACAACCCTGGGAAAACCGGTGAAGCTGGCACACATATTGTAGTAATAATATGCCACAGTAAAAATAAAAAATGTTAAACAGGATAATCATGAGACGAAAACTGAATATCAGGCAACCTGACATAGAGAATGCCTCCGACAGGAAAGTCATAATTCCCAGAGGTAAATTTTATTGCATAGCGATAGCGGTGCTCCTGGCTGTGGCAGTGAGCGGCGCGACGGTGTTTGCGAATATCGTGGAATGGGATTCGGTCAACGGCGGCGGCGCCGATCTGACAGCCGGCGGCACAAACTATCTGAGCGGCAGCATCGGCCAGCTTGTTGTCGACGCGAGTTCACCCGCCGCAGACGATCTGAAAGACGGCTACCGTATAGCGATTCCCGAGGCTGCGGCTATCGAATGTCGAAACGCGGGCGCGGCCTGCACCGGCACATGCTACGGCCCGGCAAATAAAACATTCACGTTTTACAATACGATGGGCGGCGGAACTGTGGGGTCGCCGACTGCGTTCAACTCCGGCTCGACGCAATATTATCTGTACCTCTGGCAGACAAACAACACATACAGTTACAGCACAATACTGGGAGGCAACGACTGGAGCGACACGGCGGCGCTGTGCGAAGGCGGCGCGTGCGACAAAAGCGGTACATCAATGACAATCGACGCCACGTCGACAAGCAGCACCTGGTACTTTATAGCGAAGAGCTTCAATGGCGGACAGTGCGCGACAGGCGCGGGTTCGTGTGAAGGGCTGACGACTTACAACACGGTTGAGATCGGGCCGATCCAGTATGATGAAGACGCCGCGATCGCCGGTTCTCTCGGCGCGGTTACCGTCTCGAACCAGGCTAATGGAACCCATGTGGACGGTAATGGTTTCGACATCGACATGAGCGGTATTGTTACGACGGGCTGTTCCGCGACGACCGGCTGTCAGTACTGCGTGGCTAATGATGGAAGTTGCGACACCGAATGGGCAGCGGCAACTTACGCGGCAGGCGCGTGCGACCAGAACACGGTAACCTGCACAGACGGCGATACGGAAACAATAAATATGAGGGCCGTGGACGGACTCAGCAACTACACGGCGGGAACAGAGATAACACGAACATGCGACGCCGCGGCGCCGTCCGTCACACAGGTACTGCCGGACTCGGACACATATACAAATTCCACAAACATCACGAGCGGCGACGTGACTTGCAGCGACGGTACAGGCGTCGGACTGCACGCAACACCTTATGACGTGCAGTATTGCAAAAGCAATGTGGCGAAAACAGACTGCGACGACGCGACCGACACATGGAGCGATTCCGGCACAATCGGCTACACAGCCACAGCCAACCAGACGGTCAACAGTGCCGACGATGGATACTATTTCTGTTTCAGGGCGAGATGCAGGGATGCGTTCGCTCACGAATCTTCGTGGATGTACTCGATGGACGCGCCGGCAGGTTGCATTTTCATCGACAGGCAGGCACCGCCCAACCCGACAGTCTCCGGATATGACGACTCCAACAAAGGCGTAGCACTTGTTTCAGGCAACGGCTATCCATATGACGCGCCCAGCGGACCATATTTCGAATGGAACGATCCGACAGACGCTCCGGCGTCACCCGCGAACTCGGGAATAAAAGGTTACTATGTGTATTTCGGGACAAACAGCAGTTTCGACCCGGTTACCTACCAGGCGGCGGCCTCACCCAACACCTTTACAAACTCGACCTCGCTGACAAATGGAACAACTTATTATCTCAGGATAAAAACAGAAGACAACGCGGGCAATATCTCGACCGCGGCAACATTGTTCACCTATACGTACACGAGCGGCGCATACCTGCGGGCGACGGCGGTAGATGCGGACGCGACCTCATACGGTGGCGACCTGGGAACAACCGACGGCTCGGCCTCGGCGGCATCGACGACATTGCTCGACGGAGTGCTGAACCCGGACGGCACCGAATTCGAGATAGTGCTGGTACAGCTTTACGACGAAGCCGACTCGATGATAACAAACGGAACACTGGCCACAAGCACAGTCCAGATATCGCTGGGTTCCGATGGAACAAGCCTTGTCGACAGTAGCGCGTATATCGACTCGACGGGCCTGACGGGAGCAGGAGCCACGGGGCCCGGCGTTACATCCGTCACAGGCAACCTGGTTGCCGGTGAAGGCTGGATCAAGATAAAAGCAACAGCGGCGGCGTCCGAAGCGATTTATGTCGAGGCCGCGCAAGCCGGCACCTCATCCTTCTCCGGAACAGGAGGCCGCAACCAGCGTGCCTATGTCCTGATACGTGATAAAACCGGATTCGGTGAAGGCATCGACACAGTTACCGACATGATGTCGCCGATAGCGGGCGGAACGGTCATGCACCCGGTGTGGAGCCACGGGGGCACAGAGATCGTCGTTGCGGCCAGGACAGCGGCGGCAACAGGCTGGAACCTGTGGTTGATCGACTGGAACGGCAGCAGCTGGGATGCCGCCATAAGGCTGACCAATAATGGAATGTGTGTGCAGCCGATGGCCAGATATACATTTAACTCGGACGACAGCAAGGTAATATTTACCGGCAGGGACGGATGTACGACCTCCGACGCGCCCGAAATGTACGCCGTTAACGCAGATGGTTCAGACAATGCCGATACGCTGGCAACTCTCGACTCGGAAAACAAACATATTTCAAATAAAACAGGTGGCACACCCTACTACTGGTGGGATGCCGAATGGAATGTCAACGCGGGTCCGTATGCCGACCAGTTGCTCGTTTCACTGGTAGACTTTTCCAACGTCGACCTGGAACTCTACTTCATGAACGGAGTAAAAACGGGCGGCCTATACCTCGAAGACAGCGTCGGCACAACATTTACAAAGGTAACGGATTTCAATAACGCGAATTCATGGTCTTTTCACGGCTCGATGTCGGCCGACGGTACAAAAGTCACATTCGCCGTATGGGACTGGGGCACAACCAGCTCGGATATGTATGTGACAAGCATCTATTCCGTCGATCTCACAGTAGCGACTTTACCGGTAACAGGTGTAGGGCCGGGAGTGGAACTGGTGCAGTCATGTTCCGCATCCTCATGTCCCAACGGCGCGGGGCTGTTCCCTTCATACACAAACGACGGCACAATGGTATCATATATGACAGATGATCTTACCGGATCGACCTTCGACATGCGCAACTTGATCAACGCGGGCTCCACGCTCGGCGGCGACATTACAACCGACTTCTTCACCGGTGCCAATTTCGACAATTATGTCGAGTACCTCGGCGACGGCATATACAGTCCGCAACTTCTTGGACAGAGCGAAAACAATGAGTTCGGACTCGTCCAGTGCCACGGCGCGGGATGCCCGCAGTCGACAAACGGAAACCTGTTCGCCTATATAACACTCGACCCGGGCGGGACAACAGACGGGAAGCTTAAATTCCTGGAACTTTCCGACGTAAGCACAGTATCCAGCAACGGCGGACTGCTCTTCTTCCAAGGCTCTGTCAGTGCGGTTATTCCTCCCGGAGCAGTCCTGAGCGACGAAGTGAAACTGCAAGTTACAGCGCCCGGCTCGGCACCGAGTTCGCCCGACGGCAAAGACGTGCTCGTCAGCACAGGCGAGGCCCGCGAGTTCTTCCCGGACGGCGTCAAATTCAACAAAGACATCCTGATGGTTTTCCATTATTGCGACCAGGACAACGATGGTATGCTCGACACCAATCAGGACGCAAACTGCACAGGAGGCGGGAACTCCGCGATAGACGAAAACGATCTTTATGTCTACTTCTGGTGTGAAGACAGCGCACTGGGATGCACACAGGACGCATGGAACAAGCTCGACGGCTCGATCGATCCGACAAACGACACGATCACAGTAGCAATAAACCATTTCTCGAAATATGACGTGTGGGCACTGATGAACGGCAGATACGCGCCGGCGGCATTCGTCGAACTCAACCTTGTGGACCTCCACACATATCCCAATCCCTGGAGAACAGGTTACGGAAATGTCGAATTTTCTGTCTCCAATTCCAGTACGTACAATGCAGGAAACATCTCAGTCAGTGTGTCGATATACGACATCAGGGGCAAACTCGTGAGGACAATAAACGAGTTCTGGTCCGGCACCCTGCCGAACAACACCGCCGGAACGGGCCTGATGGTCGCGCAATGGGATGTTAGGAACAACGCGGGCAGGCAGGTGGCGTCCGGCATATATCCTTATGTATTAAGGATAAGCGACGGACAGAATTTCAATAAGACATACACCGGAAAACTGACGGTTGTCAGATAATAAATAACCGGCTGTTATGATCTCATGTGGATTTATTTGCAAGTAGTAAAACAGGAGAATTTGTTTGTAAAGAACGTGATCGGGGTATAAAGAAGTAGGGATTACCTCAAGAGGGGATATAGATATGAATGTAAAGAAAACGATTAAAACAGTGTTATTCGCAGCCTTTGCGCTGGCGATTCTGCCGGTGATAAGTTATGCGACAGGAACAACAGGCGCGACATTTCTCAACGTGGGAGTGAGCGCGCGGTCGGAAGCCATGGGCGGCGCATATTCGGCAATAGCGGACGACGCCAGTGCCGTCACGATAAACCCCGCTGGAATGGTTCAGGTCAAAAAGAGCCAGGTCTCCGTAATGCACAACGAGTCACTCCTGGACATCAACCAGGAATACTTCTCTTACGTGACCAACTGGGGAAATAAAGCATTCGGCACGAATCTTATATATGTGGACTATGGCACACAGATGTTCAAGGATGAAAACGATGCCGGCACCAGCACATTCAAACCCAAGAGTTACGCGCTGTCATTCGCATATTCAGCTTATGCGAGCAAAGTGCTTTCCTATGGCGTAGCGATCAAATATGTAAAAATGGACATCGGCGTTGACAACTATGAAGACTCGACATTTGCCGTAGACCTCGGCCTGCTCTACAAACCACATCCCAAAGGATGGCGTATGGGCGCTGTTCTCTCACATCTCGGCGGAGGCCTTACCCTCTACAAAGAAGAAGACCCGCTGCCACTCACATTCAAAATCGCCACCGCCTATGAATGGGACAATATACCCCTCCTCGCTTCATTCGACTGGTACATGATCAAGGAAGAGAACCCGGAATACCACTTCGGCGCGCAATACACAATCTCCGATATCGTGCCTGTCAGACTGGGCTATTCCTCGCAGAGCGATCTCGACAACGGCTTCTCTTATGGAATCGGCCTTGTGCAGGACCAATTCGCTCTTGACTATGCGTTTATCCCAGCCGGCGAAATGGACGATACACACAGGTTCTCACTATTGTTTAATTTCTGATAACAAACTGACTTGACGCTTTTAACATACGAGCCAATTGCAAAATTATCGCGGTTATCAACAGGAATTGCGTGTGTGAAATCGTGAAACAACATGGTGTCGTGTCAACTTTGTATCGACGTTTTGAGTGGGCGCGGTCACCGTACCGCGCCTGAGCATATATTACGCATAACTGTTTGTACGACCAAAAGTTGAGGCGCGGTACGGTGACCGCGCCCTTGTTCTGTTCCTTCCACTAAATTATTTTCTTACATCTTTTCATCATTGACACGACAATTTGGAATTTCAGTCATACGATACCCAAAAAATGTTTTGAGCACAGTACCTGTAGTAATGAGTACACCTAAGTATAGGTGCCGTCATCTGCATGTACTATTATCATACCAAAATATATGGACTTTTCCACAATCACATGTTGATGTTTTCTACTTATTCACATAGTTTTCCACATTGCTGCGACCGAAAAGTATGCTTTTCGGTATAAAGTCATGTAAAACAGCACTTTAGAGCATACCCTGAAATCACTCCGTAAACTATGGGTAAGTATAGGTAAGCAATATGAATATCCGGAGCAGACAAACCCGCATTCTTTGATTGTGTCGGTGTCGTGTCAACGATTCCAGCCCACATTGGGGTTTTCTCGGAAGATCGGATTTATCACCAGGACAAGAAACGGTATTGATAAAGAGAAGAAGAAATGGAGTTGGATGCCGGGTCAGATCGACTGGCTGAAGTTGAAGAGTTTGCCTGCAATTTCGCGAAAATCGTCGCTCGCTTCGACAGTGTCCACCCATCGCCTGGGCAGCGACCATGTGCCGTTCCATGCGCCGGAGATGGCGCCTGCAACCGCGCCGGTTGTGTCTGTGTCGCCGCCGCCCATGACAGCGGAGATAACAGTTTCCTCGAAATTTTCAGGTGTTTTCAGGAAGCAGTAGACGGCGCTTGCTACTGTCTCGACGACATAGCCGCTTGTGCCGAGTGTCTGGAGTGCCGTGCCGCAGTGCAGATTCTCTTTTAATAATTGTTTCGCGCGTTTGAGATTGTCGGCGACCTTGCACGGGCCGATGAATTCGATGCAGCGGTCTATCAGCTCTGGTTTCGCTTCGACGAAATCGGGCTGTACGACACCTGTTGCGATAAAGAAATTCACTGCCCTGCTGCCGGCAATCGCTTCAGGGTTATTGTGCGTGATGACGGCGTCGTTTTTTGAATCTTCACGGAGGAGATCGAGTTTTTTATGATCGAGAAGTCCGATGGGGGCGCAGCGCATGGCCGTGCCGTTGCCTGCTGCGTTCTCGCCGGTTTTGCCGCTTTCGCGCCAGTCGGAGCCTGCTTTAAGGCGCAGAATGGACTCGGCGGTGGCGCCGCCTATACCACGCAGGTCGCCCGAGTCGAACCAGCGCACATACCATTTCGCCGCTTCCCGCGCTGAAAACCTGCCTTCATTTCTCTTTATGCTCATGGCGAGATGCAGTGCCATTTTTGTGTCGTCTGTCCACTGGCCCGCCTTCAGGCCGCGCCTTGTATCGGGCAGAAAATCCCTGACCCTTCCGCCCAGTTTGCTCATGATCCATGTCGGCCGCCAGCCCTCGAACGGCATTCCAAGCGCGTCGCCTATCGCAAGACCCAGCAGGCATCCCTCGAATTTGGAAGAATCCGCTTCCATTCGTCTGAACTCCTCTGAATATTCTTTCAACATTGTTATAAACTATTGATTATAATTAGTCATTTTTGATATTGCACGTTTTCATATCAAAAATCAAAAGGAGCTTGTTTTCCCGCTATGGTGCCGGAGAATACATAGCGAAAAAAATGTTATCAGTTATAATGGTAATGCGTATTTGAAGTTTTTTTTATTATTGATAAGAGCCCGAACATATCCGACGAAGGTAGACATACTATGAAAAATCATCTTAACACATGCACCATTTTACTTGTTTCAGCCGTGATTTTGGCAATGACATTCCTGCCGGTAATCCGAGCCGCCGCCGTTCAAGGCGCCTATGACAACACCCCCGACCCGAAAACACACCGCCTGTGTACGGAGGCGGCACATCCGGATAGCGCCGCCGACATAAAGAACATTCACTGCGCGCTCGAACTCGGCTGGTTCTCCGACATACCTCCCGACCCGGCCAAAGATACTATTATTGTCGCCGCATACAACCTCGAGCGCGGACTCAAGCTCGACAACCAGATTCGCCTGTTCAAAAAGCATCCCGTGTTGAAACGAGCGGACGTTCTTCTTATCAGCGAATCAGACCGTGGCTGTCCGCGCACGAATTACCGCAATGTCAGCCGCGAACTTGCCGCCGCCATCGGCATGAATTATGTCTACGGCGTCGAGTTTATCGAACTGCCGGGAAATGCCGCTTCCGATAAAAACACGCGCAAAGCTCCCTGCGAACACGGCAACTCGATCATGAGCAGGTATCCGCTGTCGAATGTACGCGAGATACGACACAGGAAATCGGCAAGCTGGTACATACCGCCGGAAAAAAGAGGTAAAGGAAGCCAGCCCCGGCTGGGCGGAAGGATGGCGATTGCGGCAGATATCGTCATTGCCGGCCGGCCCGTGCGATTCTATGCCGTGCATTTTGAAAGCGGGTTTAACGATGACGACATCAGGGCCGACGAGGCGGCGGAACTCATAGAAGACGCAGCCGGTTTCGACGGTCCGGTCATCATCGGCGGCGATATGAATACCGACATGTATGTGCTCGACCTCCATAACTCGGGCGGCAAAGACCCCACCGTCAGGGAATTCTTAGCCGCCGGTTATGAAGACACTCATGCGGGCCTGTCCCTGAAGAAGCGCGGCACAACAAGAAATGAATATGGAGTGCGCGCTGTCATCGACCTCTTTTTCGTGCGCGGCGTGTCGGTCCTCAGCAGCGGAATTTGTCCCGGCAAACACTGCGATTCGCTAAGCGATCACCTGCCCATATACACGGAATTGAAGTTGAAGAAATAAATAAATACTTAACGACTGAACGGAAACCTGCTCCTGTCGAAATATGCGTAAGGAAGGTATTCCCTGTAATCAACAGCATCAAGTAAAGGGTCTGGAAAATAAGCCGCATTTTCGGTTTTAAGTGTCGCGGGTGCAGGCACGTGGGTTTCTACTTCTTATTGGCCCGCATTGGTGAAATATGCGGGTTAGCTCTTTTATAAATGTGGATTATCTTCTGGTAGAGTTTCACGAGAACGACGGTAGTTCTTCCCCATGAAAAATTGTCAAGCAGATGTTGTTTAAGTCCGGGGTCGGGCTCGGCGTCTTTGCAGTGCAGCACGGCGTCGAATATCGAGGCGATGTCTTCGGGATCGCAGTAGTTGACGCTGTTGCCGAGATAAGACCATGTCGAGCCGCGGCTGGTGGCGACGATGGGAAGTTCACAGAGTGCGGCGGTTATATAGGCCATGCCGGGCAGTTCGAAGCTGCTCGGAAGGGCAAAGAATTTTGCCGCTTTATATGCCGATTTCAGCATTGCCTGGTCGAGTTTGTCGATGAATGTTACTTTCTCATGTGCCATGTCTTTGCAGTGATCGACATATTCCAGGTCGCCGTCCATGGCACCGACGAGCACAAGTGGAATATCGAGGTCACGGGTTATGTCGATCAGCAGGTGCTGGTTCTTGCGGGGGCTCAACTGCCCGACGCACAGGCAGAATTCGTCGTCGCCGTACTTTTCACGAAACGGCCCGGGTTTGCCTACGCCGAGAAACAGGTCGATGCCGATAGGCAACTCGACTATGCGGCCCTTCTTTATATCGTAGTCGCGCCTGAGCTGGAGCGATTCGCATTTGCCGGACGATATCACCAGCGCGGCGTTTTCGAGTATGAATTTCTGCTGACGCAACCTGTCGGACAGCATTTTTTTCTGATAATAAAATGTGGAAAGTTTTTCTTCTCTTACATCGGGTTTTTCTTTGCCGTTGGCTCTGTGGAGGCTTGCGAGATCGAAATGGATAGGGAACTCTTCGTTCCAGTACAGAGGAGTTGCAATTACAGGTTTTCCCAGCCTTGCAGCTATCCGGCTGACAGCGTGTGTGCGGTCTGAGAGTCCGAACAGATGCACGAGATCGTATTTCTTCAAATCCTGTACATCGTCGCCCAGCGTGTCTACCTTGACCCCGCTCTGCTTGAGATACTTCGCGAAGTACATCATGATATCGTACTCGTCGCGCGTACCGTCACCTTTATAAAATCCGTACTGCAGGCCAACCCTCATAATACGTTATACTCTCCCCCAATAAAACATCATAAGAATAGCAGCATGAATTTCAAACTTCAATAAAGAGCCGCCTGTAAAAGTCTGTTCTATTGCGGTCGGTTGCATTTGTCCGGAGCCTTGTCGTCGCCGCAGAATCTTCCTCAACATACTCACGGGTATGCCTGTGGGGATGTTGCGCCTCCGCCTTGCTCCGATCAATTTCGCTTGCCCTCACCAAGAATATGCTTTTGCGATCGGCTCAAAATAGTGCCTGAACGCCCCCCCGAACCCCGATCACAACTGGTGACATGTCATACTTGTAAATGCGCAAAATGTGTAGACAAGGGCGGGGGCACCGCATAAGCCTGAGCATATTTCTCGCGAAAACGGTTTGTACAGGCACAGGTTGAGGCGGGGTACGGTGCCCCCGCACTACACTTTCATCGTTTTTACGCTAACCCATCTTGCGCCTTTTCTTTATTGACAGGATGCTGTCGCATGTAATAGTGCGCTATTGTGCTGTATTACACTGCGTTGGGGAGGGCAAACGGTTATAGAAATTTAAACTTATGGAGCTTGTGTGTGCTCATTTCAAAGATGTCAAAGCTCCTGTTTCCGTGGGGGATTATTCTCGACATCGAATGAAAACTACTTCTATACAAATTGTTGTTTTCACATGTATCAAATGTATTGAACACCGAAATCAACTCTCCGGTCAGGGCACTGAATATCGCAACCATGTTGTGTCTCTGGTTTTGATCTGTCTTCGATTTCCATTCATCGAGTTTTGTACTAAATAATAAAGATATTATATATTCCGGCGACATTATTTCATAATATCCTGCCCAGTATCCTGTTCCAAGACAAGCAAGCGGGAAGGTGCGTAAAACCACATGATCTTCGGAAAACACGATTATTGTCTGATCCGCCTGAAGAGCATAAAAACATTTCTTCTTGTCATCGTACAAGACATTTATAGGGCTGTCAAAAACCAGAGGATATTGACCGCCTAATAAACCATGACGTCCTGTATCCATGTCAATGATGAAAATCTTTCCGGTTGAAGGGTCCGGAATCAATAGGTTGTTTTTATATATTCCAGGTATAATGAAAATGTTTAAAGGATTTTCTTTACGGTTAATTCTCGCGAGTTCGCGTTTCGATGTGCCATCCATATCGTGATAATCTATGATTGTATCTGTTTGTGAAGCACTTGATCTTAGTGATATAATGCCATCTTTCAGACATCTGATAAAAAACACCTGACTGTCAAATTTTGATGTAAATTCCTGATATGAATCTCCATAGCCTTTTATTATATCGCCATTGTTATAGAATACGCCGTAAAATCCACCATCCTCCTGTCTGTCTACCGCATATAGATCGTTGTTGTAAGGTATAATTGTTTCTGAATGTGCCAGTATTCGCATTTTTCGCGTTGCAATTGTTCTGATAGAACTTTCGAGTTTGTTTTGCATCGTGAAAAACGTCTTGTGCGTGGAAAAAGTCTGTAGGCATTGTTCTATAACAGGTTCTACAACTTCGGAGTTTATCTCGACTGCCGCCATGGCACGTTTGAAAATGGTATGTCTGAAGGAACCCGGCATTTTGCTTTTGTATTCCGGAGGCCATGCGTCGGGATGAACCGGGCAGCCGGTCGCGACACGGGCTATGAACTGAGCCTCCGTAAGTGGTTTTTGAGAATCGAATGTGTCCCTGTGCGTCATGCCGGGGCTTTTATCTCGAGCTTCTTTTATGTCGAGTTCAGATATCGAAACAACAGAGAATGAACAGGTTGTAAAATCCGTCATAATCATGTTACAGTCCGGTCCACGGCTCTCCCGGAATTCGGTACGTGCATTGTCCAATGTGAAACTCTTGAGCAGTTGCCCGTCAAGCCGGTAAAGGCAGGCGCCGGCCTTTTCCGTCGACACGAGCAAGCAGCCTCCGCATGCGTAATGCACAGCATGGAATGCTCCTGTTTCGGGTGTCGGCTCAATGATGTTCTCAATGAAAAACAGACTGTCGAGAATTGCGATTTGCCCACTTGCCGTCTGGACAGCGAGGAACTCGCCTGTTGATATAATATACCCTGGATATTGCAGTTGTGTTCCATGCATCCCGAATGGATGAACGACATATTCCAATGTATTTCGATCGTTGAAAATCACAAGGCTCTCATTTTCACGATCCGTAACGATCAGTGAATCATGAAAGAACGCGACGCCGTACGGTTCGGTTAAGATTTCCTGTCGCGCTTCATCTTCGCCGAAAGTCTCAAGAAGCTTCAGGTCTGAAGCTCGAAATATCTGTATGCGCCTGTTCCACCTGTCTGTCACAAAAATACGCCCGTCCGGGCTCACGGCAGCGTCTGTGGGATATATAAATTGCCCGGATGCACTGCCGTATCCTCCGGCTGATGTGATGAATTCTCCATCGGAGTCGCATTTAAATATCATATGCGCAGTTTCGTCAACGAGGATAAAACCGCCATCACCATTGGGCCGACATACCGCAGGCAATTTTATTTCGATATTATCCGGAGTGTTTTCTATATCAATTACTTTCACTTATTTATCCGATCTCTTCAGGTGGGTATGTACTTGACTCAACCAGGCCCAACACATAGTCCTTACTGTGATGGACTATGATAGAAGACTACTATATCTTATATCAGGGTGTTTATGTACATACCCTCATTTAAGATTATTAACAGAACTTTGTGCGTTTTTGAAACATGTGCAGAATTTCAAGGGGGGACACGAACCGGAATTATAGCATTTATTATTTTGAATTGCATACGTATAGTTACGATTATCATGTACAAGGGAAAGAACACTTTATTGTCGTATCAACGATGAAAAGACGTAAGAAAATAATTTAGTGGAAGGAACAGAACAAGGGCGCGGTCACCGCAGCGCGCCCCAACTTTTGGTCGTACAAACAGTTATGCGTAATATATGCACAGGCGCGGTACGGTGACCGCGCCCTCAAAATGTCGATACAAAGTTGACACAACACTATGTTGTTTCACAATTTCATATAGGAAATTCTGCGCATGTTTCAAAACGCACAAGTTAAATGTGGAAATCGAGTTTGAAGACGCGGATTGTGTCGAAGTGGCTGACAATGCGTTCGAGGTAGTTGAAGAGAATGCCCTTTTCCGTGCGGTCGATTGTGGCCTGCTGGAGGGCTTTGTCGATGAGTCCGACTGCGTTGCGGAAGTCTTCCTCGGTATCGAGACCAAGGTTGCGCAGACCGAGTTTGTCGGTGCTGTAGTCGGGAAAACGGATGGTGACGGAGTCGCCGGGGTCAGGTCCTATGTGTACGTAGCGATCGTTGGTCGTGTAAATTCTGGCACCTTTTTCGACCATCCTTTTTGTGATGGCGGCGGCGAGTTCTTCGAGAACATCGGGCATGGCGTGTTGCGCGAAGTTTATGTGCCTGCCGCCTGTGCCCGCGGCAATCTCCTCGTAGACGGGGAACGGCAGTTTTGTGTAGCGGTTGTTGACGCAGAGGGCGAAGAGGGTGGCGCCGGCATCGTTCAGCGCGGCGATTATTTCGGTGCGCATATTGCCATAGTCGTCGTGTGCTTCGCTGTCTGTGAACATGACGATCATTTTGGCGGCATCGGGGCGGAAGGGCTGTTCATCGAGCGCGTTGCGGATGGCGGTCAGAGCGTTTTTTGTCTGGCCGCTGAAGTAGATAGCTTCCAGGTCGTCGGCGAAATCGCCGGCGGATTCTCTAAGAGGCCCCGACGGCTGTGAGGTGCGCTCGAACTGCTGGACCCCGAACATCGGGATGATGCCGCGGTCGCGCAGATCGTTATACAGCAGATGCGCGTTGTGTGCCAGAATGCGCACGTCTCTTCGCATCCACCTGTTGCGGTCGATGACAAAAATCACATCGGCCCTGTTGTGTTCGTGCGTCGCGCCGGGGAACGGAGCAATGCGCTTGTAGGAAGTGAGCAGGGGTATCGACCTGTGTTTCGATGTTGCGACAATCTGGTCGATGTTGCTGATGAGCGCTTCAATTTCTCCCTTTATCGCATTCCTTTCGGCGGGCATGATCTGTAGCAGGTCTATGCCGTAGTGCATCCTGATGAGCAGGTGGATGATGTCGTTGAGCGCGCCCTCGCGTGTTTTGAACAGGTCGATTTCTTCGTAGACATTCGACAGCACATCTTCCGCCGCGCCGATTTCTTCCCGCAGGCCGTCAAGGTGCGCGCGGCTTAGCTGCACATGCGTGGGCAGTTTTTCCACCTGATATATAAGCTGCTGTTCGATGTCTTCCGTGCGTTTGCCGCGCGTCTTGCGTTTGACGACTTTGCGCAGTACATCGGGGTTCAGCATTACCGCCGGGAGCGGGCCGGATGTCTGCCACTGTGATGATTCCATGAATACATTCTAACTTAAAAATGAGTTTTTAGTAGAGGCAATTGCAAAATAATGTTCGAAGCGAGGTCGAACGAAATTGATCAAAAGCAAGGCGGATGTGCAAAATTCCCGCAGGCGTACTTATATAGTAGGCTGAGGAAAATTTTGCGCCGACAACGCAGCTATTGACAATTGCAGCCGACCATAGCCGAATCAGAATTTGCAATCGCCTCATTAACATACAAATAGAAATTTTACGCGAAACGGCAAAGGATTAAACACAGATATTTGGAGATACAGAGCAATCACAAAGCACTGATATTGGTGATGCCGATGGGGTTGGGCATAAAAGAGAGGAAGAAAATAATGAGGCAGCAGATGCCGAGCGCATAAGACAACTTTGTCAGGGGTTCGTATTCGTTCATCGTTTTCGGGTAGCCGCGGCGAGTGATGAAAAAGCCGATAATCGCCCAGATCAGCCAGCCCGGCCAGGCGATGGAAGAGAGTATGCCGCCCGGGTTGCCGGGGCCGCTGTAGAGCATCGAAAACCCCGCGGCGCCCGCAACGAAAAGCACGGCGATGAGAACTTTATTGATAATCGAGTGTGCCCTGTCGCCAAGTAGCGCCCGCACGATGTGGCCGCCGTCGAGCTGGCCCATGGGAATCAGGTTGAGACTGGTCACAAACAGTCCCACCCATCCGGCGAACGTGAGAGGGTGCATGTACATCTCCTTGCCGGCAGGCACGTGCACAAGTATATCCGACAGCGCTTTGAACAGGATTGATTCGCCGAAGAACATTACCGTTCCGTCGCCGCCTGCGGTGAACATGGTTGTCGGAACAACCGGTGAAAGGTGGAGGCCGATGATGAGTATCGGTATTGTGACAAGAAAACCGATAATCGGCCCGCTCGCGCCCAGCGCCACAGCGGCGTTCCTGTCGGGTGTTGGAGATTTTATGCGGATCACCGCCCCCATAGTTCCTATGATCGACGGGAAAGGTATAAAATATGGCGGTGTGGCATCGATACCGTTTTTCATCGAAGTTACTTTGTGTCCCATCTCATGCGAACCGAGTATCAGCATTATCGCGATGGAAAAACTTAACGCGCCATACCATGGATTCGACATCAGCCCTTTCTGCACCATCGCAATTGAATAGCTGTAGCCGGCGGCTGTAGTCGAAAGGAAAGTGACGGCCAGCAGGAGCCATGCGATGACTGCTTCGCGGCGGCTTTCCCTGTCCTTCCTTGTCCTGGCTTGCAGGAGCACACAAATTTTCCTGCCGCCTCTCTGCTTCAGGTAGGGGTTGTAACCCAGCGACTGGAACTCGTGCGCGATAGTCTGGAAATCGCTTTTCATTCTTGTGTATGCGAAGCGGATTGTGTTTCCGGAAATAGTGAAACCCTCGACATCGAAGTACTCGTCGATAAGTCGGCGAACCATGAAGTAGCGTTCTATGTCCGGGGCCGGCACCCCGGCTGTTGTGTTTGTATACCTGTCGTCCATTCCAAATACATTATATTATCGACGCAGTGAAATAACCACATGTTTTTGCGGGTGCGCGGGGCATAAATACTTTATCTCGAAATCGCACTCAAGGGTCTGAACTGTCAGTTGTGCCCATACATTTCTTCGATCAGGTCTTTGTATTTCTCGAATACGATTTTCTTTTTCACTTTCAGCGTTGGTGTCAGTTCGCCCGAGTCGACTGTGAACTCGTGGTCGATAATCCTGAAATCTTTTATCGTTTCATAATGGGGTATCGTCTTGTTCTTTTCCTCGACAGCTTTCCTTATTGTTTCTACGACGAGAGGATGCCGGGCCGTCGGCCGGCTGGCTTCGCTCCGGAGTTTGTGTTCATCCGCGAATGTCTCAAGTTCCTCACTGTTGACTGTAAACAGGGCCGTGAGGTACTTTTTGCCATCGCCGGTGATGACCGCCTGGCTGACAAGCGGGATCGAAGTGAAAAGATGTTCCAGTTTCTGCGGCGTAATATTCTTGCCTCCGGCGGTGATAAGAAGGTCCTTCTTGCGGCCCGTGACTTTCAGGTAGCCTTCCGCGTCGAACTCGCCTGTGTCGCCCGAAAGAAACCAGCCGTCCCGGAAGGCGGCCGCTGTCGCATCGGGATTTTTGAGGTATCCTTTGAAGACGTTCGGTCCCTTGATCATGATCTCGCCGTCGTCGGCGATCTCGACATCGCAATGCGGCATGAGTTTGCCGACTCTGCCGATACGTATCTCATCGGGCGGAATGACGACGGCAGGTGCGCTGGTTTCCGTAAGCCCGTATGCCTGAATCATCGGCATGCCCGCGGCGCAGAAAAACGACTGCACTTGCTCGGACATCGGCGCGCCGCCTGAGCCGACCCACCGTATCCTGCCGCCGGCGACCGCCCTGATTTTTTCGAACACCAGGATGTCCGCGAGTTTCTTTTTCAGCGCGAGTCCCGCAGGCACGGGCTTTTTTCGACATTCGAGTTCGAAATGTTCTCGGCCCACATCGAGCGCCCAGGCGAATATTTTCTTTTTCAGCGGCGGCTCGTCCTTGATCTTCGCCTGCACTTTTTCGTAGATTTTTTCATATACGCGCGGGACGCCGATAAGTGTTGTCGGTCTGACTTCGGGCAGGTTTTCCGCCAGCGAATATACGCTCTCGGCGAAATTCACCACGCCGCCGACATTCAACGACATGTAGAAAACCATCCGCTCGAGCGCGTGCGCAAGGGGCAGGAAAGAGAGTGATTCGTCGTCGTCGTTGACTATGTTCATCTCGCCCGCGACATCACTGACATAGAGGGCGTTGCCGTGTGTGAGCATCGCGCCCTTGGGCGGTCCGGTCGTGCCGCTCGTGTAGATATACGTCAGCAAGTGTTCCGGGGCCAGCGCGTCGAGCCGTTGTCTGCGTTCGGCAACAATATCTTCACTCGCCTCTTCGCCCATTTTCAGAAAATCGTCGAAGCCCATCACCTTTTCGTGCGGTGCGACGCCTTCCATGTCGTAAACGATAATGTTTCTTATCTTCGGCAGCCTGTCGAGTCGCGCGAGCACCTTATCGAGTTGTTTTTTGTTTTCGGCGAAAACCATCGGCACCTCGGCATGATCGAGCACATAGGCGACATCGTCGGGCGGCGAGGTCGGATATGCGGCGGTTGTCACGCTGCCCGCGGATATGATGCCGAGATCGGTGAATATCCATTCGACGCGGCTCTCGCTCAGGATGCCGACCGCCTCCGAGTCATTCACGCCGAGCTTTATCAGAGCGCGGGCCGCCGCCTCTGTTTTTGTTTCCAGTTCTTTCCATGTGACAGGGACCCATTTGCCGCCGGCCTTGTGGCGCAGGAAGGTCCTGTCGCCGTATTTCTCAACCTTGTCGAGAAACATGTGATAAATACTTTTATACTTATGCCGATATGCCATGCTGTCACCTTTCTGACGGTTATAAAGGTTGCGGCTGATAAACAAGGCGGAAAACTTTTAATATGCTGCCGATATGCCGTGTGTCGCCGGTTGCCGCCGTATGAAAAATGTATGGCTGAAACTTATATCTGGAAATTATACCGCTTAAGGCAATATGTGTATAGATGGGTTTGTAAAAGGTATTGTCGTGTCAACAAAGAAAAAAATGTATCTGTCCGCAGGTAACTGTTCGCAACGGTACATCAGAAATTCCTGGAATGCAACGACTGTGTCGTTGCAACGGTGAAGAAGTCGCATTTCGCAAAAACTGGCGTTTTTGTATTCCAAACTTTTCCGATAGCGCTGATAAGGCGCAAAAATAGAGATTATCATTCTGGGCGAAGCGAAGAATCTCCGGTTGCATAAAGGGGTTTTAGCGTAAAGACACCGTGAACGGTTATGAAGTTTTATTATTTCAACGCCTCGATAAGCTTCGTGACGGCATCCGCGACATCGTCGCTTTCTGTGATCGCGGAGACGACAGCCGCGCGCGTGAGTCCCGCGGCATTGAGTTCCGCCGCCTGCGCCGGGCCGATGCCGCCGAGCGGGAAGACCGGAATCGACAACTGATCGGCGACTTTTTTGACTTCGTCCACACCGACCGGCGTGCGTGGCGCGGACGAGGAAGCTGTCTTGTAAACGGGACTGTATGTAATGAAGTCCGCGCCGTCTTTTTCAGCTTTTAAGGCTTCCGCCGGGTCATGGGCCGAATAGCCGATGATACCGCCGTCGAAAAGCCGCCGCCGGGCGGCGGGCAGAGCCATCGTGGCTTTCCCGATATGCACACCTTCCGCGCCCACCTGCACCGCGATGTCCGGTCGACCGTTGAGCAGCAGCATACAATTATATTTCCTGGTGATCCGCCGCAGTCTTATGGCATTAGTGATATAATCATCGTCGGCTATCATATACGGGCGATACTGCACAAGCCGCACACCGGCCGCCGCCGCTTTCTCGACTATCTCCTCGACCGGCCTGCCGCCGTTTCGTTCGTCGTCCGTTATAAGATAAAGGTTTACGTTGTCTACTGCGCCCATTGCAAAATCTCCATACTGCAAATTATTTTTTCTTTTAACTGTGCTTTCCGAAGTGATAACGCAGACAATATATTATAACTGGACAGTACCAAGTTTACCATCAAGCTGCAAGGCGAAAGTCAGGTAATCTACCAGGGTCGGCGTTTTCGAGGATGAATAACGCAAGGTCGGCCTGATTATCCCCGGCAAAGAG
>JAJRTR010000065.1 GCA_024278215.1 bacterium
TATAGTTTGAGCACGGCACACAGAGTTTCATCGTTCCAAAGGTCTACCTTGGAAACGCCTGTAACTGGAAGCTCCAGCTTTCACCGATCTCTTTACAGCATTTCTTTACCATCCTGCGTAGCATTTCAGTCGTAAGATACTAATTCTTCAACAGCGCAAACAGAAATCACACACACATAAAACACAAACTACCACGGAGGTGGAACATGGCGGAAATGAACGAGCTGCTTTCGGCTACATATTTGCTGAAGGCGGGAGAAACAACGATGGAGCAGGGCTGCGTGGCTGTGCTGGACGCTGCGACGGAGGGCCAGGTGACGAACCCGGCGGGCGCGGGCGCGGGCAGTCTCGCGGGCGTGCTGCGCGACACTTCGCTCGAAGCGGGCGCACACGGTGCTTTCCAGGTGGCCGGCATCGCGAAGGTGAAGATCGCCGAGCAGGTGGCGATCGGCGATGTGCTGATAGTGGCGGACACGCAGGGCCGCGTCAAGCCCAAGGGCGACACTGCGCACGCGAGCGGTACAGGTATCGTCGGCAGGGCCATAAGCGCGGGTGCTTCGGCGGGCTCCGTCGTCAAGTGCATTCTCACTATCCCCAACGAGTATAGCTCGTAAACACATTCATCGACTGGAGGTGAAACAATGAGCACAAGAGGAAACATTCACATCGACAGGGCGCTGAGCGCGTTCTCTCTGAAGTACCGCAACGGCGCTTTCGTGTCGGACATCATCGTGCCGCGTGTGGACGTGGCGAAGGAAAGCGACAAATATTTCGTGTACGGCCGCCAGGACTTCAGGTCTTCGCAGGACATCAGGGCCGACAAGGCGGACACTAATTTCATTGATTCATGGAAGATCGAATCGACGCCCACATATACATGCGTCGAGCATTCGCTTGCCGATCTGGTGAGCGACCGCGAGCGGAAAAATGCGGACGAACCGCTTTCGCCGGACTTCGATGTTACCGAGAATCTCACCAACATGATCTCTCTCAACAGGGAAAAGCGTGTGGCTGACACGCTCACAGCGACCGCGACTTTCGCGACAAGCGGCAACTATGTCACCCTCAGCGGCGACGAGCAGTGGAACGACGCGGGTTTCGACAGCGCAAGCAGCGTAAACGCTATCGAGGTGCGGGTCGACACGGCAAAAGAGGCCATCCGCGGCGCTATCGGTCGCGACCCGAACACGATTATCATCCCTGCCGCAGTGGCAAAGGTTGTCAAACGCGACCCGGCTGTCCGGGAGCTTCTCAAGTACACAAACAGCACGCTGCTCGTCAACGGCGACCTGCCGCCCACGCTGTGGAACATGAAGGTTGTCGTGCCCGGCGGCGTGTACGACTCCGCCGAGGAAGGCCAGACTTTCTCCGGGACCGATATATGGGGCAGGCATGTGCTGCTCGCTTATGTCGCGTCCAACCCGCGCACACCGCGCACGATGACCCTGGGGCTCACATTTCAGAGTCAGGCCAGGCAGACTTCCAAGTGGCGCGAAGACGGTCGTAAATCCGATGCTGTCGAGGTGTCGGAAATCCTGGTCGAAAAAGTAGTCTGCGAATACTGCGGATATCTCATCCGCAACGCAATCGCCTGAGGCACGCAAGCTGCCGCGGCAACACACAGGAGGGCGGGCCGCAACGGTCCGCTCTCCCCTTTGCGGTGTTGTGAAAAGGACGGTGAGAATTATGAAATATCACGATTTTCAACATCCGCCGGTCTGCATCTGGGCGGATGCGACTGTCGCCGACTTTGACAATGATATAAAACAATATCTGGCGCCACAACCGCGCGTGTTGTTTATAAGAGACAACGGGGCGGGTGATGTGATTATGAGTGTGCCTGCGGTGCGCGAATTGAAACGCCGGCTGCCGGATGCCTACATTACCTACGCCACACTACCGAAGCACACCGGCCTCCTCGACGGTATCGAATGTATCGACGAGGTGATTGATGTCGGCGAACTCGATATGCGCGCCGGCGGCTATTCGCTGATTGTCAACTGGACGCGCGCGGTCGAAAACTACTCGATCGAGCGCAACCGCCGACACCGCATAGACAGCTTCGCGCTTCAACTCGGGCTCGGCGTGCTCGCGGACAGGCGCACGGAACTGCATCTTTCAGCAGCCGACCGGCGCGCCGCCGCCGAAATGCTTTCCGGTCGTGGCGGGCGGTTTGTCGGCTACGTGATGCGGGCGGCCACATGGAACCGCACATGGCCGCTGTGGCGTGTGCCGAGGCTGTGCGCCGAGCTGGCGCGCATGATGCCGGATCATTGCGTTGTTCTCATCGACGCGCAGTCGGAATGCGGCTTCGAAGCGCCAAATGTTGTCGATGCCTGCGGCCGCACACGCACATTCAAACAGGCCGCCGCTCTGCTCGAACACTGCGACGCCGCGATCACGCAGGATACGGGACTCGCGCACGCTTGCGGCGCGCTGGGCGTGCCGGCGGTCGCGCTCGCCGGTGGCATTCCGCCGGAAGTGCGTTTCTCGACATACCCGCACTTCCGCTGCATCCACCCGGCCACCCGCGTCGACTGCTGCCCCTGCTGGGACTGGCAGGAGAGATACGTTGACGGCCCGCGCTCGGGAAGTCGCAAATCCTGCCGCGCGACAGCAATAAACGTCTGTCTCGAATCCATATCTGCGGCGGAGATCGCGAGGGAAACAGCCGAACTTGTGCAGCTTTTGCAACAAAAACAAGCCGGGCGTTGATGCTTAAGAGAGACGCTGAACGATTCCGAAAACTCGACGAGCGCATAAGGGTGTGCGACACAAAAGTGTGCGAAAAGCGGGACAGGTACCGCAAAAAACAGCGTTACCAGTCCCTGTTTTTCGCACATTAAAAATGTGGTTGTTTTTAACCCACTTTTATGTCGCACACCCGAGCGCATAAGGGAAATTGACAGAATGTACAATCTGCATAAAAATGAGAAGGGTGCGGATGCGAGGGCGGCGGCGATGATGCGTAAGGCATTGCTCTGTACGCACAACTTGTCTATGCGCTTGATAAGGAAAATAAGTGCGATGAGGCCGCGAGTTACGTTGCCGCGATCGACACTCTTTACAATGACAGGACCCTTCTGGTCGCATACAACCCGTTGTTCCCATTAGGTCTGGTTTTTTTCTACTCCGACATGGAGGGCTATAAGAAGGAACCTCCTGATTTTGACGAGTATCTCCAGGCGACAAGCGCCCCGCCCTTCGATGGCAGTGAAAACTGCGAGGATGTCGAAAAGCAACTCGACATGATCATTTATGGCAGGGTCGTCGATGAAAATGAGATAGACGCCGGCGATTGGGAAAAGGAACTGGATAAATAAACCGGATTCCTTTGCATAAAACCGGTTAGTGGTCTAATAACAGAGACTACGGACATGTCACATTTGCAAATGCGCAAGATGTGTAGACAAGGGCGGGGTCACCGTACCCCGCCTGAGCATATTTCTCGCGAAAACGGTTTTTACAAGCACAAGTTGAGGCGGGGTACGGTGATCCCGCCACACTTATATCGTTTTTACGCTAATCCATCTTACGTCTTTTTTCATCGTTCCGGGGCTCCGACCCGGAACGCAACGACTGAACGCCCCGAGTTCACCCCATTATTCGCCTGGCGACAACATGTTGTCGCTTACGGCTCGATAGGGGTCTATTTCATGTTGGGATCAACTATCCGAGAATATCGCCGAAATCGGTTTTCAATACTCCTTCGTCATAATACTTAAGTTTGTCATTGTGTTTTCTCCATCGGGAATCTTTAAAATATTCCCCCAGCATATACGGCAACTTTTCCACGAAAACCACCTCACGCATCTTATCGACAACCACCATCTTCTTGTTGTATCCGTTTTGAAACCATTCGAACAATTGGGCGTTTATTCCGGTATCTCCAAAACTGTAGCCGATAACTACAAGCCTGTCAGTCTGCCAAAGATATTGTCTGAATCTGCGGTGTAGTTCATTAAATTGCAATGACAAGTATGATTCTATTTTATTCTCTGTTCCGATCAGGATGCAATGGCCGGCTGGTTCATAATTCACTCCAGAACCATCCAGAACTTTTGTGTATTCATTATCAATATCTTTGTTGCCTACATATTTTGCGAGAATTGGAGGACCAACTTTATCATCATCAGCAGCCTTATAGCGGCGCCAATTAATCGAACCGTGAAGTTTCAGGAGCCTGACCCGATTATTGCTTTCAGTATCAAAGACACTAGGCTCCCACTTTCTGAGCTCTCCGTCACTTTCCGCGAAACCATCTACATAGCGAATATCGTATTTATCAAAATATTGCTCAAGCACAGTATCGTGATTCAATGAAAAAATGTTCACTGGCATATTCTTGCTGTTTTTAAGTCTACAGAAAACAGTCTCCAGTTTTTCTAATTCAATATTCTTATGGTTATCTTTCAGCATCCTGATAACGGTATTGATAAGGTAGGTCGCCGCGTCTTCCAGAATCGTTCCCAGGTTTCCGACGTTCCTGTTTTCAGGCGTATTTTTCCATTTATCATTTAATTGTTCGTAATTTATTTGTTCAGATAATATACAACCGTAAGGATTGTAATCCCCGCAGTTATGCTGATGTAGCTGGGGAAGCATGTAAAACAGGTCTTCATAATTAACGGAATGTATTTTTTCTTCTGTCACGGAGAAAAAACATACATTTGTATTCTTATCCTCTGCAAAACAATATAGCCTTCTGAGAAACTCTAAGACAAGCTTGGAGTATGTTTCTTTTTCAAATCTATTTTCTCTTAGAATATAATTTGGGGTTTCCTGGATTCCTCTTTCCGATATAATTACATTTGTTATTTCGCTAGTCGATGGTTGGCCAAGTGCCGTTGACAATCCTGCTCCAATAAGATAGGAAATTCTTTCGTCCATATTATCATCTCCATGTTTATTCATTATACAATGGGAATGGTATCACAGTAAATTATGGACAGGCGCTAGGAGAATTGCTTCTTGCGGATGCAAGAGCGGCGGCGATGATGATTGATGCGTTGCAAAAGTTCGATGATAAAGTCGAGCACCCCATCTGAAGAAAATAATGCTTCTTCGCTATTTAGTGTGGGTAGAGAAATGTAGTGTGCCAGAGGATAACCAAATGTTTGCAAAAACCTATTCCGGATTTCTCGCGAAGAAATCCGGAATAGCGCGATAACGCCTGTTCTACCGCGATGCAGCGGCGATTCGGGGTCGGTCCCATACCAGCATTTTGCGCAAGAGGCCAGCTGGCTGGCTACTCCCTCACCACTCACTTGCCGCGCCTTGTTATTATTACGGGCATTCTCATGATTTTTGGCCCGCATTGGAGAAATATGCGGGCTATGTAGAGTTTTCCACAAAACCACCGGCCGACAATCCTTTGAAATTGCCGGGAAACGGTGAGTATTGCGGTAAACCCGGCTCGATAGCTATGAGTTTTCTGTGCACACCGAAGCTTTTATGGTGAACGCGGAGCCCCGGAACGATGAAAAAACACGGAAAAGAAAAACAAACACTGTAATATAAGGAGAGTTTCACTATGGCTTATGGAACGGAAAACGGAGTAAGCAACAACCTGTCGGACTATGCCGATCTCAACGACGCCGGCGCCATCAGCGCGGCGATGGTGTCCGAATGCAGGACATCGGCAGACGGCATTATCGATGCAAAAATCGCGTCTGTCGTGTCGGCGACAACATTGCCGCTGGCATCGCCTCCGGCGGTCGTCGACAATATCTCGGACGATCTCACAACCTATTTCATCCTGCGGCGCGTCTTCACAGGCAAAGACCCGAACGACTCGGAATGGGTCGACAAGTTCTACGAACGCCCGCTCGAACTCCTCGAGTCGCTTCTTGAAAACCCGCAGATTATCGAAGACGCGCAGGGCGACGCGCCTCTCGACGACAATGTCGCATCCACCACCGAAGAGCAGGACCGTGTTTTTTCCGTCACCCGAACCGCCGCCGGCTCCGACTCCGGCACAATGGACGACTGGTGAGTGGCAACCGCATCAAAGGAGAGAAAAGCTCGCGTTATGTGCTTTTCTCCCTTTGTGCGTACCGGCGGGTGTATTGATGTGCCGTGGTGAGAGTACTTATGCGATTTGCGCATAAGCAATACAGATGCCTAAAAGCAGCTATGAGGCAACATGACTACTTGACTGTCGGAGACATCGAAATGTAATTATTGAACTATTCGGCTCTTCGCTGAATCATGTGGGGAAGCTGCAATACCGTTTACTTAATGCTTTTTACGACAGGCGAGACGCCTGTCGTACCTGCCACGATGCTGTGAGATACAGTAGCACTGGCGTCTCGCCTGTGGCTGGGCATGACCTTAAGTAAACGGTATTGGGGTAAGCTGAGTTTTCACTCGTTCCGGGGCTCCGACCCGGAACGCAGGGACTGAACGCTCCGGGTTCACCTTACCATCTGCATCTGCCTGGCGACAACATATTGTCGCCCGTGGCGCAATAAAGGCCAAGGCCCGGCATTGCGCTCAGAACCGCGCATAGCATTTTCACGAAATTCCGCATAACAATTTCACAACATTCTCAACAACAACAACAAATCACACCACGGAGGTGCAATATGTCTATTGGTTTTCTCGGACATCTTGGATTGACACAGGAAAGCGAATTCGGAGAAGTGGCGTCGCCGCCCGCCGTGTTCGCGCAGATCGAAAACGAGTCCATCAGCATGGACAACAATCTCATACGGCCCGCCGCTATAAACGGCAGGCGATACAATAGCTGGTCTGTGCCCGGCAAAATATCCGCAGGCGGCGGCATCGGCGCGTTCATGCTGCCCGAGGGCGCGGTGCCGTGGTTTCTCAAAGGACTCTGGGGACAGGTGAGCAGCGCGCAGGCCGCCGCGGGTGTCTACGACCACACTTTCTCACCCGCACACACAGCCTCATTGCCGAGCTTCAGTCTGCAGGTCGATAACGGCGACGCCTGCCAGACCTGGACCGGCTGCACCGTCGGTGGCGCGTCCATTTTCATCGCGCGGAACGGCTCCCTCGGACTCGACCTCGACATCACCGCACAGCGGCCAGTCGAGTCGCAGTCGGCCACGCCGTCTTTCGCAGTTGTCGAGCCATGGAACGCGCGAAACGTCGAATTTACCCTCAACGGAGCGGCAAACCTTGACTTTGTAAAGTTCTCGCTGAAAATAACGAACAAAGTCGAGCCCCTCTGGACACTGAACGGCAAGCGCTACTGCCGCCGCCACGTCACACGCGGCTTCGAGATCGAGGGGAGCATCAAACTGCAGTTCAGCTCCGAAGAACAGCGCCGCCGCCTCTGGGGTTCTGTCTCCGCCACCGAGCCGCAGGGCGTCATACTGCCCGGCAGCCTCACAGTGACCGCCGTCCACGACACAGAAATAGCACCCGGCTACAACTACTCGCTCACACTCGAACTGCCTCGCATCTACTACATGGCCGCGCCCGCGACGATCAGCGGCATGTCAGAAGTAATCACGCAGACCATCGCCTTCATCGCCGCCTGCGACTCCGCACAGGACAAGTTCGCGGAAATGAAACTCCGCAACTCCGTCTCTGAATATCCAGGTCCTGACTGACCACCCTGAAATACATGTAAACTTCATCATCAAGGAGGGAAAAACATGAATCCCGATATAAAAGACATTTCACTCGAAATATACAATACTCTGAAAAACGACGGAACACTCTCCGCCTACGTCAGGCACTATGACAGGAGTATCAGCAATGTATCCAGAAAGCAGTTTCCTTATATTGCTGTCGGCAAGGTGTCATGCACGATAGAGCCGCTTACAGCAGGGCGTCACGGATACATAAATAAGCATTATTCAATAAACGTGATCGGCGGAACATACAGTCTTGTGCCCGAAATAGCCTACGCCGGCAAGGAAGACGGCAGCAAGAACGGCGTCCTGCAGCTAAGCGCCGACATCGTCTCTGCTCTCTATCCCGGTACGATAAACGACACCTTCGACCATTGCATCGACATCAGCGATGTGTCCATCGCCACCGACGAAAGCACTGCCGGCAACCACTGGCATTCTCTCATCACAATAAAAGGCGTTCGCCGCGAGATGAGCAGCAGAAATACAGCATAAAAACAGTGTGTTGCTGATACGCAAAACAAACCTCAATAATTCCCATAACGGCATCGCATATAATGAATGTTTTGGAAACTGGATTTAGCACTTGAAACACTACACAAACGGGGATAAAATGAAAAGAGAGAAACGATATGTCAAACGCACCGATAAGCAATGATGACTTAATGCGGCAATTTGAAAACGAAATGCACGAACTGTTTCTGCTGCCTGCCGAAATATGGCAGAATATCGCTAAAAACATTCTGGACAAGCTTGATATGATGCGGAAAAGAGTGCAGGAGAAGATTGATAGATTCGAGAACGACTCTGCATATCGGGAAGAGTGGCGAAAATGGTTGGGTCAGCCCAGCATCCCGCAGGTCACCCTGCCGCCCAGGCCGACAACAGAACTTGTCGAAGAAGGCTGGGAATATGTTAATATCTTCTTCTCTGACACTGATAAAGGCAGACTCTACAGAGATACAGCAGTGTTGCTGGATACTATTCCATTACCTGCATACGGATATCTTACACCCATAGGTATATTGCTTGATATTGCAGCATTTGCAGGTTCAGCTACTGATATTTATTATAGTGATGCGAGTAGAGGAAGGAAATTTGGTGCTGAAATAGTGGCCTTTATCGGGTTAAGCGGAATCCCATTAAATACCGGCAGCTTTTTTATAGATATCAAAACTAACAGTCTTGCTCCTATCATTATCTCTGATGTGAAAATAAGCGATTTTACGACAAAAGATGGGTGGAACAAAATAGCACACACAAATCCATATATCAACCTTGGCTTTTACCATGCGGTAACAAAAGGGACGGATAAAGGAAGCAAATATCCGCCGGATATCAACTATGTCGATTACATTGTTGAGCGCATCCCGTCTAAGCAGAAGATTGAGAGTTATCTTTGGTATATGCTGATTGATAAAACCCCGAAATCTGAAAAGAGGGCGAAAAAATGACGTGGTATATGAAGTATTTGGTTTCCATAGCTGTTTGCCTTATATCTGTTACGAGTATTGCTGCAATAGCTTCGGAATTAGGATATATTAGCGAAAATATATTTGATGTTTTATTGATGATAGCTCCCGTTATCAGCAGCCCCATTATTATAATTGCTCCGATCCGTGTTTTTTACTCTTTAGATTATTTAGAAAGAAAGAACGTGGTTAGAATCTATTATATGAATATTATGAAAAAAAGAATACGCCTTAATTGGAGATATAAATACATATCGTTTATAAAATTTATTTATTCTGTTGATGCGCTGGAAAACAAGTCTGCCGAAAATCTCCGTAGTGACTGTCGTTCATGTTTTTCTTTTATTATTTACTATTTCGTCATCACAGTATTGACTTGTATGATATTATTTATGTTGGAAAAATATCTCTGAATTAAGTTGTTTCCTATCAACAACTGTATATTAAAGGATGGACTGGGGTCAGGTCTGGATATTGGACATAAGGGAGAAATTCAGTTGACAAACAGTAATGAGCCAATTGCAAAATTCTGATTCGGCGGCGGTCGACTGCAATTGTCCATAGCTGCGTTGTCGGCACAAAATCATCCTCAACGTACTCGGCGAGTACGCCTGCGGTGATTTTGCGCCTCCGCTTTGCTTCTGAATGATTTCGTTCGTTCTCGCTTCGAACATGATTTTGCAATTGGCTCGTCATCGTTGCGGATTTCCGGTTCGCAGCGGTAACGCGGTTTTTTACAAAACAATTCACAACAACCATTGATAAGAAATGGAGTAAACACATGCCTTCAGAAGATAAAAACATCATCTATGCAATTCTTGATTCACTACAGAACGACCCGCAGCTTTCTTCATACATCAAGAAATATTCCGCCGGAACATCGGAAATATCACGGAAGTTGTTCCCATACATAAACGTCGGCGGACTTCAATGCGAAGTGTCTGAAAAAACGCTCGGCAGAAGAGGCTACGACAGATACGAGTACCGTTTTGAAATAATCGCCGGCACGAAAAGCCTTGTAGACGAAAAAGCCTTTTCAGGCGACAACGGCATACTCCAGATTTGCGACGACATCGTGAATGTCATACGTCCCAACGACTTCGGCATCTTCGACTTCCCTGTGAGGATTCTCAACATCTTGCCTTTCTATAAGATCAGCAACGGCGGCACCGACTGGACCGCGCAAATACTCATCCACGGCGTGAGAACTGTTCAGCGCAATGATTGAAGAATAAGAAAAAGCCCGTAATGCTCATCATCCTTCCCACTGTCACAGGCGGGAACGCATAAGACTGTCGCAGCGCTCCCGGAGTTCACCTGGATAACGCATGATAATGAGAACTACGGCTTTCACCAAAACCCCGAAAGGAAACAACAACATGGCAAGCTCAATGAGAGAAACAGCGAACATAATAAAAGAGGAACTCGAGAACGACCCGACCCTGGCATCCTATGTAAAATCATTCAAGGCCGGCGACCTCCGAATATCACGCATGATCTACCCTTATGTCAGCGTAGCCAACATCAGCCTCGGCATAGCGCCCCACGACACCGCGCGCGACATCCACACGTACAGCATCCAGATCATGGCAGGCACCCGCAGCCTCGTCCCAGGCCGCGCATTCGAGGGCAGCGAACAAAGCGGAGCCAGAGGCATCGTCCAGCTCTGCGAAGACATCGTCGCTGTCGTGCGCGACAACACATTCGGCGGCATCTTCTTCGCGCCGCCGGCGAATATCACTTGCAAACTCTATGAAAACAAAAACTCCGGCGGTATCGCATGGAACGCCGGCGTTGCTTTCGCAGCGTTTAAGTTCGTTTCCAGATAGCTGTTGTTGTATAGACTGATGACAGGTACAATGGAAAGGATTACAAAATGACAAAAGGTGAAATTAAGAGATATAAGAACATCTACATGGAAAGCATCTTTGAGGAGAAACATGAAACCGCCAATATATCATTTTATGTTGTTTTTGCCATTTATATTTATGTTTTTGTATTCACCGATAATATTTTTTTGCAAAGCAAAGTTTTTCCAGAAACTTCACGACGAGAATCGTGTATTGCATAACTTTATTCATGAGAATTTCTGGATGCTTGGCTTGAGGCGAACAGCAATTGTCTGGTGCCCTACGCTGATATATGGAAGAGAACTGACCAGCAGCTGGTCTGAAGATATTGTCGAACTGCATCGCAGTCTGAGAATCAGAATTTTTATAGGTCTTTTTATCTTTATCATACTGCATTTTGTGAGCAGACTATTTATATGAAAACAAATGTTCGCATACGAACTCCGAACCGGTGCAGCCGGAACCCGAAAGGCCGGAGGTCGGAGTCAGTCAATGAACAATCAACCATATGGCGCGACACGAAACCAGAAAGATATTTGTTGCCAGAGAAAACATGAGGAATAAACATGTATGGACGTTGCACGAAAAAAACATGTGGCGGGTTATGTATGTCGACACAAATTATTTTCTCGTGTTTTTTGCGCAGATTGCAGTTTTTGGAGAGGTCGAGGTTTTAGTTCCCGGAATAACCGGTTTTATTTTGTTCATACTGTTTCTTTCGACCGGTCATTTTAGCTGGGTTTATATTTATAAGGCAAATAAGAAGGTAAAAGAGCAGGGAATTGACGTTTCGGATTCACAGAAGTTTTATGACTGGCTGGTAGAAAACGACTATCCGCAAGGATATGGTTATGTGCTTCTGGGAATGTACATATTGTCTGTCTTTTTCGCGGTGCTGCACCTGACGCTGTTGCCGGTGTTGAATCAACTGACTGCCGCTGGATAAGCATCGCAATAACAAAACGCAGCCGTCATCAGTATTGAAGAAGGCCATTTCCCGGCTGTGTATGACGAGATCGAAAGAAAAGCGAACAGTTTCGTAGAGCGTTTTGCGTTAGGGATTGTCAGCGATCCATACTTTCGGTCGATAAGGAGTTTTATCCCTTCAATATAGGATATGGTGCTTTTTTCGCTACTTTAACCATTTCGCCCCACAGATTCCGCAGGGGAAACCAGGATATTAACCATGTCATTCTTTTTTACTACCGTTTTTATTATTATGAATTACTTTTTCTCGCGCGATATAATAAGGCTGTCGAGAAGGAGCACTTTATTTCAGACCCTTTTAGAAACAGGTAGTTATGCAGGGCTGAATGCCGTTGTTATGTATTTGGCTGCCACCCTGATTAGAAGAGAGTTTATTGGTATCGGAGTAGGAGTACAGGGAATCATACTTTTTTGTATCTTTGTCTACAGTTGTTATATCAATATCTACATTCGTAAAAAGGCTTTTATTATGACAAAAGACATGCGTTTTCCGAGTAATGACGAGGCTGCGGAATGGATATCAGACAATATATCTCTCGGTCATCACAAATACACAATACCTGCGTCATATATCCTCTCGGTTTTATGCGGTATGTTCCATCTTCTGTTGATGCTTCTGCTTGACATGAAAGTAATTGTTATTGTGCAATGAAAATAGGGGCTGAAAAGGGCCAATAATAAATACGCTTATGAGCCAATTGCAAAATTATGATGATTCTATATGACGCAATTACACGACATCCAGCTCTGCGAAGACGATATCCTCAGGTGTTATATAGTTGGCTGATCGAGAATGATTACCCTGAAGTATATAGATATGTACTTCTTGGAACGTACATATTATCTGTTTTGGCTGCTGGAATATACTTGATATTACTATCACTGTTAAACTTGTTGAATTAGCCCATATTTCTCTGTGAGAAATCCATCTTAGCAACAACAAGTATGTAATTCCGGTGCAATAAAGGGCCAACGCCCGGCAAAATATCAGCAGGCGGCGGCATCGGTGCGTTCCTGCTGCCCGAGGGTGCTGTGCCGTGGTTTCTCAAAGGACTCTGGGGACAGGTGAGCCGCGCGCAGGCCGGCGCGGGCGTCTACGACCACACTTTCTCTCCCGCACACACAGCCTTATTGCCGAGCTTCAGTCTGCATGTCGATAACGGAGACGCCTGCCAGAACTGGGCTGGCTGCACCGTCGGCGCCGCGTCCATTTTCATCGCGCGGAACGGCTCCCTCGGACTCGACCTCGACATCATCGCACAGCGACCGGTCGAGTCGCAGTCGGCCACGCCGTCTTTCTCCGGCGTCGATGCCTGGAACGCACGCAACGTCGAATTTACTCTCAACGGAACGGCAAACCTTAAATATCGGGTATAATAAAGGGAGAATCATGACTGAGAAAAATAAGAAAAAGCAGAAGGATGTCTATAGGGAAAGCATTTTTGATTATCTTGAAGCAAATTCAGAGCCGCTGATAGATCGTGAGAAGTACACGGACAGCATATTTGAAATGCTGGAGCGGGCGAACGGACCGGAAGACGAATACAGTGATTCCATATTTGACCTGTTGGAGAAGAATTCAAGTAATGCAGGTGTTGGATATTCGCGAGATACAGTATCTATTGACTTCAAGAGCTTTGACTACTGTGAGGGATTGGGATGTATTGAAGATTTCGTTGACATCGATATGCTGAAACAGGCTATAATGAAAAATGGAATGGAATTGCCTGCCAGAATTGTATTTAAAAGGTTTAATTTGTTATATAATAAAATGGGTATTGGTGGAACAACAAATACATCGTCACAAAATACGATTTGTATAAATATAGATTATGTTCATGAGAAAAACGAATTGATGATTGTTGAGGCGATAGCACATGAAACATGGCATCTAAGAAAGCAACCTAAAGTAATCAGGTCAATTCCCCTTATCAGGAAATCTTATGAACTGGACAGTACCAAGTTTACCATCAAGCTGCAAGGCGAAAGTCAGGTAATCTACCAGGGTCGGCGTTTTCGAGGATGAATAACGCAAGGTCGGCCTGATTATCCCCGGCAAAGAGAAATTCGGGAAGTGAATGCCTCA
>JAJRTR010000066.1 GCA_024278215.1 bacterium
AGGCCGCGCCGCAACAAGCCGCGCTCTGATGTCGAGAAGTCGATAAGAGAGGTAGCAGCATGGCGCGCGCGACACCTGCGCGAACGCGCCGAAAGCGCCATCTCCGCACTGCCCGCCGTAGAAGACAGCGCGCCGCCTGCCGGGGCAGCGGCCACCGACACGGCGCGTCTTGTTCCTTTCGGACGACAAACAAAAAACTTCTGAGGATTCCGGCTCTGCCTCAGAATCTGTGAGTTTACTTCAAGCCGGTCGCAGCAGAATCGTAATTTTCCAATCAGCTTACTTATCAAAACAAAAAACGACAGACAGGAGGCGGAGCCTTCGAGCAACCCGCTTGCAGGGCTCCCGACAAACAGATGAAAACAACAGAGGCAATCAGGAAGTATATCGGCAGGATAAGAGGGAATGAACCCGTCGGAAGACATGATGGACTTGCGAGCACAGCGACAGGCTCGACTAATGACGGCACAGCGGCGGACTCGGCCTACAGCGGTGCGGCGGCAATACAGAAAACCGGACCGGCCGCCCCGGCCTCCGCGCGCCGGGAAGTCGGCGTGGACGTCGAGATCGCGCGCCAGCGCGGGCCGGGCGGTTTCGTCTCGTTCCGCAATCCCGACGATCTCGCCGCGGGCAAAGGGCTCGACACCTACGACCGCATGATGACCGACGCGCAGGTGCGCATGGCCGTCAACTACAAGCGCTTCGCCGTCATATCGAGCGACTGGGAGATCGCCCCGGCCTCGGACTCGCCGGCGGATAAAGAAATAGCCGCGTTCGTGAAGTCGGCCCTCGACAATATGAACGGCTCGCTCGTGCAGGCGGTCTTCGGCATCATGAACGCCCTCGTGCACGGCTACTCGATCTCGGAGATGGTGTTCGAGCCGATAGAAAGCGGGGCGTTCGCGGGCAAGTGGGGCCTGCGCGCCGTCAAGCCGAAACACCCGGAAGATTATGACTTCGACCTGGACCGTTTCGGCAACATCAAGTCGCTGCTGCTGACAGACGAGAACAGCAAACAGACGAAAGTGCCCGCGTGGAAATTCGCCCTGTATACATATCTGCCGGAGTTCGGGCGGCCATGGGGGCGCAGCGACCTGCGGGCCGTCTACAAACACTGGTGGTCGAAAGACTTCCTGCTCAAATGGTGGAACATATACCTCGAAACATTCGGCGCGCCCACGCGCGTAGGCAAGTATCCGGCCGGCTCGACCAGCGTCTCGAAACAAACCGACCTCAAGCGCGTGCTCCGCGACATCGTCAACAATACCGCCATCACGCTGCCCGACGACATGGACATCGAGTTTATCACAGCCGCGGGCAACGCCGGGTTCGAGACCGCCGTCGAGTACCACGACGCGCAGATCGTCAGGGGCATCCTCGGCCAGACACTCACCAGCAGCGAAGGCAAGCGCGTCGGCTCGCTCGCGCTCGGCAACGTGCACCAGGAAACGATGGAAGACTACGTCACATTCCTCCGGCGCGACATCGCCGAATCTGTGATGCGCGAGCAGATAATCCGGCGGCTCGTCGAGTTCAACTATTCGGGCGTCGACACGCTGCCGCGCTTCGTGTGGCAGCCGCGCAAGGGCAAGATTGTGATGTCGTCCGTCTCGGATATCGCCACACTCATCGACACCGGCATCGTCACCAGCGACGACTTCGCCGCGCTGCGCGAGCGTCTCGACCTGCCGTGAGCGGTTATATCATATTCTCCTTGTCTCCGGTGTTCTTTACAATAAAGAGCAAAAGGCACAAAGAAAAGAAACTTGACCACCGCCGCAGCCAATAAGCCGACAGGCAAAGAGAGTAGTCTACGGCATCTGCGCAGAACCAAGAACGAACAATCATTTGAGCCGATTGCAAAATTCTGATTCTGCTGCGGTCGGCTGCTATTGCCCATAGCTGCGTTGTCGGCACAAAATCGTCCTCGACGTACTCTACAAGTACGCCTGCGAGGATTTTACACCTCCGCCTTGCTCTGAACAATTTCGCTCGACCTCGCTACGAACATAATTTTGCAATTGGCTCATTGGAATTTTGTTATCATCACTGACATTCGAGGAGTTCTTGGACAGAGTTGAAAATTTCATAAAAGAGAATTACCCGGATTACGAGAAATATCTCAGGTATCTGGAATGAGCCGGGCACGCCGTTTTAGCCCGGATTTCTCACAAAGAAATCCGGAAAACCGGGATAACGCCTGTTCTATTGCGTTGCGATGGCGATTCGGGATCGGTCACATACTTACAGTATGCTCCCTCACCACTCACTTGCCGCGCCTTGTATTATAGGCGTTCTTCCGGTTTTCAAACCCGCATTTGTGAAATATGCGGGTTAGAAGCGAGTTGCCGATGAGGGAAATGTGTTTGCAGTATTCGCTTGCGCATTTCCCTCTCAACCATTATCCTTCAATCAGGTATTTATCCTTATATTCAAAACGGCATGAGGTGTTCCGGCATGAAATTTCGAAAATTTCTTATAGGATGCGGCGCAACGATTATTATTGCCCTTAGTATTTGTGGTGCATATAGTATATATCGATTTATCCTTACCTATCTTTCAACCTTACGATTCAGACTGGCCGCGACTGAGTGAAAAGGATCAGAAGTTCATTGATGATGTCTCGAACATGATGACGGATGCGGGGCTTTTTACCGTACACAACGATAATGATGATGAACTTGCGCAGGAGATAGACAAAGTGCGTGAATTAGAAAAGTATGTCAAAAGTAAGGAAGGCTATGTATTTGATTCCGGAGCCGTATTCAGAGAAGCTTCTTCTTTCCACATATTGACAGTGGAAGCCTATATCAAGGCTTACGATTCATACGGCGAATGCGATAAGGTCTATGAGCTTATGCCTGAATTCATAAGTATGATAAATGATGACTACCAGATAGTGGAATTATTCACCGGAGAAACAACCGATCCTGAAATGGAGACGAGTGAAGAATACTATGAGAAAAAAATAGATGAAGATGCTTTTTTAATAAGTTTATTGAGAGATCTCAAATGCAAAAGCTGTGGAATTCAGCCACATCCGTATTGGCGCCTCAAGGGGAGTTGTAACCCTGGCGCGCCACCGGATGAACCCGGCGTTGATTAGAATACCCCGCAGGATAGAAAAAGTTCCCTAAAAGAACATTGTGTAAGATCTGGGAAGATCTGGGGACACCATACACAATTATTTGCAATATAAGATTATTTTTGACGCAAACGGCACTATCAGAAAATCCTGGAATGCAAAAACGTCAGTTTTTGCGAAATGCGACTTCTTCACAGTTGCAACGACACAGTCGTTGCATTCCAGAAATTTCAGATGTACTGTTGCGAGCAGTTACCCGTGAACGGATACAGTGGTTTTGCGAAAAGCGGGATAGGTACCGCAAAAAACAGCGTTACCAGGCCCTGTTTTTCGCACATTAAAAATGTGGTTGTTTTTAACCCACTTTTATGTCGCACATCCCATAACGGCGAAAAGGATGCACAAAAGCGCAAGCGTGGATATAATATCTGTATCCCGGAGGGGAAGCGCGGCGCGTGTCGTGGGGGGGCTCTCCTTATTGAGGCCGGGAAATCGTGACTATCCTGTCCTGAGTCCTGAGTATACGGGACGGCAGGCGCGGAGACAGCGGAATATTGATTGACGACGGCACTATAATGGACCGGCTGTGCGAACAGCTTGTGGCTGCTGCGGCGGACTACGATGCGGCGCGTCACGACCTCGACGATATTGTCGAGTTGTTTATTACGGACATAAAACAGAACCTCAGGTTGTATGTGTTCAACAATATCAAGCGGGAACTCACAAAGAATCCGCGCCGACTGGAAGATATAGACGAGGTGAAGTTGCGACAACTCCGCGGCGAACTCGAGCAGCCGCTGTATGATGAAACCGAGCGAATCGTAGCCATACTGCGCGATTTCCCCGGCTGGTACGATCTTGACACTGTATATATAGATGTTTCTTCAAAAGTGTGGAGAGCAGTCAAGTCGGTCGAAACACCTGTCAATAGAATTCTGAAGAAGTTCGACATCTCATCAATAAATATGAAGAACTGGACATGGTTGTCCGAAGACATCAACAGGCTGGCGACCGAGCACTTTCCGGGAACCAAGAAGGAGTATATCGAAAGAAAGAAGAAGTATGCTTATCTCGAGGACAGATACCGGGAAGAGGAGCGACTCGGGAACGCTATAGAAAGGCTCGAAGGCTTATAGCGCGACCTGTGCGGATTTTCGGGGGCATGATGTGGCTTCACGCTTTATTCGCAAGGAATTGTTATATGTCTCCGCGGGGTGGCAACGAATCATGTGTGCCAGGCCCGATCTGTTTTTGTTTGGGGGCGAACAACACTTTGACAGCATTCCGAGCGGTCCCGACGGTGTGTGCTGTATTGCAAAATGACGATAATTACGAAGACAAATTCAGGCCGGGCTTATCCCGTGTTTATGCTGCTGTTTTTCAGTTGCGCTCTTTTTAGCTTTACGGCGGCTTTGCCCTGTTATGGGCTTGTTGTCGCCGAGCGTGCAGGCATTCTTTATGTGAGCGGAACAACGGTGCGTGTGCAATATGATCTGGAGTCGGGCACTTTCGATCTTCTGAGGCCGAGTGGTGAAGTAGTCATAAAGGGTGGAACAGCCGAGGCGCTGCTGTCCGGCGATGCGGGCGAAATGTATATCACGATGGCCGGCGCGGGACGGCTTGCGTGGTTCTATTCTCCTATTGAAGATATACACGGAAAAGGGATCGAGGCGACAGTCGTCCTGCACGGCAGCGGCCCCGCGCCGGACTTTTCTCATTCGATCCGTATGTACGAGACCGCTCCGTTTATCATTTTCAGCGCGGCGGTGGAGAATTTTTCGACACACACGTTTTTTGTCGAACGTATTTCGCCGCTTGCGCTGAGAAGCGCTGACGGCGGCGGCCTGTTCCTGGGGCTCGATCCGGAGAATGTAAGGATCGCAGGCGGCGGAGGCACAGGCTCCGCGGGCGGTCTTCCCCCGGGCGGAAGCGGGCAGGGCGCGTCGAAAGAGGTGCAGCCTGAACAGGGGAATATGTTCGCGGCCTTATTTGATCCGCCGTCGGAGAGGGGCCTTGTCGGCGGCTTCCTGAGCGCGGCGACGGGCGAGCCCTTTTTTGAGATTGCGAAAACCGGCGACACGCCTGTTGAGGATGTGCGGACAGGACGCGCAGGTGTCGCGAAATTCATCGCGTCATCCGGATATTTTCCTTCAAAAAGCGTGCCGCAAAACAATGTGTTGAATTCGGAATCTCTTTATTTTGAGATCGCGTGGCAGGAACCGTTCGATGCGATGACCCGTTATGCGGAAGCTGTCGCGGCGGAGAATCACGTCGGCCAGGATGTGCTTCGCGCACAATCATACTGGTCGAGCGGCACACAAAACAGCGGGAAAGTGAATACCCCTGAAGCAATTAAAAAGAACATCGACGCGGCGACAGCGAAGTTCGGCGCTTTCGGGCTGGACGCTATCGAGATCGGACCCGGATGGCAGTCGAACTTCGGGGATTGGGAGCCTTCCGCCGTATTTTCCGGCAAGATGAAATCTCTCGCGGCTTACGCGAAGCTGAACGGGTTTAAACCGTCGATCTGGATATCACCTTTTCTTGTTGATCTCGATTCGAAAGTGTATAGAGATCACCCGGAATGGATTATAGAAAAGTTGTCGCCATGGGCAAACGCGAGAATGCCCGCGGGCAGGGCGGCGCTTGATATGTCACGCGCCGACACACGCGAATATGTCGGCGGGATCATTCGAAAGCTCACAGCCGACTGGGGGTTCGAGTCGCTCAGGATCGAAGTGCATCCGTGCGCGCTCGGGGCGGTGGCATACAACGCGGGCGGCAGGACCCGGATCGAGATTTTCAGGAAAGCGCTTCGCGCAATAAGAGCGGCGGCAGGCGAAGGTGTGAGAATGTCCGTCGAAGGCGCGCCGCCGGAGTTCAGTATCGGAATCGCTGATGCCGCCGGTCTGGATACAGAGACCAGCCAGGTCCCGGCAGGAATTGCAGAGACGGACGATTTCCTGGAACGGCGGCTTTTCGGGAATGATAGTTTACCCTTCTTTAACGGCAGTGTTCTGATATCGTCCTCCGGCAGAATCCCGGCATACGCGGGTGACGAAGACCCCGGGCGGAAACAGGAGGCGGGTGTCGACGATGAATACATGTCGTTGATAAACGCCACAGCGATAATCGGCGGCGACATACGTATCGAGGAGGCTCCGGTTGATATCTCGCCTGCCGTGCTGAACGTTATCCGAAGGATACTGCCCATCGGTGCGCGCGCGGCTGTTCCGGTCGGTCTTTTCACGAACGAATACCCGGATGTTTACGCACTGAAGGCATCGAAGACGCACGATGTGCTGACCGCGACCGTCTTCAACCGCGACATTCTGCCGGACACAGACAGCGCGGCGAACACGAGCAATACCATTCATTTCTATTTCAGCCGCCTCGGACTTGCGCCAAACAGCGAGTGCCTGATATACGACTTCTGGAATGACGAATATCTCGGCAGTCACAAATTCGGATACTCGGCAACCCTCGCGCCGGGTGCCTCGAAAGTACTGACCATTCGTGAAATCACGGGAAGGCCACAGTTGCTGTCGACCAACAGACACTTCCCCGGTGAAGGTTCCGGCATCCTCTCCGTCGAGTGGAACAGCGAATTACTTTTTCTCAAAATTAAAATACAAACAATATCCGGGTTCGAGCACAGAATAACATTCTATATTCCTGAAGGGTTCACTTTGTTGAAAACGGCGCTCGACGGAAAGGAAACCGACGGCAATTACGATCAGAAAAGACACATTCTCGAACTCCGTTTTACGCCCGCCGCGACAGGCACCGCCGAATGGAAGCTGGATTTCGGAAAGAAGTAAATTTTATGGAAACGGTGTGATGCACGAGTGCCGGCGAATCTGACACCTGACTATCACAGGGCTGAAAGACAGTTCAGGGAAGCGGCGACGCCCGAAGAGAAGATCGAGGCGCTCGAGTTGATGCTTGCTGTTATCCCCAAACACAAAGGCACCGATAAGCTACAGGGCGACCTGAAGAAACGTCTCAGCAAACTGCGCAACCAGGAAGAAAAGAGAACCGGGAAGCGCGACCTTTTCCGGTTCCCCCGCGAGGGTGCGGGCCGCGCGCTCCTGGTGGGCGTGCCCAACACCGGCAAGTCCTCGCTTCTCGCGGCTCTTACAAACGCCGCGCCGGACATCGCGAACTATCCTTTCACTACGACCAGACCCGCGCCCGCCATGATGCCGTTCGAGGACATAATGGTGCAGCTTATAGACACCGGCCCCGTGACGGATGGCCGCATCGAGAACTATCATCCCAATCTGGCACGCGGCGCCGACCTCCTCCTGTGTGTCGTCGACCTGGCATCGCCCGACCCGGCGGCGCAGTTCCACGAGACCGCCGCTGTTTTCGAACGTGTGAATATCGGTTTTGTTCACGACCTGCCGGAAAACATATCGCCATTCGGCATCACGCCCGTGAAGACGATAATCGTCGCCGCGAAATACGATCAGGACGAAGACGACATCCTGCTGGACGACTTCAAAGATACGGCGACGACGAACCTGGAGATATGCCCGGTATCCGCCGTAACCTGCGCCGGAATCGAGGAACTTCGGGAAATGATCTTCAGGAGACTGGACGTTGTCAGAATCTATTCGAAGATTCCGGGCAGGACGGCGGAAATGAAATCGCCGTTTACCCTCCCCGCAGGCAGCACCGTGCAGGATGTCGCGAGAATGGTGCATAAGGATTTTGCCGACAACCTGCGTTATGCGAGAATCTGGGGCTCCGAGCGTTTCGACGGCCAGCAGGTGCAGCGCGACTACATCGTACGCGACAGGGACATAATCGAATTGCACATGTAGACCCCCGGTTCGCCGTGCGCGGCAATTGGCTTTTGTGGAAACAAATAATGAAGCGTTTTTTCAAAACAATATATATCGCGTCTTTCTGGCTGATCTGCATCGCTATGGCACCGCTTGTGGCGACAGGTTTTTTCTTCAGCGTCGGCTATCTATTCGTGGCCGCGTTCATTTTTGTGTGTCTCTACAAAGGTGTCCCGCGCGTTATTAAAAAATCGCGGTTCAAATCGTTCCGCGCCGCATTTTTCACTACCGA
>JAJRTR010000067.1 GCA_024278215.1 bacterium
GAAATTGTTCAGAGCAAGGCGGAGGTGTAAAATCCTCGCAGGCGTACTTGTAGAGTACGTCGAGGACGATTTCGCGCCAACAACGCAGCTATGGACAATAGCAGCCGACCGCAGCAGAATCATAATTTTGCAATTGGCTCTATTGCAGACAATTTTATTTCATCATAATAGTGATAGTTTCCGGCATATCATTTTATCATACTGGAACTATACTTAAAGGATTTATCTCCGTCGTTCATTGTGCGGGTTTGTCCTGTCCAATATTCTCTCTGTTTTGCAAAGGGCATGATTATAAGATTGATGATACTATTGTCCTTCAAATCTGAATAACCTTTAATACCTATATCAATTTCGTCTTGAGGAACATTAAGTTTTAATGTTCTGTTCAGGCGGTCCCATACACTGAAGATCACAGAATAGTTCGAGTTGGCTTCGGCTTTCTGCACAGAATGGTGTATTCCATGCATTCGAGGTGTCACAAATAAAAAATTTATTGTTTTCTCAAAAAGCACCGGCAGTTTCGTATTTGAATGATGAAAGGCAGTCGCCATGGAAAAGAACAACTCGTAAGCCATATAAATATACGGAGAAACTCCGATAGCGGCAACCTGGATTATTCGAAAAACAGATGAATACAGAATTTCAACAAAGTGAAATCTGAATGATGTTGTCACATCCATATCAGGGTCTAAATGATGTATATTGTGGAACCGCCATAAAAGAGGCACCTTATGGTTCAGCCTGTGCCAGTAATAGAAACTCAGGTCAAGCAGCATAAAGCCAAGCGGCACTTTTATATACACAGGAATGTCAATAATATTCAACAGCCCTATCGAATTGCGTTCACAGAACACGAGTGTCGATAGAGCAACAGGACGAACTATCAGCGCACCTGTGATACCTGCAATTGATGTCAGGGCAACATTTGAAAAATATCTGATGTATGCCGGAGCCTTTTGCGTTCTAAGCGGTTTGAGATGTTCCAATGCAAAAAGCAGGATAACCCATGCAGTCATAGCAAGTGGAAACAATGTATCGGAAGAAAACATTTTTTGTATTCGAGCTTCCCAACCGCAGTATGAGTTACTGAAGCGGCATCGAGCAATTCCTCCAGACTGAGACATTGCTGCGGTTGTAAATATACATAACAACCGTGATACAGTAGTGTCTCCGCCGGTTTAACTTCGTCAAGGCGTGAGTACCATTCTTTGTGCTCGATCGGCCATCACACGACAACTGCCTTTTCTATGACAGGCTGTTTTACACGCCAGTTTCGATAAGGATGAATATTGATTTCCTTGCTGATGCTTTTTATCTTGCCGGTCAGAAAGTCATTGGATTCACGTATCCATGCTTTGCACTGCTCGGCGTTATCACGGTAATTTCCAAATGCACAATCAATATAACATGAGCAGCACTCGATACATTTCGAGACCATATCAAGTGCATCAGCACGTAATTCGACCATGCTGTCATACGTAAAAGTGTCTGGATTTTCTGTTATCTCATTCAATGTCCTATCTCTCCAGTACCGTTTCCACATTGCATTTCGGACACATCATTCCGAAATGTTCTCCGTCAGCTCTGCCGCCGCAACTCGGACAAATAATTGTCTTGGGTGCTATGTTTCCCTTATTTCCACAGCTGCATCTGCTGTAAATTACCTGAAAAAACAAGAGCCTTCGCTGCTCTCAGAATTACATTCACAACATATCGCGTTGTAGTCACAAACAAACCAGCCACTGCATTTGTCAAACAGGGTTATATCTTGAATTGTTCCTCTATTTGGAAACTTGCAACTTAAGGACCCCTGACCTGGAGGAAAAGAGTTTGCCACCAGTTCGTAGACGAGGCGAAGGTTTGTGTTGGGATAACGGGTCTGTGATTCGTTGAGAGTTTCGATCAGGGTGAGCAGTGCGTTGTCTGAGGAGTGATTTGTGAGATGATGGAGGCGAATGGTAAGGGTGTTGTTTGTGTGGTCGGGGAGCAGGTCCGCTCTCTTTTGCAATATCCTCGATCACCGACCATAAGATCACCTTGCTCAACGAAGTACCTTTCGAAACTTTCGCCTATCTCTGGCGTTGTGATTATGAAAGAATCGCATATAAAGTTAACAAGTTTAAAACAATAATGTATTCTCCAATCAGTACCAGCACTTCCTGTTTCACTGATAGAAGTTCCATCAACAAATCTGATTCGATATTTCTTGACAAGATGGTCTGGCAATGGCGTCCCTTGCAGACCTTTCTGTAATTCCATAGCTATGCAGCATAACCATCTTTCAGAAACTTGCAAACGGTGAAGTAATGCAACGTCATTGATATCGCAGAGACCTACTTCTTTTGCGTATGCGGCAGTTGTACGCAGGCTCTTCCCGTCAGCTAAATGGATTAGTAGTAATCTGAGTAGTGTTTCGGCTGAATCAATTTTTCTTCTTCGTGCCAAAGCCCCGAGGTCATAGGCTTTCTGCTCCCAGCCTTTCGGAAGAAACCTTACAAGGATTCTCCAATGTTCTTTATCTGGTGTTGTGCTCATGAATCCTGTTATATATATATTTGCTTCTATATTAAGCTTCTTATTTGAGCTCTTATGGTACGGTGCCCCCGCCCTACACTTTTATAGTTTTTACGCTACCCCTCTCTTACATCTTTTCTTTGTCGACATGGCACTGCATTATATATAACGCACAAGTGTGGTATCTGTAATGGCAATAACTTATCAGTGGGAATATAATGAAGGATAATATGAAACCTGGTTCGAGCAAAACTACTAAATACACATTTTTATTTGTTCTTTTGTTTATTCTCTATTTCGCAAGCCGTTTTCTGCTGCTTGCCGGCATGGTACCACCGATAGGGCTTGAGGAATGCCATACGGGAGCCGCGGCACACGAAATTCTTAAACACGGATTTCAGTTTCCCATAGAACAATACACACCGGAGTATTATGAAACCACAATAATTATTGTATCGATGATTACAGTTATCCCTGAATATATTTTTGGTCTTATACCATTTTCTGTCGAGATAGTGCCATTCCTGTTTTCATTCGCGTCACTACTTGTCTGCTGCGTGCTGCTTGTGAAAAGCGGTTTCAGGCGTGGACTCGGTTTTCTGGCTACATTCTTTTTTTTCGGCTCCGGCGTTTTCGTCTACCTGACAATGGACAGCGTCGGCAGCCATATAATCGCCCTGTTGTTCTGCATGATTATCTTTTATTGCTTCTACAGCTTCTGCATATCCACACGTCGAGTATATTTCTATCTGTTCTGGTTGTTTTCCGGTGTCGGGGCCTTTGTTCACATCTCAACACTAATGTTTTTCGGACTGGGAATACTCGTCTACATCATTCACTTTGCAGCCGATAAGAAATTTGCCGAAAGACTACACCTGAGTGGGAAGCAGGTTCTCACGGGGCTGTTGCTGTTTGTCGTCGGCTATGCCCCGAATATATATTTTCTGATTAAAACAGACTTTCGCAATGTCCTTTTCATATCGAATATTTTCAACAGGAGAGTCCTTGAGCATTCAGAAAAAGATATTTTTTACAAATCGTCCATTGATGCCTTTCTTTTCCAGTTCGACGGCAGGGTATGGCCGCCGGTCATGTTTGCAGTGTTGTTTATTCTCTGCGGATTTTACGTTCTGAAACTGCGCAGGCGACCAGATCGTTTCAATTCATATTTCCTGCTCGTCACTTTGTTCATATCGGTTATTCCTTTTCTCATAGCTATTGTGCTGCTGTCGGGACTCGAATTCACGTCTTATTACATCTATCTGATGCCGATGCTGTTTCTTATGGGGGGCGCAGTTTCATCTCTGATTATCGAGTCGCTTGCAAGCAACAACATGAAACTCGATATTGTATTGCAGTGTTGTATCGCAGCTGGTTTTTCCCTGATGCTTCTGAAACCTTTCTATCATCGACTCAACTTTTCGCTCGACAATTCGCGACGGATTTACATCGCTGATAAAGAATCGGCATATTGCTACTGGCGGTTCGGGAAGGCGTTCGCGAATTACACAGAATATGATCCCGACCCGGCGATAAACGCGCGCAGAATTATCGAGAAATGCGATCGTTTCGACACGGTGGAAAAACAGAATGAATGCTATTTCGGATGGGGAACAAGCTTTTCGCAAACAAACCTGCTGGATGATCGTGCGGTAAAGGTGCTTGGTGAACGGCGGGCAAGATTGCTGGCGATGAGCATGGGGGCATGGGAACAGGACCTGAGCTTCTGCGTGTCGGGCAATATACCATCACCGTATATTGATGATTGTATCGTGGGGATGATAGAAAAAAGAATATTGAATGCACGATCATTACCACCTATGGTCTATCAGAATATTCTCTTTCCGTGCACGCACGGAAGTCTACCGCGATACAGCGGTTTGCTGCAGAAATTGAGAAACGATTACAATAATGGAAGTATTGAAGATGCGGCTGCGAGATATGAAGTCAATTCCAATGATATCCGGGCGATAACGGCAGGATATTGCGCCGCAATGGATTCGAATGATGGTTACTGTGCAGAGATAAATAAAAACAACGATTATTCCGCATATTGCAGGATGGTCTACGATGTGTTGACGTATGCGAGGGAATGGGAGACAGGGGAGTCTCCGTTACAATAGACGAACCGGAACAAAAACTATCACGCTACTTCACCATTGCGGGCTGAATAATCTCCTCGGAGCAGAATCAATTCTCTGCCGAAGAAATGGTAATAGAAGAAAATGCCGCGACGCCGAAATCACGGAACCCGATGATTAGATGGCCGTCTCCCGGCGTTCTTTCAATCAAATATTCCGGGGCAAGTGCATTACCGTCAGAATTGACGGGATAGTATGTTTTTTGTGACTGAATGTCCTTGAGGGCGAATAGTGATGATGGGGCTGCTGATTTAAGATCGAATCTGACCTTAATTAAATCGACCCCACGCTGGATAAAAACAAGTAGTTGTGTCTGCTCTGTGATGTTTCGGAAATCGCTGTAAAGAAGTGTGTCGGGCGAAACACCGCGAACAAAATAAAAATCATTCACTCCGGCTGTGATTGTGTAACTGTCAATACTGCTTGTAATGATCGGCTGATGTTCTATTGCGTAAAGTTCGATGTCCACGCCGGAAAAACCGCTTGTTTTTTCAATCAGTCTGAATTTTGAAAGCGCGCTCTTTAATTCGTTTTCATACCTGCCTGAGAAGTCGGGAAAAACACCCAGAAAGCGATCATCATTATCCAGGAACCATGTTCTTTGAATGAAGTTATTCTGTAAAAGCGTGTGAAAAGAATCGATGTTCATCGGTGCAATATCGGTCATCACCTGCACTGTGTTGTCGGCGCCTGGCTTATTGAGTTCGCACCAGCGGGCGAACGAAAGAAATATTTCATCCTGCAGGGTTTCGCCTGTTTGAAATACCGGCCTGATAGAATATCTTTCATTCATTTCGGAAAAGAAATAATTCCGGTATTCATTCATAAAGAAAATATTGCCGGTTATTACGCCGTCGTAGTATTCGGCTCGATCATAAACATATCTTAACGCTGAGAACATGTCCGGCGATTGCATGGATTTCAGAACACCGGGGAGATTGAAAATAAAAAGGATAAGAATCAGCAGGCATGGCATGGAAGCAGAGATATTGTTATTCCTTGAAAACAATTTGCCGAAACGCTCTGCCGCAAAGAATACGACATACAGAAAAAAGAAAGACATCATCGCAAGATGCCTGTATGACATTGGATAGCCGTTGAAATCGACATGGTTGAGCGCGTCTGTCGCGATGAGCACACCACCTGACGCAATTCCAAGAAGTGAAAAAAGCAGTCCGTTTTTGCCATGCCTGACCAGGGCGATTGCACCTGCAACGAATAGCGAACCGGTGATAATTGCCGGAAGTGGATTAAGTGTCAGGAACGATGAATAGATGTTAAGAATAAACGTTGTGCAGAGTGGTATGAAATCCAGATTGCCGGCGGCTGTCTGGAAATAAACATTCAGCCTTTCCGTTGCGGGCGCGGATATTGACACAAGCGCGCGTTTGAAGACAAAAATGTGTCCCGTGTTGAAAAGTATCGATCCCAGCGCCGCCGTCACGACTGCGACGAAATACCCTGCGTTACGCTGCTTTGCGGCATGCGTCTTCATGAACGATGTAAAGAAAGCAATAAGAAAAATGAAGATTCCGGCAAACGTAAGCACGTGCATGAAAGGGAGAATAAAAGCGGTGGCAAGCATTCCGAAAACAGCTGATTTCCGACCGGTTTCAATGAAAACGATATAGAAATAAGCAAGATAAATGAAAAGGAAGGCGATTATAGCGTATGGCGATATTCGAAAAAAAGTATAAACGATAATCGGGGAAAGATAAAAAGAAAGTGTCGCGAAAATTGCGGATTCGCGGCTGAGATTTCTCGCAAGAAGTTTGTATGCTGGTACTATGGCGGCTGCAAGCGCGAGGAAGTTGACAATCAGATACGCTTCGCGGGCGCCTCCCAAAAAGGACCTTATGCACCAGCTTATCAGGAGGTATCCGGGCGCGTGTATGTTCGAGAGGTATTGCTTCTTAATAAGGAATTCCCTGAAGCCTGAAAAGCTTCCCTCGTAAAAATATGAGAAATCCATGTAGGCGAATGCGACATGGTTTCTTAAAAGAAAAAGAAAAGTGAGAAAAACAATTGGTAAGACAATTACTATCCAGGGCAGGCGTGCCGCTTTTTCAGTGTGTGGTCTAACGGCTTCGATGCTCGCGGTTCCCGGTCGGTATACTACTGCAAACACGAGAGAAACCGCCAGGAGCAGAAAGCATATCACGAAACAGGCAAACCTGAAATTATAGAAAGATTCTCCTGCCGGCGAATTGATAAACCGGTCGTAAAGATATCCCTGATCGTCAAGATGGTATATCACTTTTTCATACATATCGTTCTTTGCGCAACCCGCCAAATACGTTTGAAGTTTTTCAATTGGTCAATATTGAGTTATTATATAAAACATATACGACGATTACGAATTGATCAATCGTTGTGGTGCGAAGCGACTTGTTTTCAATCAGAAGGTGGTATAAGTGTTCTACAGAAGAGACTTCCATTTATTCATTTACACATTGATATTTGTTATCGGGCTGTCCGTGCCGTCTCAATGCGCCGTGATCACTGGTGTGGTGAGATATGGGTTGCCTGCGTCCGGAAAAGACAATGTAAAGGGGATCAACGCGCTTGCTGTCGTAAAGGGCACCGACATCGGTGTTTACGACATACAAGGCAATCTTCTGGATGAAACACAGACAGGAAAAGACGGCAGCTACACTCTCGACATTCCGGACGCCTACAGTTTCGAAGACAACCTGGTTGTGACTCTGAAGTCGGATGCGTACAGGTTAAGGGCGCTCGTGACAGGAGAAATAGTTGATGTGAATCCGGTTACGGAATCACTAGCGAGACTTATCCTAGATGTGCATGTTCTGAAAAACGATTTCTCCATTAAGGAAGTAAAAACGATCGAAAAAGTGTTGTACGAGGCGGCCTCAAAGAAAACATTTTCAAGTGCGGATTCGGTGGCGGACCCCGTGGATATTCTACTGAACGATGAAGCATACAGGCTGGCCCTGGGCGATCTTACGATGACATATTCAACAGAAGGCGACACTGTAGAAGACGTTGAGAATTTAAAAACTTTCATGCGCGACCTCATTGGAACTTTTAAGGATAACAAACCGGCGGAAGTGCGGAATTATATATCAGACGATGTGAAGGTTTATATCGCCGGGCGGGTTTACACCTACGAAACTCTGCCGGCGTTCATTAAAAAACTGAATGAAGATTTCGAGATCACAGGTTTCAACATCAAGTGCGACAGGGTGGAGATCAGCAGCGACACGGCGTGGATTGAAACTACCGAAGGTATTACAATGCTCGACCGCGACGGCGATTACGATATGGATGAAACGTGGATAATGGGTAACAGGTTGAAGAGAATCAACGGAGAATGGAAGCTTGCCGAGAGAAAGCGAAAAGACTGTACCGTCGAAAATGCGCCGTACATGGAAAACGACACAACACCCGGCTGGGTGGGCATTCGACCATGTATCCTGCAAAGGCCCAAGCCGGGGATAACGGATGGCTCGCAGTGGGACCCGATCAAGTCGATCTACTTCGCAAAAAGTGGCCGGTATCTTTTCTGGAGAATGGAAATATCCGGAGATAATAAAGATGCACATGAATTGTTTTCAGACAAAAACGATGGACAAGAACTGTCGAGTGGCATATATGTTATAAGCTTCTCCGGAGACCTGAACGATGAGCAGGGCAACAGAATAGACAGCTTCGTCAATCTTAATGATGTGCCTGTCGCAATGTATAAAATAATGCTGAAGGACCCGGACGGCTACATAGACGACCTGTTATACACGAGTTATGTGGTCAATGTTGGAGACAGTTACGTGGAAGGCGCGGTGCCGCTCGATGAACTGTCGAAAATCGGTAAAACAATACAGGCCAAAGGTTTCGTGATAGCGAAGGAACAGTTGCAGGACAGTAATATGCAATCCAATATGAATTCTGTTGTTTTGCACATGGGGGAATAGAATGGACGCGCCGACGACCGGGATGAGAATCCGCTTGCAGTCTGTTTTTGTCTCCAGCCGGACCATGCAACGATTTCCCATGAAGAAAACGAAATAGTATTCTTCTCACGCCGACGACCGGGCGTACAGGCAATGGATACGCATAGACTGACCACAGGTTCGACTCTACTTGTCCTGCTTCTGTTATGTCTCCTGTACGCCGCTTGCAGGTTTATTCTGCTTGCGGGGATGCCGCCGCCTATAGGCATGGAAGAATGCCACACGGGAGCAGTCGCGAAGGAGATCATACAAAACGGATTCCAGTTTCCGATCGAACAATATACTCCTGAATACTATGAAAACTCGATAATCTTCGCGTCGATACTGTCCGTAATTCCGGTCAGGCTTTTCGGGCTCAGACCTATCTCGCTCGAAATGATTCCCTTTTTATTCTCATTCCTTACGCTGGTATTGTGCTGCCGCTTGTTGCTGCGCGCGAAGGCTGGCCGAGGCGTATTTTTCTTCATTGTCTTTTTCTTTTTCGGCTCGGGTTTTTTTGTCTACCAGACACTCGACAGTGTCGGGAACCACATAATCGGTCTGTTCTTTTCTCTGATTATCCTTACCTGTTTCTATGAATATAAACTTACCGGAAGGCAGCGCTATCTATATTATTTCATGTTTGCATCGGGATTCGGCGCTTCTGTCCATCTCGGATGTGTTTTCTTCACCGTTTTTTGTTTGCTGATGAATATTACATTGAAAAATCAGGTGGCAATCCACCGGGAACGAAAAGGTATCAGACACCATGTAGTGTGTGTGTTTTATCTTGTTGCCGGCCTTTCCCCTCTAATATATTTCATGGCTGCTACTCACCTGATGAATGTAAAATATCTTCAGGGTGTGTTTGAGTCAAGGCTGGCGAAAAGTGGGTCTTTTGTAAGGTTCTTTCATAGTGTATGGAAACAGACAGTATTTCAGTTTGACGGGAGAATATGGCTTGTTGCTTTTTTTGCAGTTATTATGGTATTAGCTGTTGCGCAACTGAGAAGAAATGCAGGCAAAGACGGTAATGCAAACGAAAAACGATTGCTTCTTTATATTCTTTGCTTTTTGGCTATCCCGCTATATACTGCAATAATCGTATTTTCATCAGGAAACCTGACATTATATTTCACATACCTTATGCCGTTGCTTTTCATGATCGGTGCCATACAATTTAATGATCTGCTGGACTTGCTCAACGATAAAAAAGCCGCTGCCGTAACTAATACCGTTATATGTATTATTCTGGTCGCGGTACTGCTGTTTCCATTAAGAACTCTGTTGAATATTTCAATTGCGAAATCCGCGAATGTATTACTGTACGATAAAGAGTCGTCATACTGTTACTGGAGATTCGGAAAAGCTTTTTCGAACTACACGAAAGAAGGCCCTTCAGCCCGTGAATACGCAAAGGCAATAATCTCGCAATGCGGAAGGCTCAGAGATGAGGATAAGATAAATGAATGTGTCTGGGGCTGGGCGATACCCGATGACAGAGTGTTGTCGGATGCTGACTTCTGGGAAGAGCTCGGGCCGAAATATTCTGCTCTGCTGGCTCAGGGATGGGGCGGCTGGCGCGACGATCAGATTTATTGTTTTTCCGGCAAGATACCCACCCGCCTTGTCGACGACTGCGTGTCTGGTTATATCGAAAGGAATGTCATTCTGCTTCACTCGATTTCGGGAATGGGTGATGAACCGGTTTTGTTTCCGTGTCTGAAAGATGATGCCGTATCATATATCGGCTTCAGAAAGAAATACAGGACGGAAATCAGGAGAGGGAGCATCGAATCGGAAGCCGCGAAGTGTGCCCCCGATGCGACAGGTATATGTGCTGTTATGATAGGATACTGCGGAGCGAGGGAGAATCAACCCGGCGCATGTGATTTACTGGGATCTCCTTCTCGGGCACATAAGATGTGCCGCGAAGTTTATGAACTGCTGGATGTCGTTCACAGGATCGTTGAAAACCGTCCCCAATAGTTGTTTGCAACATAAATCAACTGCATACGTGGTGCAAAGCTGCTATTCTACATTGCATTGAGTTCAGCTTGTGCTTTATAATGATAATGTAATCATTAATCCGATATTTATGTGTATTGGATTTATTTGCTCGACAATCATATTGATGATAAAGGGCGTTTGCAGCAAAACCCTGAAGTGTAGAAGGTGAAGTTGTGAAAAAGCTGATACTGATAATCCTGTGCGTTATCGGGATGGGAACAGCGGCATACAGCAAGGAGATAGCAGGAGTAGTCAGGTGGGGCGCGCCCGAGCCGGGAGAAACTGAGGGGATCGGCTCGCTCAGCGCCGTTGCCGGTATAGATGTGTCTGTGACCACGACCGATGGAACCGCCCTTGCGACAGCGGTAACCGATGAAAACGGAGAATATGTTTTGCAATTCGATTCGGGAGAATCCGCAGCATATACGGATTTTATTCTTGAAGCGGCGACGACCGGCGCCAGGCTTCGCGCAGTTGCCGACGGCCCGCATGTCGATATCGATCCTGTTTCGGAAGTGATTGTGGAACAGGTTATCAAATCCGGTAGCCCGACAAATAGTTTTACCGCCGATGAAATACGGTTGATAAATAAAGAGCTTGCCACCCTCGCGGCGAACGTTGATTTTCAGGGCGTAGAAACACCTTCCGCCGCGGTAGCGTTGTTGCTGAACGACAAGAATTTTAGCCTCTCTCTTGGTGATCTCATCAACACATACAGTACTGAAGGAGATACAGTCGTCGAAGTTAATGATCTGAAGTCTATGATCACAAAATTCATCGCCGCATTCACCAATAACGATCCTTCCGGTGTTGCTGATTACATAACCAACGATGTGCAGATCATTGTTGGCGACAAAGTATATGACTATAACGGTATTCAGAAGTTTATCGAAGAAATAAACCGAAAATTCGAGATGAATAAATTTGATGTTGAATGTGCTCGTGTCAGGGTGGACGGTGACAGCGCCGAAGTGGAGACTTCGGAGAAACTTTTATTGACGTCACGCGCCGGCGGCGAAGTTACAAGCGATTCATGGAATATGATAAATACGGTCAGGAGGATTGGCGGCAAGTGGCGTCTTGTAGACAGAAAAAGGAAGAAATGTGTTGTAGCAAAGCGGAGTATTACGCCGGACGGCGATATATCCGACTGGGTGGGTATCAGACCGTGTCTGATACAAAAGCCTGTTGTGAAAGGTGGTTCCGGAGTCTGGGGACGTATTGAATCGCTGTATTTCGCAAGAGATGAAATGTATCTGTACTGGAGAATGGACCTTCCGCGGACGGCTGCCGCGTCAAACGGCGAAAAGACGTCACGTGGATTGTATTCGTTAACCCTGAAGAACGACACCGGTGATGAAGGTTGCGACCATTTTATAAACATGATAGTTTACGAGGGCGTTCAGGGCGCTTCTCTGGGAGAGTCCTGCATCCGAGGGGCGGATAATACCAAAAAGGAAGCCACGTATACATACGAGAAATACGGTGTCGGAAAACTCACGGTGGAAGGGCGCGTTCCTCTGGATGACATCGGGTATCTGCCCAACGGAGTTATAGCTTTTGGAGCTTACAAGGGAAAAACACATACCGGAGAGAAAGAAAAGCCAACGGTGTACACAGACGATACACAGATATTCTTTACCCCCGAATAGCAACTGATGACAGTTCCGGAAGAAAAAGAATCGCGAATATACCTTGTCAATCCCCCATCAAAACGGCTTGTTCTGCGTGATTACTATTGCTGTACATTCTCGAAAACAGGCTATCTCTGGCAACCGGTTGATCTGCTTGTGCAGAGTGGTATTCTTTCCGAACAATACAGTGTCGGGATTATTGACGCGGTAGCGGAAAAGACCGGTGTGGCAACGGTGATAAGGACAATCCGCGACGCGAAACCTGAAGCGGTATATTCGCTCATCGGATCGAAAACGATTGAAACCGACCTGCAATTTCTGAAAACACTTAAGAGCAATACCGGCGCAACAATTATTGTGTCCGGCGATGTCGTGCTCCATAAACCAGCAGTGTTTATTGAAAAACATGACTGTATTGATGCTGTGCTTCTTGATTTTACAACCAGAGATATTGTCTACTATTTGCATTCCGTGTTCGACGAGATATCAGGTATGGTTTTTCGGACGGAAGATGGAATAATTTCAAAGATAAAATCATCTCGGCATGAATTCAAATATCCGTTTCCCTTGCATTCAGCTTTTCCTTCAGAAAAGTATAGTTTCCCGTTTGCGCAGCACGGTTATTCTGCGGTGCTCGCTTCGTTCGGCTGTCCCTTTTCCTGCGCGTTCTGCAATAGTGGTGTAAAGTCAATCGGGTTCAGTTTCCGAGACTTCGATAATCTGACCGATGAAATATCAGGATTGTACGAAAAAGGAGTCAGGCATATATTTTTCAAGGATATGACTTTCGGAACGAGTCGTTCCCGCCGCGAGAAGTTGTGCAGTTTTCTCAGCGCGGAAACACGGGGCCTGACATGGAACACTTATGCGAGAGTCGACCTGCTCGATGAAGAGACAATTAAGATGTATTCGGAGGCGGGCTGCCGGCTACTGCAAATGGGGATAGAGACAGCGGATGCGGACATGGCCGCGGGAGTCGGAAAGAAATTCGATATGGATCACGTCAGAAAAACATTCGCGTCGCTGAAAAGGAATAACATAGCGATCGGAGCGCACTATATCGTGGGGCTGCCGGGCGAAGTCGTGGCTGGGGCGATGAAAACACTAAGGCTGGCGCGGCGTCTCGATTCCGATTACGCATCATTTAATCTATACTCGCCAAGACCGGGATCATCGCTCTATGATGTGGAGAAGACCCGGAAACGAAAACGGTTTGTATGGAAACAGGTATTCAGATTGATTTACATTATGTTTTATTTGCGGCCCGGATATATATTCGCTTCTCTGCGAAAAGGAAAGGCCGGGGGGGACGAAAGGAACATAAATATCCGCTCGATGATGAATATAATAAGTTATATTTTGTATCTGCCTGATGAATGATATTGTGTGGTGCGTGATAGGTTTTTATTGATACATGCGACATTGCTTACGGTGGAAAGCCATCAGATATTCGCAAGTATATCATTGGTAAACCTGATTTGTGGTTCCACAGATTTGAAACCTTCAAGTACCTTGGCGGCCTCAGTATATAGAGACCTGACTGCTGATCCCGTATAGCGGTCGAGATTGCCCGCGCTGGGATAGGGAAGAGACAGGACGATTCCTTCGAAGTCTCTGTTTCCGCTGTATTTGTCGACAATTGACTGGATTGTGTCGCCGAGCGTGCCGATGCTTTCCGGGGTGAGTTTGATATTGACTCTTGATTTGTTTTCATCTTCGAGCAGGTTTTCGAGTCCCTGCAATGTTTGCGACAGGCTGTTATCAGTACGTGTATGTGCATCGTGTATTTTCGGGTCCGAGGAAAAAAGTGACACTTCAAATATCAGACTGTCACTTTTGAGTTCGTTATGCCTTTTTCTGAATGAGGGATTACAGAATATCCGACCATTGGTGTTCACCTGCACGCGAATATCGGGTCTTATCGCCATCACCATTTTCATGACCTTGAGATAGCTCTTGTGAAGAGTAGGTTCGCCGCCCTTGATGACCAGTGTTTTCAGTGCTTTTTGTCTTACCTTGCAATATATATATTTTGATAAAGGCATGAAATTGTGTTTTGAAACTCTTTCATCGAAGTCATAACCTTTCAGATCTGCCGGGATGTGGCATCCGACGCAGTTGTTGTTGCAGTTGCCGTTGATGAATAGATATTCGGTAACGAACTTGACTTCCTTGTTGTAGTTTTCTCTTATTTCGGGCTTTTGTGCTTCCTGCCGCACTATTGCCGACAATATGTTGAGAGACCTGAAGTCAAGTGTGTGGAAGTTGTATTTGAAATAGTTCCTGATGTAATGATAGAGGTGAAAACGCATGTTGAGAAAAGTATCGTAACCGTCGGGGATGTAGGCCATAAAAAAGGAAAGGTCTATCCAGTTGTCAATATTCGACGGGCTGTTATCGAGGAGTTCCCAGATCAATTTTATGCCTTTGTCAAACTCCTTTTCCACATAATGACAATAGGCTTTGATCGCGACGTAAATGTCGGACCTGAAGTCGGACTTGTAAGACTCGATGAAATCTTTCAAGCGGCGATACTCTTCCGGTTCTCTATACGAGAGCAGTGATATGTGTGTGAAAAAGCTCATATCGTTAACGATATTGAACGAATAGTCGTTCAGATTGCGGTGGTAGGGCATGTCGAAGTTTTTGTTCAGAACTTCGTTCAGGATGTCGTCATAAGAGTTAATCATCGGCAAAGGATATAAAAAACCATGGCTCCGTTTCAGTTTTTAGAATCATTTTTATCATTCGGTCGCCGGCATGCACGAAAATTCTGTCGTCGAGTATTTCAAGAGTATCGCCCTGCCTGAAGATGTCTTCGAGTATGCCGGGATAGAGATATTTGTCGACAAAACCACCGTTGTTGTATTTAAGTATGTTGCCCTCGGGCCTGCCGTCGAATGCGTAAATATCTCTTTCTCTGAAAACAAGGAAATTGAGTTTCAAGTGCCTGTCGATGATCTCGACATAAGTGGGATCATATTGTTGAATGAACGCTCTGAGTTTTGCGGAAAGTTCGGCGGTCGCCGTGCAATCGAAACTGCATGGGATGTGGTATAAGTAGCAAAATGAATCTTTGACAAGCGAGTTGCAAAGGTAATTCGGTTTGGTTTTAGTATTTTCGAAAGGTTTCATCAGCGTGTTGCGATATGCGTTGTGGTTGTTGAATTTCGCGAAGAAGTCGATGCAGCATTTCGGGTATCCGAGGTGTTCGCCGAACCAGTAATAGTCGATAATCGGTTTTGTGACTATCCTGTTATTGACGCAGACAGGATACCAGCCGGTTCGTTTTATACGGTCGAGCGTTTCTCCGGATTTAGAAACGTAGAGATGAACCCGTCCGTAATAGCCTGCATCTACCGGTGCGCCCTGTGCGATAGTTGTAGTGAGCATTTCGCTGCCGATGGCGGACCTGACATCGTATGACCAGCCTTCGTCGTAAAAAACCGATTCCGTTTCGACAACGAGAGAATACTTCTCGCAGGCGCTGATGAATTCGTCCAGCTTGTCCACATATATCCAGTCGTCGAGCGCGGGTTTAAGGTCCGCAAGCAGCGCATAGTAGAGGAATATCTGTCCGTGGCTGCCTCTTGCCCGGTAAATCTCGTTGAGATAGGTCGGGGAATAATCACCAAAATAAATGTCGCTGTCATTAGGCATAAGTATATATTGTCCCGGTCGGATTATCGTTGAAACCTGTGATTTTCACAATACGCATGTCCGACTCTATTTTTTTGTCACGGGTTCAAATTCGCTCCATCCGTAAGTCCTCGGATATTGCAGCCATGGCCCCTCGCAGATGTTGTAGTATAAACATTTCTTGCATTTTGGGGCTTTTTCCTTTTCAAAATTTTTTCTGATGTATTCGAAATCGTTAACGACATTGGTAACGTCGTTAAGCTTGACGTGCGGGATATAGTTTTCCGACACATGCTTTTCATATCCCTGCATGAAGCAGAACGGTACGGCTTCCACAAAGACCTGCACACCTGCTTTTCTTCCTATGTCGATGCCCTTTTTTATATAAGGTACGCAAAGCGATTTTTTCGGGAGCACGGAAAGTATGTTTTTGTCTGCGCTGCCGAGCACATGCACGAAAGCGTACTGAAACACATCGACTCCAAGCCGCACGAGAAGAGTGGCGAGGTCGGGGAATGTCCTGAAATTTGTTTTTGTAACGACAGTGTTTATCGAAACCGACTGTTTTCTCTTTGTGAGGTTGTATATTCCTTTTACTGTCTGTCTGTAGCTGTTGGCGCCGGTCAGGTAATTGTGGCAATATTCGTTAGCGGAGAGCAGTGCCGCGGTAACGGTTTGTATGCGGCCTTTACCAGCGGCGAGGAATTCGTCGCAGAACTTGCTGTAAGCGAATCGCCGGGCATTGGTCTGGATAAGTATGTTGTATCCGAGTCCGGCAGCATATTCGAGAATTTCCATGCAGTCGTTTCTGACAGTGAATTCACCACCGGTCAGCACGACTTCCTGGTAGTCGTCTTTTTCCGCATAGAGGACATCCTTTATCTGCTGCGTTGTGCGGTCGGGAATAAAAAATCTTTTGTCGCCGATAACACAATGTTTGCAGTAGTTGTTGCATCTATAACCAACTTTCAGGTCAAGTCTGTTCGGCATTGCCATAAAATCACATCTCCGACATTCCTATAAGGGCGGCGTTTCTATGTTACGATGCGCCTGCTAAGATTTTTTCTGAAACTTCTTCTTTCGTTGTGTAAAACACAGGATACAATTCTCTGGATGTGTAGTGTTCGTCCATGGAATACAAACCTGCACATATTTCGTTCAGGTAGCACACTTTGCAGCAATCGGTTTTCCCGTAAAACCTGTCACCGTCTCTTTTGTCTACTTCACCTTTTTCGTCCAGGAAAAGTATCCTGCATTTGTCGTTTTTAACGATCCTTCTGGTCTCGGTCGATAAGTGCTCGAAACCGCTCATGTAACACAGGGGAACGCGTTCGACGCGGCAGGACATTCCCCATTCTTCGATCAAATTTACCGATCTGTCGAGTTGTATGTCGAAATCATTCAGCATGGGGATTGTATCGGTGTTCTGCGAGGCGCGGTTCATCAGCGGGTCGAGGTTATTGAAGGTTATATGTTTTACAAAAGAGAATTTCTTTTTTATGTGGCCGACGATACGGCTCAGGTGGTCGGAATTGTACTTGTTGATCGTTATCGCTATATCGAGCTTGATGCCGCCGATTTTTTTTATATTGCGCGCGGCCTGCTCGAAATTCTTGAGCGAATCCTGATTGCCGGTGAGAAAGCTCTGGACACCGGCATCGTCGGAGTAGACGGACATTGTTACAAGTTTCAGGCCGGAATCCTTAAGTTTTTTCAGATAGGCCATGTCTGCCAGTTTCTGGCCGTTTGTGATAATGCGACAGCCGAATTTCCTTGAAGCGCAATATTCGATATATTCCGGCAGATCATCGGACAGGGTCGGTTCGCCGCCTGTGAGCAGAACGCCGAGGTAATCGCCGTCGGCAATTGTCGAGTCGATAAACTTTTTGCCCTGGGACAATGTTATGGAATTCTGATTCTCCGGATTTGAACAGAATCTGCATTGCTGGTTACATAAACGTGTGATCTGAAGATATGAAAAACTTGCCATAATATTATTTTTCAACCTGATATATCTGATCTTATCGGGTTGAACCCGTTGTTATTTTTGAAACAGTAAATTATAGTTGCATTCTCCCTGTTTTCCATCGATGGAAATGATATTGCCGAACCAGGTGGAAAAGATGTTACCACGATGAATGCGAGCCGTGCGAACCGTGGCTGTTCGCGCTGCTGTGCGAGTTGGCGGCAGCAATGCTGGCGTGAGTATTCGCAGAGCCGGTGTTGGCGTGTGTGCTAAGGTTCGTGTGCCTGTTTATTGCGTTAGTGCTGGCGTGTGTCGCATAGTTCCTGTGATTATTTATAGCATTGGCATTGCCGTGAGTATTGACATTGGTGCTGGCATGGGTGGCGCTTACATTGTTGTGAACACTTGTGCCCGCCGTGTTGACGTGATTGCCGGTAGTCGCGCTTCCGTGTGCTGTCCATGCGGAGTGTTTGCCTTGCGAGGCGCTGTTGTGCATATTGCCTTTTGTGACCCCGCCGCTCGAGTGTACGGCGGCCGCATTGATCGCCGGTTTGCTGGAGTGCTTATTTATAGCAGATGTGGCGATATTTTTATTGTAGCTGTTATGGGCGTTTACGGCTGCGGTGCTTGTGTGCGCGCCTGAGCTTGAGTGCACACTGTTTGCGACCTGGCTGGCGTGCGTGTTTGCGTTGGAATGCTGGGCAATAGCGGCGACACTCGTGTGCCCCGACTGGGCGGCCCTGTTTGTGTGGGCATTATAACTGACGTGCATACTTTCGTGTGCCGACCTTGCGACCTGCGGGTCGATAAGAATTCCCAGCGCGACGAAAACCATGGCACCGGTCACAACATTTTTCGATGTGATCTTCGCCTCTTCTTTTGTGAAATAGCACAGTGCATCTTCAACTATTCCCGGCAGTTTCCTTTTTGGGGACTGTAATCCCGCCGTGCCGGTCTGCGCTGTTCCTTTCATTCTCTTTTTCATCTCGCCCACCTTTTAATAAATTTACCTGCCGGGACTGTCCTGACCCGGCAAAGCCGGAATCCAACAGGCCGCATTTTCGTGCCCAAACAAATGCGGTTTGAGCACGGCACACAGAGTTTCATCGTTTCCAAGGTCTACCTCGGAAACGCCTGTAACTGGCAGCTCCAGCTTTCACCGATCTCTTTTCAGCATTTCTTTACCATCCTGCGTAGAATTTCAGTCGTAAGATACTATACGTCAATTATTATCAATATGTTACCATGAAGCGTGAGAAGCATGTGAGAAATGCTTGTTAGAACTTACATGATTGTTGATCGCTGTGATATTCGAGTGTGTGTTAACGGCGGCTCTGTTCCCATGTGAATTGGAGTTGGCATGGGAGTTTATGGCGCCGGTATTGGAATGTCTGTTCACACTGGCATGGTCTGCGGCGGCGACGGTGCTCGCATGGGCGGAAGATGAAGCGTGATCGGATACGGCGGGGATACTGGTATGTGTGTTTGTACCCGCGGCATTCACATGTGATGTGAGGCTCGAATTGTCGTGAGCAGTCCACGCGGTGTGTTTGCCCTGCGAGGCGCTGTTGTGCATGTTGCCTTTTGTCAGGCTGTTGTTCGAGTGAACAGCCGCGGCGCTTGTGTGTCCCGAACTGGAGTGTACGGACCTTACCGGATAGCTTGTAGCGTTGTTGAGGCTTGAATGGTTGTTCAGGGCGGCGGAACTGGTGTGGTCGCTGGCACTGACGTGAGAGTTGATCGCGTTCGAACTGCGGTGGCTGGTGTCACTAAGATGTTTGTTCACGGCTATCACGCTCGAATGAGTGCTTCTTGCTGCCTGGCTTCCGTGGCTGACGATGTTGGAATGGATGTTTGTATGCCAGCCTGCGGCCGGGTCGCTCGCCAGTCCGATGTCCACCACCGCAAGCGTTCCTGTAAGGATGCTCTTCGAGCTGATTTTGGCTTCTTCATTCTTGAAGTAACCAAGCACATCTTCTTTGATGGAGGGAAGCAATTTACCAGCGCCGGGCTTGAGTTTGCTGTCAGGCGAAATGTTGCCATCCCTGCCTGTCTTTTTCCTTTTATCCGCCATTTCTATCGCCTCCGGACATCAACTTGTGTTTTGCGTTCTTTAATGGAGCCAATTGGCTCAATGATCCGTTCAATTCAGGTTACACATCTTGCTTTGTTGCTTTTAAATCTTTGTTGTTTTAAAATCACTGTATTCCCTTATCATTACCATGAAGCGTGCGAGCTGTGTGAAGAATGCGCATTGGAATTCGAATGAGCGTTCACAGCAGTGATGCTCGAGTGGGCACTGACACCGGTTCCGCTTGTATGACTGTTAAGGCTGTAGTGGTTATTGATCGCATTCCTGCTGGCATGTCTGCTCGAATTCGAGTGTGCCGCCGCGGCTGAAGCGTTCGAGTGTGTGCTGTAGTTTGTGTGTGCATTTGTAGGCGACATGCTTGTGTGCCTGCTGGATGCGGCCCTGCTGGCATGTGTTGTGGGGGCTGTGTTGCTGTGGTCCGTCCAGGCGGAGTGCGTGCCCTGTGAGGCGCTGTTGTGCATGTTGCCTTTTGTGAGTGCGCTGTTGGAGTGTGTGTCGACAACGGTGTTTGTGGCTGCCGTACTTGCATGGCTGTTGGAGTTCATGTTCGAATGATTGTTGATGCTGTTATGTACATTCACACTGCCTTTGCTGGAATGATCGCTGACAACATTGCTGTGTCTGGACGATGCTGCCATGCTGCCGTGCGAACTTATGTTTGTGTGCCTGTTGACGGCGGAAACATTGGAGTGCGAACTGGACCCCGCCTGGTTGATATGCTGAACAACACTGGAATGAGCGCTGGTGTGAATAGACGACGCGGGGTCGGAGAGCAGACCGATGGCGGCAATCGCCAGTGTGCCGGTGAGAATGTTTTTGGGCGATATCTTTGCTTCTTCATTGGTGAAATATTCGAGCACGTCATCCTTCACCGAGGGCAGTATCGTTTTGACACCCTGTTTGACTGAAGCGCTACCGTATACTTCGTTGCGTTTTTTTTCGCTCATGACACACCTTTTTTTACTTTTCCCTTTGCTGCATCAAAGGTCTTTTAAGTTAACAACATAACGGTCGTGTTGTCTTGCCGACATCAGTTATCCGTGCTTAATTGCTTTTCTCGCATTCGCATTCTTTTTCTTCCGGAACATTGTCTCGTTCACTCCCGTTATCCGGGATCACTGCATTGTCGTCCTGCACTCTTTTGCCGACATAGTCTTCGATCCACTTAAGGAATACGGCACTGTTTTCCGGGATGAGGAGTCGCTCGAACAGGATATCCATAATACCTTCGTTTATTTTGTGCCTTCTTGTAGTGAAAACATTTGGGGACAACTCACCGCTCTCGTGATAATTCTGCACGGGACATATACCGCAATAAGGTTTATAGACGCACATCGAGCAACCGGGTGTCGATTCTATAGTCGAAGCAAGGCATACGGCTTTAGTCGCCTTGTGCATGATCAGGTCGGTGTATGTGGACTCGCCGCAAGTGCCTATCTTGAATGTATCGTCGCCAAGGTGCCCGAGCATTCGGGCTTCGTCACATGTATACACGTCTCCGTTGTAGTTGTATGCAAGCTGTCCGAGTGCCGCGCCGCACGGAGACTTTAAATCCACATAACCAGGTTCGTGGCCTGCGATAGCCTTGCTGAGTATGTATATCGCAAATGTCTCCGTGAAGTATGTGCCGCCGTGGTTGATCTCCAGCACATAATCAATTATCTCTGCATAAAATTCGAGAAATTCATCTGTGGTTATTCCTATTTTCTCCCAGTTTTTCTGAGCTACGCCCAGCGTGGTGGGGGGCCGCACGAATATGGAATTCGACCCAAGCGAACGATATTCGTCTACAATCTCCCTTGCATAAGGCAGTGAATGTTTTGTAACGGTTCCTATCAGCGCCGGGAGTCTCTCGAGTCCTTCGTTCACATAGCGGTCAAACACTTTTCTGTAGTTTTTAACTACAAGCGCATGATTATCGCCGCGGTTTTTGTTGTGTACGTAGTCCGGTCCGTCGAGCGACATGCACATCACAACTTCGTTCTCGACAAGGAAATCAAGTTTCTCGTCATCTATCAGGGTGTGGTTTGATACTATGTTGAAACTTATCGACCTGTTTTTTACTTTATTAACTTCTTTCGCGTATTTGATTATGTGTTTGACAACTTCCCAGTTGAGCAGCGGTTCGCCGCCCTGGAACTCTATGCTGAGAACTTCCGAAGGCGCCTGGAAGATCGTGTCCACCACCTTCTCGGCGGTTTCTATCGACATGTCTGTGCCGTGTGTGCTGCCCGGCACAGAATTCGCCTGGCAGTAAAGACATTTCAGATTGCATCTCAGCGTGGCGATTATGATATGCAGATTGGTAATGTGGGCGGGGTCCCTGAATCGTTTCAGCGCCTTATCCACCACACCCGCTCTTGTTTCCTTCGTGAAGATCATATTGTGTTTCTGGAAATCTTCCATCAGCCGGCGATTACCGTAGGGGAGCCCGTTTTCGACAAGGTCTTTGAAATCCGGCTCTTCGAGAAATAAGTAATTGCCGTATTCATTAACTATCAGAACATAGCCGCCTATTTTCCTGAAGCTGAAAGGCACCATTTTCTCAAAGTGCTTTTGTTTAACTTTTTTAATTGCGATGCCGTTCATTACTTTCCGCCCATCTTGTATATCACGTAATTGCAGAATTCATCTATGAAATTTTCATGATCGGAATAATCAATATTTTCGACGCTTACGTCAATTTTTCGCCCGGTGTCCGAAATAGTGAAATCAGCGAAACCGCCGTAATCTTTTACTGCTTCTTTTACAGCGCTCAATTTGTAAATCCTTTTGTCAAAATCAACTTTCAACGACTTCTCCGTTCAATGTCGGTATCACCAGCCCCTTTTTCGCCTGATCCTCGATTTGTTGCCGGGGGTCAAGTATATTGTCGGGCTGTCCGTATTTTTCTTCCCAGGGCGTCGCGATGCCGAGCGGATCGTCTTCGTAGTCGAACGATTCTTCCTCTTCCTCGATATCGGCAAGAAGTTTTTCCATTTTGTCGTTGAGTTTGAATACCTCCGCCCTGCTCTCCGTGTCCAGTTCCGTCTGCAAGTTGTCCGAAGCTAGGGATATGCGTTCCGGGTTGAACACGATGTGAAATATCTGGTCCCTGACTCTTGATGTGCCTTTTAATATCTTCAATTTCACCGAGTAGTCCAACGCTTCATCCCGGAACTCACTTTCCAGATTGTCTATGGTTTCTCCGTCTTTTGGTTTAAGCTGCACAATAATTTTTCTGGCGTCGCTTTCGTCGTAATCAACACGCACATAGCATTTCGCCAGGAATTTGTGGCATGCGCCCAATATGGCTTCCGCTGGAAACAACTTCGTGCTGAAGTGCATTTCCACACCGTTACCGCCGTTCTTCATTTTTTGCCGGCCCTCCCAGGATTCCTCAACACTTTATCAAAGCCTGTTGAAGCGATCATTCTGAAAAATAAATATTTCCATCTCCGAGCGATGTGATTATATATATAAATGGTTATATAACTCTTCGATCTATTATAGTACAGAACATGAAAATTCACAATCTTTCACTGAAGCTTATCGGTTATTCATGCTTTCCATGTGAAAACAAGCCGCATATTTATTCGAAATCACATTATTGTTATAGTATATCATGTATTGCAGAATATCAGATAGCGGGAAAAGTTCTGAAATGAAGAAAACTCATATCGTCTGCCTGCTTGGGCTGTCGAAACTTGACATTTATCATAAGGATACCTATTGCTACGGACTCGATAGAATCGCGGCGCATTCGCTCAAAAAAGGCCTGAATGCAAGAATACACAAATTAAACAGATATGTGGCAGGAGACATAACAGATGATTTGAAGCAGGTGGTTGAAATATATCCCGACGTACTGGCCTTATCGGCGTATTTGTGGAATGTGGAAAGAGTCGATTACCTTATATCCAGGACCAGGGAACTGCTCACGGAAACGCTGGTGGTGGTCGGCGGTCCGAGCGCGGGAAGGTACAGGCAGTTTGCTCCGGAATCGAAAAGCCCCCACTACGTAATTATCGGCGAGGGCGAAAAAGTATTCTTCGATCTTGTTGATTCATACCTGAACGGCAGGAAAAGATGTTATATCGCGCCGATATTAGAAAAAGAGGAGCTTGTATCATGCCGGGAACCTGTGATTATTGAAGATGCGCCGCCTGTCGCGAATCTGGACGAACTGGGGTCGCCGTATACGATGAACCTTGGAATGCCGCCCGGTGACCGCCTGTATATCGAGACAAGCAGGGGATGTCCCCACAGGTGCTCTTTCTGCATTATGGGAATGTGCCGGGCGCCCCTTAGATTTTTCAGTATGGATTTTCTCAGGGAAGAATTACTCTGGGCAAAAAGCAACGGGAAAACCGATGTCGATATTTGCGATGCGGCAATCAATTATAATTCGGAACATGCGGCGGGCTTTTTCAGAACGGCGGAAAGTATTGATCCTGAAGGTCAACTGAGTTTCACTTTCGCAGTTCATGCGGATTATATAACGCCGGATCAGATCAGTGAGATGTCGCGTGTGAATGTTTTGCAGGCATCGGTAGGACTGAATTCATTAACACCCGGGACATTCAAGACAGTTGGGCGCAGAGTGGACAGAGTAAAGTTTGCAAGAAAAATCGATATGCTGAATACGGTCACAAGGCCCTCTGTTTCAGTTATAATGGGGCTTCCGGGCGATACTGTGGAAGGATTTCGTGAGACGCTGGAATTCTGTGCGGAGTTGGATGCCGATATAAATATTTTTGAGCTCAAGGTTTTTCACGATACCGGCTACTACAGGGATATCGAGAGATATAAGATTGTGTTTGATGAGGGCAACAGCATGAATGTTGTGTCGACGTTCAGCTACACGGAATCCGATCTTGAAGAGATGCGGGCGGCGGCGGCGGAGTACGCCAGGAGGTTCGACAGGTTCAGTGCAGGCGATGTCGAACAAGTATGGAAATGATTGTATGTCAAACGGCGCTATCCCGCATATTTCACCAGATATGGGCTGGAATCGTGAGAATGGATGTTATCTGCAAGGTACGCATTTTTCAGATTCGCACCTGACCAGATATGGGCTGGAATCGTGAGAATGGATGTTATCGCGATTCCTCAGGATTTCTTTGTGAGAAATCCGGGCCATTACTTAGATGCGCATGTAAAATTCAGGTTTTCGCCCGCCCGCCGATCTGCTATGACGGCATGGAAAAAGTCAGTGTCGTTTCGAAATACTTCGGGTCTTCCTCATCGAGTATCACTGCTATATATTCCCTTATCCGCCTTTTCATTTCCGCATAAGTAGCGGTTTTCTTTTTGGCGAGTTCCGCCGCGAATTCTATGCTTTTGGGAACAAGTTCGTCCATCGAATAAGTTTCGTCTACGAAATTTATCTTCATCGCTTCGGTAGCGTTCATCCGCTTGCCGGTATAATATAATTCCCGGAAACCCGCATTTGTCATCACCGCCTGGCATGTTGCTATCATTCCCGGCAGGAGCGGTATGTTAATGTCCATTTCAGGCATACATATCCAGCCGCGGTCCTCTCGCATAAATCGAAAATCCATATATGATGCCATAAAAAGCCCGGCGGCGAAGGTGTGTCCGTTCAGCGCGGCCACCGTAGGTTTCGGATACAGGCACCATCTCTTGAACATGTCGTTGATTTTCTTAAGATAGCCCAGAATCACATCTTTGTTGTTGAAATTCGCCATCATCCATTCAAGATCAAGTCCGTTGGAAAAGAATTTAGGATCACCGCCCGTCACCACGATCGCGCCCAGGCTGTCGTCCGCTTCGATCTCATCGAGTTGCCCCATCATTTCATCGATAACTTCCGGGTTGAACCTGTTTTCCTTCTTATAATTCATTGTCATCAGGGCGACTTTGCCGTGCTTTTCTATCGTTATGTATCCCATGTTCCGCGTTCCCTTCGTGTGTGTGCCGCCGACCCGGCGGCACGATATCCTTATCTGCGTTTGTTAATATCTCGTTGAATATTATCCATACACAAGTTTGTTGTCAATTCGTTGATTCCGGCTTGAAAAGTTCCGGGATGTTTTTATCATCGCTATAAATTGCTAATGGCCGCAATATCAATTTCATGTGTCACTCTTAATCCGGCTCAGCGTCTCCTTGACTTATCGACAGGCGCAAACGCACCCACGCTGTTTGTCATGCGTCGAGCCCGAAGAATTTTTTGAGGTAGTGTTTGTAGCGCGCGGCGTACTGGAGCATCATGATCTCGGCGTCGGGCGACTTGCGCATCAGGAGCCGCGCGGCGGTGTATGCTATGCCGGGGATGACGGATGTCGGGAAACGTCGATACCAGCGCCGCCGGATGATTTTGTCTATCCAGCGCTTCGGCAGTATCATGATAAGCACGAACAGCAGGTAGAACTGTCGCTGGAGCAGCGGCGACGCGCTGTCGATGGTGATCGAGCCGAGGTCGTCGCCCGAGTTGATACGGGCTACATCCTCAGCGGTCAGCACGCCGTGGTCCATTGCGATTTGAATTATTTCGGTGCTCGGAAAGTATCGCAGCCAGAACACTTTCAATATGTCGGGCCGGACTTCGTTGTAGAACTCGGCCATCTCGAGCAGGTCGTCCTCGTTTTCTGTCGGAAAGTTGGTAATGTTTTCGGCGGCGACGAATATATTCCTGCTTTTGAGAATCTCAATCGAGCGCCTTATCCTGTCGGTCGTTTCACGGCGGTTGTAAATGTTGCGGCGTTTTTCCTGGTTGATCGTCTGCACGCCGATGTCCACCTTGCCACAGCCCGACTCCGCCAGAAGGTCGGCGTATTCCTCGGTGACTATGTTGGGATTCGTGCAGGCGATATAGGGCAGTCCGACCCGCCGGTTGTATTTTTCGACGAATTCTTCCAGCCATTTTTTGTTGAATCCGAATACTTCGTCATAGAAATTGATGTGCGGCTCGCCGTACTTCTTTTTAGCAGCCGCGAGTTCTTCGATGACGTTGTCCACGCTTCGCAGCCGGACATAGCCTTTGAGCCCGTAGATTCTTTTCAAGAGGTTATTATTGCAGAAAGTGCATTTGTAGGGACAGCCGCGCGATGCCATGATGGTGTAGATGTCGGTGGGTTTCATGGGCGTCTTTTCGTAAAGCGTTTTGTCGGGGAAGGGGAGTGTGTCCAGGTCCGCGATCAGCGGTCTGATGGGGTTTAATCGAGCGTTGCCGTTTTCGAGCGTGCCGAGATTTTCTATCGCCGGGTCTATTCCGCCGGTGCTCATGACCGAGTCGATGATGTCCGCGAAAGCGCCTTCGCCCTCGCCGCGCACGACTGCGTCCACACAGTCGAGTTCGAGAATGTTTTCGGGTACGGAAGTGATGTGAATGTTGCCCGCAATTATCGGGGCGTCCGTGTGCGGGCGGATCATGGCGGCTAACTCGCGGAACCACGGCACATCGCTTGTCACTACCGAGAAAGCGAGCAGGTCGGGTTTTTCGGCGAGGACTTCCCTGACGACTTTTTTTCTCATGTTGAAGAGCCGCGCGAGCGGGCCGACGGTCACAAACGAATCGTCGAACAATCTCGGGTCGAACACCATCGATACTTCGCAGCCCTTTGCTTTCGCCACAGCCGAAAGGTACTCGATTGCGAGGCTGCTGAACGCCGGGTATACAAATACTATTTTCATAGGTCTGTTTTTATCCGAATTCCTGCATTTGTGTTTCGACAAGCCTGTAAAGCGGTTTGCCGTTGCCGCACTGCCAACCACAGTGGTGAAATATGCTGATAATATATCGAATCCATATCATATTACAGGTCGAGTCTTTGTCGTTTCAATCCGGTTTCGCCGGCTCGCCTTCCGGCAGCCAGCAGAAAGGCCGGTATTTTGTATTATATATGCAGGGCGGTATGAAACCGCGCTCGGCCATATAAACTTTATTGCAACGGTTCGCATCTACGAGGTCTATGGTGTCGTGTTGCCGGAAGTCCTCGACCGTCACCAGCTTGATACTGCCTGTGAGCGTGATCGCGTCCCAGTGTCGCAGAGCGCCCACGAGCAGGGCGAGTTCCGCGAATCCGCGCGGGTTGAGCAGAGCGCCAGAGGGCGTGAAGTACCTGTTCACCGGGAACGGGCCGCCGGGGCGGTTGTGCAGCAGCATCATGTGGAAACAGCTTTTCTGCTTGAAATCCTGGTGTCCCGTGAGTTTAAAAAGCCGGTTGCCGATAGCGCGTGTGTGCATGAAATCTTTCATCGTGACGCGCCCGCCCGTGCCCGATTCGATAGCGCGCAGGACATCGGGTGCGGTCGTGTCGAACTCCTCGCCGAAGTCGTCGCGCCCGACGCACGACAGAACCGTGCAGCCGAGGTGCATGATGTTGTCGCTCGCCATCATCAGGTCTATCATCCGGCCAAGTTCACCGTCGTTGAGTCCCCTGACTACCATGCAGGCGAGACAGATTTTTATTCCCGATTCGGTAAGTACGGCGAGTGCTTTCTCCTTTATCGCAACCAGGTCGCGGCCCCGTGTTTTTTTATAGATGGTGTCGGAAAAGCCGTCGAACTGCAGCAGCACCCATCCGAGCCCGGCATCATGAAGTGTGTCGACAAAGGCGCGGTCTGTCAGCTTTATCCCGTTGGACGCCATCTTGACGACAAAACCCATGCCGGTAACAGCGCGGATGAGGTCGGGCAGGTCTTTGCGCACAGTCGGTTCGCCGCCGCACAGGAGAATCGTGGGAAGGGGCTCCGGCCAGTTTTCGAGACGCGCGCATATTTCGCCGATCGCGGGATCGCGTTTTTTTCTCGTGTGCGTGTTCGTGAAGCAGGCTGTGCAATTGAGATTGCAGCGCTCGGTGACATCCACCATAATTGTTTTCACGTGGCCGACGTGGCGGCGGCAGTCGAGGCAGCGCGTGATGTCGCAATCCGTGAAGTCATGGTCTGTTCGAGTTGTGCCTGCGACGCAGCGGTGGTAAAAACCGGCGTCACGGGCGAGCAGAAGGTCGAACTCTCCGTGGCGGGTGCATCGCTTGCGGATATAAACACTGCCGCCGCGCTCCACGAGTTCGGCGTCGAGCACCGCGTCGCATTCCGGACACAGGCTGCGGGTATTGCCGAGATGTTTTTCGCCGTTTATCGAACTCAGGACAAAACCACCATGAAAGCAGAATTACCCGCATTGGTGAAATAAGCGGGATATATTATGTATTCAATAACATTATAATATATCTTCCGTGGCGGCGGCGCGTTTTATACAATATACGTGATATTGTTTTCGGACGTCGTGCGGGGTCGAAGGGCATACTGAAGAAGAGAATCGAAGTGATCCGGCGGGACATTATATGTAGATGCTGTTTATGAATTCCGCGTCTGGTGCTAATATGATTAGATGTAACACTTTAGCAGCCATCTGAAGTAAAGTCGTGGAATTCCGGGGGCATGACTGTATTTTGTCCTTTAATTCCGGATCGTGCACCAGGGAATTCTTCACCTTGCTAAAGTGTTACGATTAGAGAGAAACAGCCCGCATATTTCACCAATACGGGCTGGAATCGTGATGCCACCGGATTTCTTTGTGAGAAATCCGGCATAGAGACCAATGGAGAGAATTGATGAGATTCAAAGCAATGTCACAAATGGTTGTTGTCGCAGTGGCGGCGGTGATGTTAACTTCCGCTGTGAGCACAGCACGGCAATACGGACCGAAGATGCCGTACAACATTCATGTTTTCAAGGAATACGGAGAAGAAATGGTCGGCACACCATACATACAGGGCGGCGGCGGGAAAGACGGTATTGATAATACAGGTTTGATCACAAACGTATTCCGCCATGTGGGTGTCGTGCTGCCGCGTGATGTGATAGAGCTGTACCATTCGCAAAAGCTTGCCGATTCGTCCGAAGTGCCGCTGACATTCGGTGATCTGGTTTTTTTCGATCTCGATTATGACGACACTGTCGATTATGCAGGGATATACTGGGGCGACGGCAATATGCTGAGCGCCGATCCCACGGAAGGAAAGGCGGACATGCGCGACATATCCACAGATTTCTGGATCAACAGGCTCGAGGGCGTTCGCCGTGTTGTGGAGTCGGCACGCATTTCCGTCGATCTTCAGTACCCTTTCGACCTCGAAGCGCTGCGCGATACGGCAAACAGTTTCCTGGATGTCCCTTACCGGTGGAATGCGAAAGAACTGGACCTCATGGACAGTTCCGGCCTGACGTATAACATCTACAGACAGGTGGGCGTGACTATTCCGCAGACTGTCAACGGTCAATACGAGACTTCACGATTCGAGAACGTGTCAGCGGATGACATGCGGCTTGGCGACCTTATTTTCTTTTATTCCAACAGGGCGCCCGACAAGGTCGCTCATGTCGGGATGTACTGGGACAGCGGCCTGATGATACATACGGACAGCGGCCCCGGACAGGTCGTTTTCGAGGACATTGCCACGGGCGGTCGGGCCGAACGTATAGCGGCTGTCAGGAGACTTGCCGGGCTGTCGGAACCTTTCGCCTTCGCGCCTGAATCCTCGCCTGAATCCAGACGTGAACCCGAAACCCCTGAAGATACATACATGGATCTTGTCGAGCAGAGTGTCGCCACCGCGGCAAATGGGGAGCAGCAGGAATCCCCGGAATATTTAGAGCCGCCGGCACCGCCGGTTTTGGAAACGGCTCCGGAAAAATCGCAGTCCGCAGCAGCTCCACAGAGCGATAACGCCGACACTGCGAAGACCGTTTCCGTCGAAGAAAACGCGGCGGCTGATAAAGTTGAAAAAGAAGTGGATGAAAGCGCCGGCAAGACGCATAAAAAACGAAAAAAGAAATTCGGTCCGCACTCTCGCAGGGCGAAACTTGTAACTTCGCGGCACGATAAGCAAAAAACACCGAACCCGCAGGAAGCCGCTCCCGCGCCGGAACCGGAAAATGTCGAAGTGGTGATCAGCGGGGAACGCCGATTCGAGGTAAACGACAATCCGCCGACTGTGGATGTACCGATAACCGCGCAGACACAATTCCTGGTGAAAGAACCGGAGCCTGTGGAAGTAACGATAACGGCTGAAAAACAGTTCGAGGTAAAAGAACCGGAAATGGTCGAGGTGTCCATCACTGCGGAAAAAGAGTTCGAGGTGAAAGAGCCGGAAACAGAAGAAGTTGTTATTGCAGCGAAAGAAAGTTTTTCGGTGCGTGACGAACCGAACCCGGCGCCTGAGCTTGAGCCGGAAGCGGCGACGGTCCCGCAAAGTGCTGAAAATGAGATCCTCATCAAACTCGCAAAGATCGAATCAGCATCGCAGGCAGATGCGGAATCCGGTCCGGCACAGCAGCAGGATGAACAATTGGAGCCGAAGGAAAACTTCGCCAACAGCGTTGTGAACATCGACACAGACATGACACAGAGCCACGCACCTGAAGTGCCCGGCGAAAAAGCAGCGCCCGATGAACCACAGGACTATCTCAGCGCAGATGTGCCTTCAACGACTGTCACAGAGATCGAGATAGTAAAAAGAACAGAAGAGCCGCCGACGGAACCCGTAAAGGAAGAGCCTCCGAAACCGATTGTGGAGAAAGAACAGGAAGCGCGCGCGGCAAAAAACGAAGAAGCGGAAATAGTTGACGTTGAATCTGAAAAGAAAGAGGACGCCGGGCCGACTGCTCGACCGGACGCGGCCACACTGCCCGCGACGAAAAACAACACTGCTGCACAGGCCGAACAGCCGGAGAGCGACAGCGGCTGGGTTTCGCGAATAGCAGGGAAAGCGGAGGCATCTCCGGAACTGAGCGAGATCATTGCACATTCGCCGGATAAAAAATCGGAACCAGTAACGACGGGGAAACAGTTGTTTGATCCGGCACAACTCAGGGAAGCGGCGCAGAGGATGGTCGGAGTTCCATATAAATGGGGCGCAAAATCCACGAGCGCGACAGACAGTTCGGGCGTCGTCTTCAATATCTACAGGCTTGTCGGAATCAGAATTCCCGGATCGAGCCTGAACCAGTACAAATCAGACAAGTTCGGGATAGTGTCGAAGAAAGATATTCAATTGGGCGACATATTGTTTTTCGATATGACCGGCGCGGGCAGGCCGAACCATGTCGCGATGTATCTGGGCAGCGGAAAGATGATTTTCGCCAGTGAATCCGCCGGAAAAGTTGTGATTCGCGATTTCGACACACCCTTCTGGCGCAAGCATTTTATGGAAGCCAAAAGGTTGATACAAAAGTGATTCGGCGAGATATACATGGACGCGCTTTTTGAGACAAAAACAACATCGGAACACGAAACCGAACAACTGGGAGCGGCAATCGGCGAGATAATAGAACGAGGAACGATTGTCTGCCTGAGCGGTGAGTTGGGCGCGGGAAAAACAGTTATGGTTCGCGGCATAGCGCGGGGGCTCGGTGTCCGGGGCGCTGTGACAAGCCCCACATTCCAGCTTGTGCGCGAACACCAGGGCCGGGAACGGCTCTTCCATTTCGATTTCTACCGGCTCACGACTGCGGCCGAAGCTATCGACCTGGACATCGGGGAATGCCTTGCGACAGGTGTTGTCGCTGTCGAGTGGAGCGACAGGTTTCCCGAACTCCACTTTGCCGATTGCCTGAACCTGCACCTCGAGTGGGCTGGTGAAAATGAAAGGGATATTCGCATCACCGGCTTCAGCGGATCAGGCGAAAAACTGCATGAAGGGTTACTGAGGCTGTTAAAATTGAATGTGAAGGACTGATCCTTTTGTGTTTGCGCCAGTTGTGTTGTAGCGTTGATGTCTGTGAAATAATCTGGGCCGATGACCAATAAAAAAGCTGCAACTGTTCTCGGATGGCATTGGAAATAATGCGTTAAACACCTGGAGATTCTTCGCTTCGCTCAGAATGACAACCCATGGATTTTGAGTTTAACAGCACTATCAGAAAATCCTGGAATGCAAAAACGTCAGTTTTTGCAAAATGCGACTTCTTCACAGTTTACTGCTGTTATCCCGCAAACAGTTACCGGTTACCCAATTTTATTCAGAGCTTTTTTTCCTGCCGATGAAAAACAACCAGAGGCCCATAATGCCGAAAATATATCCCAGCCCTCCGATGAGCTTGACTATCGACGGTCCCGCGTTTCGGCGCTGCTCGAGCAGCATATCTTTTTTTATCTTTATTTTTTCTTTCTCGATCCTGTCCTTTATCGTTTTGTTCATTATCTCTTCCGTAATGCAATCATTGCTTATTGCAACCGGTTCCCCGGCGCTTACCGGTTGCGTCGAACGGTTGTTTATTCCCTGCGTGCCGGATGCCGCCGAATCGGGTTCCGCACTGTCCGCAACCGGTTCACCCTCTGATGCCGGCAATTCACTTTTTTTGACGATGTACTCGGAGCGGTGCCCCTCACCTGCGTAAACGACTATCTTCAGATCGTCCCTCGCGGGAATCGCGAATGAGAAAATACCTTCATTATCTGTTTTCCCCTCGAGCAGTTTTTTGCCGGACGAATCGAAAACCTCGACCTTCGAATTCATCGCCGGTTTGCCGCCGGAGAAAAAACTTTCCGTCATCACCGTATTGCCTTCCGCGTATGCGAAAATGTTTACCCTGTGCGCGTGCGCCGACGTCACGGACAGCACAAGCAGCGATACAGACAGAGCAATGATGAAGCGTGTGCGTGAAAAGATCATATCAACCGTCCTGTTCGGCCCGCGGAGGCAGACCAAGTATTTCCGGCTTTACTTTTTTTATGAAGCTGATTGCGCCGACCGCTATCAGCCCTTCGACAATCATAATAGGCAAATGGGCCACGACGATAAGTCGCGCTGTCTGGACAAACGATTCCTCGGTGAAGACTAGTTCAGCCGCCACCAGCAACCCGCTGAGCATCACAGGCAACGCGCCGCACAGAAACGCGCCCGTCACCGAGACCGCATTGTTTCCGCTGAAAATCATCCTGCTGAACAAGAACCGGCACATCACCGCCGGAAATGCCATGTTGAACGTGTTCACTCCCAGCACGGTGATACCGCCGAACTGGAATAAAACAGCCTGCATGAACAGCGCGACAAGCATTGACGGAAAAGCCGCCCAACCGAGCAGAAGCCCGTTTAATCCGTTGAGAATAAGGTGCGCGCTCGACGGGCCGATAGGCACATGAATGAAAGAAGCGACAAAAAACGCCGACGACAGCAACGCCACTTTCGGTATGTCTTCCTGCTTCGTTTTCTTGAGTCCTATCGCTACGCCCACTACGGCCAGCGCCGCGCCGCCGATCAGTATCGGTGGCGAAAGGACTCCTTCCGAGATGTGCATATCAAACCCTATTCTAAATCGTATTTAACAATGTGCCGCCAGCGCGGTAACACTAATTACATATTCGTATCACTCTGAATTATATGAAGTTGAGGCCGGTTTGTAAAGTTTTTATTCGGAGGAAGCTCGGGAACGATAAATAGTAAGGTTCCCGTTGTTCAACGTTTTTGTTTTTCCGAACCCCGAACCCCGGACCCGACTTCCTTGTTGGAAATCAGGGATAGTATCTTGAAAAGTGGTTGAGAAAAACCCGCTCCCGATGCTCTCCTGACGGTACAATTGCATTTGACATCCACAGCAGCCAAACTGTACACTGCGAATAAAGATTATCCCTCACCCGCAATGAGAGTTTTTGTGTAGTGAGAAAACGCAGGTAAACCGTGAAAGAAAAGAGCTGAACTGCTTATGCAGAAAAGCACGGATCAGGACAGAAAAGATATGCTCGTCGCAATACCGGCCGCGGCACTATTCATTGTCATTGGCATAGTGCTGGTCTACGCTGGTTTTTATTTCTACAACGACATCCAGTCTGTCAGGAAAAACGGCATAAAAACCGAAGGGGTTATCGTCAGGTATGAGCGGCGCGGAAATAGAACCATATCTGAACGTGAAAATGGAATGTTTGTAGTTCCTATCGTTCAGTTTCAAACAGCAACAGGCCAGGTGGTTGTAGTAGAGGGCAAGGTGGACAACACATCGGTTTTACAAAATCTCTGTGAGACTGGAGAGCAGGTTGAAATTATTTACGACCCGCAAAATCCTGAACATGCCGTAATCAACACCTTCGCGGAACTATGGTTCGTGCCTCTGCTTGCGTGGTTTATCGGTGTTGCATTTATTATTGTTCCTCCTTTTACAATCTGGAAATATTACAGAGAGAAAAGAACTGGACAGTACCAAGTTTACCATCAAGCTGCAAGGCGAAAGTCAGGTAATCTACCAGGGTCGGCGTTTTCGAGGATGAATAACGCAAGGTCGGCCTGATTATCCCCGGCAAAGAGAA
>JAJRTR010000068.1 GCA_024278215.1 bacterium
AATAAGTGCATCCTTTGCCGGTTCTAAACCTCCTTCCCTTTTGCCTTCTCCTCTCTGAAGATTTTCCATCCTTATCTCGATTCGACTGTTTGCCCTGTTGACTCCCTATGTTTCAGTCTGCTACCCTGTGAACGGTTACGATTTTTTATTGCGTCACACTACTACTGCGCATTATTAACGAGACATGACACTAACCCGTTTTGCTGAAATATGCGGGCTATGGGAGCGTCCTAAGCGCCGATCTCGCCGAACCCGAAAGCGATTATATAATTTACATGCAATCCCGGACAGGCGGCGATCATCGGACAACCCTCGCACCTGTCGCTGTGGTGGTAGTTGTAATTCAATATAAAATGCCTGCCCAGCTCTTCTAAGTCCCACCCGTTTTCTTCGGAGTGCAACAGGGGCGACAACCTGACCTTACGATTGAATATTTTTTCATTTATTATACACGGCGGCACATTTATGATTCCACCGTTCTCAGCAGTAAGGTCCGAGCGGAAACATCCGAAAAAAGCCTTCAGCGATGTGCCCTCATTGCAGCAATCGTCCGGAGACTCATAGTTCGCGCAAGCAAGTGAAATGCAGCCTGCGGGCGCTGCGGGCAGTCCTTCGTCGAGCAGCCGGGGCGCCGTGTGCCTGTCGAGGCATATCTCGAAGTTGAAAACAGAGGAGTCCCATTCATTGAATTCATAAGGGAATCCGCGCGGCAGCTCGCGGAACAGGAGTGTCAAAGTGGTTTCGTTGTTTTCAGTGAATATATTGATCGGGAAATCCAGCGCAAGCTCCGGCGGATCGAAAACCAGACCGGCCACACGCGCCGGGCGCAGCGCCGCCGCCGCGTCGAATGTCTTTTCATTGACAATATACTCCGCGCGCGTGTTTTTGCCGGTGCAGGCTGCCCGCGTCTCCGCCAGCGAGTCGCAGAACAATTGCATGTTGCACACAGCGCACCGCTCGCCGCGGCAGGGCACTTCGTTTCCATTTTCAAGGTAATCGAGGAACATCTCTCTGCGACCGTATATCTCGTCGTGTATCTTGGCGGGCGGCTGGATGAATCTCTCGAAACCCTCGAGCGCCGCGACAGGAACGCGGTTTGTCCAGAATGTTATGCCGTGCGTATCCGCCATCGAAAGCACGCCGCTCAGTGCCCGGCGCACATCTTTTCCATCCAGCATTAGCTTTTCCCGGTTCTCCCACGCGCCGCCGAACGGAACGGGATACAGCAGATCGAATTCGCGCACGCCGAACCTGTAGTAGAAATCGACGACATCTTTCAATTCGCCGATATTGAGCCTGCTCAGAACGATATCCACACTGACGACAAGCCCCGGTGTCGCGAGCGCGTTGCTCAGACCCGCCACCGCCTGGCGAAAACCATCTTTTATCCCCGTCAGTTCGCCGAAGACGTCCGCTTTGTGCGAGTGGAGTGAAAAAGTGATTTCTTTCAATCCGGCGGCCACTGCGTTTTTGAGAAAATCGGCATAGTAAAACATACGACCGTTTGTAATCGTCTGCACCCAGGTGTAGCCTATGCGCGAAGCCGTTTTTACAATGGCCGTGAAGTCGGGGTGTATGGTCGGCTCGCCGCCGGAAATAATCACTCTTTCCGCGCCGCGTTCGATCCCGCGCCGCAGATCGGCCTCGACCGCTTCCATGTCGAGCAGCGTGCCGTCCAGCGAGTCCCTGTCGAGGCAGAACATGCACCTGTTGTTGCACGCTCTGGTTATCCTCACCCAGTGCCTTTTTTCAGACGCGGAATGTTCGTTTGCATTTTCCATTTGCCCGGATTATAACCGACCTCGCTTTAAGCATAATTTCGCAGTTGGCCTTTATAATGTCACACTTTAAGGAATTTGTCGATTATCGCGTCTGTGAGTTCGTGGATGTGCTGTCTGCGCTCCGCGAGTTTGCCCTCCGACATCGGATCGTCCGCCATGAGGTTGTCCAGCAGCGGAGTATATGTGAAATAATTTATTATCATGCCGAATATGGAAATGAAGAAGTGCTCCGCCGACAGCGGGCCTTTTTCCGGCAGTTTTTCACCGAAAATTTGCAGTCCCCACCTGTATACCGGCTCCATGTGCTGCACCGTTTTTGTCAGTCCGCGCGAACTCGAGCACACTTCCCGCTGCACGAGCCGCGGGTAGCCCGGATTCGCCTCGAGCACGTCGATGTATGCGTCGATAACCGAATGTATCCGCTCCCGCGTCGACGCGCCGCCGCCCGAAAACCCCTGCACGATAGCGCGCGTGTGTTCCGCGTAGTAGCTGTCTATCACTGTGTCGAACAGGTCCTGCTTGTTCGTGAAATAATAAAAGATAAGGCCCTTCGCCGAATTCGCTTTCCTCGCGACATCGTTGATGCTCACCCCATCGTATCCGTGCTCGATGAACAGTTCTTCAGCCGCCGCGAGAATCCGCTCCTTCGCGTCCGCCGGATGATCGCCGCCGTTTGCATTCACTGTTTTTTTGCTGTTTTTCTCTTTTTGCATTATTATTATATCTCCCGGGTTGATACGAACAGACTTTTGCAGGTAGCTCTGCCCCTCTGAAAATTGTAGCAGATGCTTGACCGCGCGGTCAATCAATGCTATCATACTAACCGTTCGGTCAGAAACAGTGCGGCGACTGTATACGGCGTCGGGAAACGGGGAACAAACGATGAAAGCATTCGTAACAGGGCCGGACGGGCTGCTGGGCAGCAACCTTGTCGGGAGGCTGCTCGAGCGCGGTATCGAAGTAAGGGCGCTGGTCTTCGAGGGCAGCGCGTCGACAACGCTCGACGGGCTCGACATAGAGAAAGTTCACGGCAATATCCTGGACGCGGCTTCCGTCGCTGAAGCGATCGCGGGGTGCGACGCGGCGTTTCATGTGGCGGCGTCGACGGCGATGTGGCCGCCGCGCGCGAAGATTATCACAAAGATAAATGTGGAAGGCACAAGGAACGTACTCGCAGCCGCACGGAACGCGGGTATAAAAAAACTGGTGCATGTGGGGTCTGCCAGTTCGTTCGGCTATGGTACGAAAGAGAATCCGGGCACCGAGGAAACGCCGTATAAATATACCGATGTCGGCCTGGCGTATTACGACTCGAAACTCGAAGCGCAGCGAATCGTTCTGCGCAGTGCGGAAGCGGGCGAGATAGACGCGGTTGTAGTGAACCCTACATTTATGTTCGGCCCCAGCGACTTCACGCCGAGTTCGGGCCGGATGATCTTGAAAGCGGTGAAGCTCCAGCCGCCTGCCTACCCGTCGGGCGGACGGAATTTCGTGCATGTTCGCGACGTAGCGGACGCTATGATCAACGCGCTGGACAAAGGCCGTACAGGTGAATGTTACATACTCGGTAACAAAAATCTGAGCATGAAAGAGATATTCGAGATCATCAGCGATATAGCCGGGACGCGACCGCCGAAAGTGAAGATTCCCGACGATATTATGATGCTTGCAGGCACGATCGGAAGTCTTGCCGGGCTCGTCACGCGCAAAGACCCGGGCCTGAGCATCGAACTGGGGCGGTGCTCGAGCATCGGCAGCTACTACAGCGCGGCAAAAGCAGTTCGTGAACTGGATATGCCCCGAACTCCGGTTGAAACCGCCATCGAGGATTCATATCGCTGGCTGAAAGACAACGGCTACCTGGATTGAAAAGGACATTGACTCGGGAGACATTATGAGCAGGAAAAAACTCGACGGGAAAGTTGCTCTGATAACAGGGAGCAGTCGGGGCATCGGGCTCGCTACCGCGAAGGAAATGGCGAAGCGTGGCGCTTCCGTCGTGCTCAACGCGCGCGGCGAAGAACGCCTCGAAAAGGCGCGCGCACAACTCGTGGCCGACGGTTGCGACGTCGCCGCGTTCCCCTGCGATGTTTCCTCGTCGGATGCGTGCAGAGAAATGGTCGATTTTGCTGTCGAAAAATTCGGACGCCTCGACATCCTGCTGAATAACGCCGGTGTTTCCATGCGCTCGAACTTTGAAGACCTCGACGCCGAACTGTGCCGCAAAGTAGTGGATGTGAACCTGCTCGGCTGCATCTATCCCACGCTGTACGCGGTTCCTCACATAAAGAAAACGCGCGGACACCTGCTTTTTATCTCAAGTATCGCGGGCATCATCGGCCTGCCCACCGCTTCGCTCTATTGCGCCACGAAAAGGGGCCTCGCAGGGTTCGCCGATTCCATCCGTTGCGAACTAGCGCCCGACGGTGTGCATGTCGGTGTGATCTACGTCGGTTTCACAGAGAACGACCCGGAGAAAAAAGTCATCGGCGCCGGCGGCGAGGGCATCTCTCCCGACAGGCCGGCGCACATGACACAGGCGCAGGTCGCGAATGAAATATGCAGGGTTGTCGAACATCGCAAACGCAACGCGGTGCTGTCGCCGATCGGCAAACTGGCCGGATTCGCCGCCTGGCTTTCGCCGGACCTCGTCGAGCAGATCATCATCTTCACAAGAAAACACAAACTGAGCGAAAAACTTAATATAAGGTGAGCCGATTGCAACATTCCGATTCGGCGGCGGTCGGCTGCAATCGGCCCGGGCAATTACTGATCCTGCGTGTGTTTTTTATCGCTACTGCCGTGCGCACCGCGCACACGTTGCCGCGCACCTGTTTGCGTCGTTGCGTATAATCAAACTATAATTATGCCGACACAGATGAGCCAATTGCAGAATTCTGATTCTGCTGCGGTCGGCTGCTATTGTCCATAGCTGCGTTGTCGGCAAAAAATCGTCCTCGACGTACTCTACAAGTACGCCTGCGAGGATTTTCCACCTCCGCCTTGCTCTGAACAATTTC
>JAJRTR010000069.1 GCA_024278215.1 bacterium
GGCTCTTTACATCTTTTCATCGTCGACACGGCGCCAACCCGGATTTCGCACAACAAAATCCGGAGAATCGTTACGGTGCTCCGATTCGTAATGCACAAATACACAGGCTGGAACACACTGCGTTTACCTTATCTTTCATCAGCCTACCAGAGCAGCGATAGCCGCCGCCGCGAGCGCCGCCGTTTCCGCACGCAGAATGCCCGGTCCGAGATGCGCCTTAACGAACCCGGCATCCGAAGCCGCCGTAAGCTCCCGCTCCGTCCAGTCACCTTCAGGCCCCACGAGCAGCACGACATCATCGCGGCCCACATGCAGCATCAACTCCGATAGCGACCGCGACGCTCCCCCGCCCGACATTATATATTTATTACCGCATTCCGAAACCTTTTCAATGTAAACGTCAAACCCAACCGGCCTCATTATGACCGGAACCCGGCCCGCGCTCTGCGCCGCTGCCGACGCGGCGACCCTCCTCCAGCGTTCCATCTTGCCGGCACAGGTCGCCGACTTCACTTTCACAACCGTTCTTTCACAGATCACAGGCTGTATCGCGGCAACACCGATCTCCGTCGCTTTTTCAATCAGCAACTCCCACGGCTTTGCCTTTATAAGCGCCGCGGCGAGGGTTATACGCCGGAGCGAGCGCGTCGGTATTTCATAAACTCCATCCACCTCGACTTCTATCGTGTCGCGGCCCGCGCCCGTTATTTTCAATACCCATCGCCTCTCGCCGTCGTACCCTGCAAAAACATCACCGCGCACGAGTCTGAGAACATTTTTTATGTGCGCAACCGCAAACCGGTCTTTTATTGTTTTTCCGTCGAATTCCCCTGTGAATACCCTGTCGAGATTCATTCTATCGCCTGGGCTAGCAGGTCCTTGACTTTCTCGAAAATATTCTTATGCGGATTAGTGACCGAGTCGCCCGATTCCAGCGCAAACTCCCTTAGTAGCTTCTTCTGCTTCGAGTTCAGTTTTGCAGGTGTCACGACTTTGACAACCACATGCTGGTCGCCCTTATGTTTTCCTCTTATGTGCGGAAACCCCTTTTCCCTGAGACGGAATATCTGCGACGTCTGCGTACCTGCGGGAATCCGGATTTTTTCTTTGCCGTACAGAGTGGGCACTTCGATATCGCCGCCGAGCGCGGCAGTAGTGAAACTTATGGGAATCTCGCAGAAAACATCCTGCCCGTCCCTTTTAAAAATCTCGTGTTCCTTGAGGATGATGACCACATAGAGATCGCCGGGAGGAGCGCCCGGGTCGCCGGGTTCGCCTTCGCCCATCAGTCGAAGTTTCTGGCCTGTGTCCACACCTGCCGGCACGGCAACCTTGACCTTCTTTCTGCCTCGCACCCTGCCCGCGCCGTTGCATCTCGGGCACGGGTCATCCACCATCACGCCCGCGCCGTTGCATCTCGGGCACGGATGCACATTGACCATCTGCCCGAACATAGTGCGGCGCGTCTGTCGGATCTCGCCCGTACCCCGGCAATAGGGACAGTGAACGGGAGGAGCGCCGCTCTGCGAGCCGCTGCCGTTGCAGGCGGCGCAGTCGACCATGGTCGGAATCTCGATCTCGACATCCGCGCCGAAAGCGGCATCGCGCATCGTTATCTCGAGATCGTATCGCAGGTCCGCCCCACGCGAGGGACCCCTCTGTCGCGATCTGCCCCCGCCGCCGCCGAAGAAAACATCGAATATGTCGGAGAAACCACCCATGCCGAAATCATCAAAACCCATGCCGCCGCCCATGCCGCCACCGGAGAGTCCCTCGTGTCCATAACGATCATATATGGAGCGCTTCTCCTGGTCGCACAGCACCTGGTAAGCTTCTGAAACCTCTTTGAATTTTGCTTCGGATGTTTCATCGCCGGGATTAACGTCGGGATGATACTTCCTCGCCATCTTCCGGTAGGCTTTTTTGAGTTCCGCATCAGTGGCATTCCTGTCGACACTCAAGATTTCGTAATAGTCGCGCTTTACCATTCTGTCTTCTTTACTCCTGTCATATATTATCGTAGTTTTGTCTGGTTATGTGTCACACAGGGGAAAAAACCGCCGGCCTCAGAAACGTGAACCTCTCTGAAAAATATTGCTTAGAGATGCGGATACAAAATCCACAAGCCCCATCAGTCCCGAATACTCCATTCTTCTGGGACCCAGCAGTCCGATTGTTCCTGACGTATAATCACCGAATCTGAAAGTACTTTTTATTATGCTGCAATCACTTAGTTCTTCTAACATGATTTCGCTGCCGATGGTGACCGTCGGCTCATCGGCGGATTGCGCAAGCGTGAAAAGTTCAGAGTTGTCCTGGGCCGCTTCGACAATCTCGACTACCGGCTGGAAAAGCTCGGCGCTGTGGAACTCCGGGTGTCTTATGAGCCGGGTGCTGCCCTCGATATAAATTCTGGTTCCGAGCATAGTCAGCGTTTCTGTAAAAAATGATACTATCGAAGAATGCAGATACTCTTCCTTGAGCCGTATCTCCTGGAACAGCCGGTCAAGTGTGGCCGTCGTGATGTCTCTCACCTTCATGCCCGAAAGCCGGCTGTTGAAAGACCGCCGGAACCGATCAAGAGGAAGCCGGTCCACCTCCACCGGTAAATGCACAAGCGCTGTTTCGACCATCCCGTTGCCGAGTATGAGAATCAGCAGGATACTGTGCGATGAAACACGGGTTATCTCGAGTTTCCTGACCTCGCTCCGGTCTTCTTCGGGCACTGCGATGAAGGTGACACAATCGCTCCACTCGGACACGATCTGCGAAACCTTGCTGAAAAGCTGGTCAACTTTATACCTTATCGGATCGAGGGATTCCTGGATCGCCCGTCCACTCTCTTACGCCACACGAAATTCCTTCAGAAGATAGTCGACAAAATACCTGTATCCCTTGTCTGTGGGCACACGACCGGATGAATAATGAGGCTTCTCGAGGTATCCCTCCTCATTCAGTTCGTGCATCGCGTTTCGGATTGTCGCCGAACTGAGGCCAAGCCGACCGGACAATTTTTTCGAGCCCACGGGCGTACCGGTGGAAACATAATCACGCACAAGGTGGTCGAGAATCTCAGCCTGTCTCGGTTTCATGTCCTTCATTGCTACACCCTTCAGCGTTCCGGCTCGTCGTGCGCCTGTTGTTCCTCGTTATATTATAATAGCAGTTTCCCGTTTTGTAAAAACCCTGCCGGGCAACCGGCTCTTATTAAATCTGAATCCCGAATTTATCACAACGAAATCCGGACAATATTCTGTCGCTTTCAGCGCAATACAAGTGCCTATACAGACACAGCCCATTCGCGACCATACGAAAAACAGCTTCAGCGGCCACTAATCTTTGCTTGTATTCACTCAATTATTACTCCAACGTTGTAAATGCCATTATAAGGTGATATAATAACATTAAAATTTGTCCGCCTCAAAAACGAAGAAATTGAGAGATGCAAACACACTTAAGTATACCAACAGTTTCAGAATCGGCGGACTATTAGGAGTGATTACTGTGAATGATTCTTCTCTCCCGGTTTTTACCATCGGAGTTGTCGCGGACATAATTTGTGTCTCTGTTCAAACCCTCAGGTTGTGGGAAAACAAGGGGCTCATCAAGCCTTCGAGAAAAGGCAAGGACAGGTATTACTCACAGGACGACCTCAACAAGCTGAAATATATCAAGCACTTGCTGAGCGAGAAGAAATTGAATACTTACGGAGTCAAGGAAATAATCGAAAAAGAAGGCTGGCAACATTTCACCGAGGGTGCGCCCGAAGATATGAAAGAGAAGCATGATGCCGAACGGGAATCTTCAAAATCGGCCGGTAAATTTGAAAAAATAAGCGGCGGCGCGGCGGCTGAAACATCCAGAAAATCTGCCGGCGACGCACTGCATGAGAGAAAGCGCGTACTCGTTATCGACGACGATTTCGACCATGTTTCGGCTGTAAAAACTGTACTCGAAAGCGACAATTACGAAGTACTGACTGCCCTTAGCGGGCGCGACGGACTCGATAAAGCCAAAAGCGACAGGCCCGACATGATCATCCTCGATATTATGATACCCGACCTCGACGGCATCGAGATATGCACGGAACTCAAGTCTCTGCCGGAGTTCAAGGATGTTCCTATTTGTATCCTAAGCAGCATCCCGGAAAAGATGCGCGACAAGTTCGGATTGCAGACACCCGAACTACCGGCGGACAATTTCGCGCAAAAACCCATCAGGCCCGGCAACCTGCTGGAAATAGTTCACGATCTTCTCAAATGAACAACAGCCACGCGGCGCACATTCCAGGGTTTACATATCCAATAATTGAGTATATGCTCATTAATGTCCGACAGGTTCTCATTTCGCTGAAAGCAAAGTGCAGGCCGCCCCTTTACGTTGTATGCGGAAGGGTGTTGTCGATAAAAACTTTAAGGTGAGCAGCATCAATGGATAATAAGGAAAAACAAAGGCATGTGGTAAGCGTCAGCATCGGCTCGTCCGAGCGCGACCATTCGGTGGAAACCGAGATTCTTGGTATCCCCTTCAAAGTCGAGCGCATCGGCACCAACGGCGACATGGACAAAGCCCTGCGCATGATCAAAGACCTCGACGGCAAAGTGGATGCCATCGGCCTTGGCGGTATCGACCTCTATATTTACGTCGGCAACCGCAGGTATGTTATCCGCGACTGTAAAAAACTCGCGAATGCCGCGAAAATCACTCCGACATACGACGGCAGCGTCGTCAAAATTTCTATGGAAAAAGAAATTATCAAAATGCTGTTCAAAGAGGGCAAATACCTCAGCAAAAAATCCAATGTCCTGCTGGTCAGTTCCGTGGACCGCTACGGCATGGCCGAGACCTTCTACAAATGCGGTTGCAACGTCGTCTTCGGCGACTTCCTTTTCGTCCTGAACATTCCACTGCCGGTCCGGAGCCTGACAGGGCTGAAACTCCTGGGCAACTGTGTCGTTCCCATCGTCAGCTGGCTTCCATTCTCGATGCTCTATCCCACGGGAGAAAAACAAAATAAACGCACACCGAAATGGGAGAAATATTTCAAATGGGCCGATGTCATTGCAGGCGACTTCCATTACCTTTACCGCTACATGCCCGACGACATGGAAGGGAAAATCGTCGTCACGAACACCACCACCGCCAGGAATATCGAAGACATGAAAGCGCTCGGAATATCGACCGTCATCACGACCACACCCGAGTTCGAGGGCCGCTCCTTCGGCACCAATGTCATGGAGGGCGTCTACTCGACCATACTCGGCAAAAAGAAAGGCGACCCGCCCACTGTCGAGGAGTTCCGCTCACTTCTGAAAAAAATGGGACTCAAACCGCGCATCGTCGAACTTAATAAATAAAAAACTATTCCCCTGCAATTTTCCACCATCTGCGATGTTATTATATCATATTATTTTTTGTGCGATCCCATGGCGGCCCCGGGATCATATAAAAAAGAACCTAACCCCAACACCGTTTACTTAAGAGGGTATGGGTATCAATATTCGCGAAAATACAGGCTTTTTTGCGTATCATTGTTGCTAAAGTAAACGCCTAACCCGCACATTTCACCAATGCGGGCCAAAAATCGGGAGAATGCCTGGTAATAGCGCGGCAAGTGAGTGGTGAGGGAGCAGCCGGCCAGCCGGCCTCTTGCGCAAAATGCCGGTATGTGACCGATCCCGAATCGTCGCCGCAACGCGGTAGAATAGGCGTTCTCCCGATTTTCCGGATTTCTTTGTGAGAAATCCGGGTTAATATCTACACAAGTTGAAATAGTGAAGGTATGCGGCTATTTTATAAAATTGTTTGATGTTGTGGTAAATAAGAATAAAACATGGTGGTGAAACGTATGATAGTTGGAAAATTCGGCGGCGGGGCGATGGCCTCGTCGAGTACGATCAAAGATGTTATGAAAATGATAAAACGCGACCCGGAAAGGAAGATAATCGTTGTTTCCGCGCCCGGCAGGAGGCCCGGGATCGATAACGATACAAAAGTGACGGACCTGCTGATCAAGTGCGGGCAGGACAGGAACAAACCGGGCAAGTGCAAAAAAACGGCGTCGGAAATAGTGCGCCGCTATGAAGAGATCGCATGCGGGCTGGGCGTGAATCCCGAGCTTACCGACCGTTGCCGCGACGACCTGCGCGAGCGCATCGACTCGAAAGAATCCAACACGGCGAAGTATATGGACAAGCTGAAAGCGTTCGGCGAAGAATACTCGGCCCGGCTGCTCGCGGCTGCGCTGGATGTCGGCGGCGTGCCGGCGAAGTTTGTCTCGCCCGCAGAGGCGGGGATGACGGTTACGGATAATTTCGGCGACACTGAACTTGACCCCGCGTCATATAAAAGGATAGGTGCGAAACTGTCGAAACCGAAAAAAGTCATAGTTTTCCCCGGCTTCTATGGGATGACGAAAGACGGCGCCGCGGCTACATTCGCGCGCGGCGGCTCGGACATCACGGGCGCGATACTCGCGGCGGCGGTGGGTGCGAAAATCTATGAGAATTTTACCGATGTTCCCGGCATTTTCTGCACTGCGCCCGATCTCCTGATCGGTGTAAAACCCAGGAAAATCCACCGTCTCAGTTTCGACGAACTCCGCGAACTGTCTTATTCCGGTTTCAATGTTTTCCACCACGAGGCGATGCTGCCGGTGATGGAACTGGACAGGCCCGTGCCGATACATGTGCGGGATTACAGGCTGCCGAAAACAAGAGGCACGCTGATCGTCGGCGGCAGAAAATATATGAAGGGCAAAATAATAGGAATAGCGGCGGAAAAAGGCTTCATATCCTATACCATCACCAAAAGATTGATGAACAGGGAACTGGGATTCGGACGCAGGCTGTTCCAGATAATAGAGGATAAGGGCATATCGTACGAGCATTCGCCGTCTGGCATCGACAGTATTTCCGTGATAATAAAGAAGGACGACGACTTCACGACCGCGCTGAAAAAGGAACTGGGCGACGCCATGGAGAAGCAACTTGGCGGGTGTGTGAAGATAGAGGATAACCTCGCGATGCTGGCGATAGTCGGGCTGGGTATGAAAGAAAGTGTGGGAATCGCCGCGCGTGCTTTCGGCGCTATAGCCGACGCGGGAGTCAATATCGAAATGATTTCACAGGGCGCTTCCGAACTGAGCATATTCATCGGTGTCAAAGAAAAAGACACGCGCAAGGCGGTCACCGCGCTGTACAACAGGCTGGTGCGAAGCACACCGCGGACGCCATACTTGAGTTGAGTCTTCAAGCTGTGATATGATTGTTGAACAGTCTTTTGCAATTGGCTCTGTTATAGAAATGTTAATATCAGATTGAACCTGTGCGTTTTTGAAACCCGCTGATTTTGCAATCGGCTCTTCAAAAGAACAAAACCGGGAAGACTGGAGTGGCGCATTATGAAATTGAGACATTTCGGGCTGGTTGTGTTTCTGGCGTTTGTGATGGTAACTGCCGGAGGATGTACGGGAGGCCCCAAAACCCCGCCGAAGGATTTCTTCGTAACGACAATTTCCGTAACGACTCTGTCGACCGGAGAGACGACATCGATTTTCGGGAAAGGCTTCGGCTTGCAGAGAGGCACGGTGCTGGTAGGCGACAAGCCCGCGAAAATCATAAAGTGGAAAGATAAAGTTATCCGCATCGAGGCACCCGCGGCGCAGGTGGAAAGAAACAAGGTGGAAGTCAAGTTGCCCACCGGCGAACAGAAATATGCGGGCATGATCGCGATCAGGCCCCGGGTTAACGACAAGCTTCTCGACTGGGTTTCAGATCCTCTGAAAAGAATCGACGGTTCAAAGATGGAACCGCTGCTGATGGTGTTTAAACCGGTAGGGCCGCCGGTGAGTGGTCTTTTCGATTACGACGCACCGATCCCCAAGACCGACAAGGACCTCATCAATTCCATCGAAAGAGCGTGTGTGCAGGGTGTCCAGGTGATACAGTTGCATTACCCCAGCAATCTATCGACAGGCGAAGAAGACTATGCGGACACCTCGATGGATAATATAAGGAAAATAACGAATGAAGTGCGAAAAGTCTGCCCGCAGGCTCTTATCAACATCGACGATACCGATATGCCGGACGGCAACAGGATGCTTCTGCGTTTGATGACGGTCCCCTCGCTCGAGATTATTCCCAATGTTGGCAGGTTCGAGCCGCCGGCGGATATAAAAACCGATCTCAAACCCATAACGGAAGCATCGGCCCTGCGCCGGAGACTTACCTGGTCTACCGACTTTTTTCTGCACCCGATCCCTGTGGCTATGACAACCTGGCAGGCTGTCGACCTCAAGCAGATGGCGGAATTGCAGGGAGTGCGGTATCCGCCGCCGGTGAGCTTTTTGCTCAGCATGGCATACGACGATAAGGCTGTCGACAATAAGAAAACTTATGATGATATCGTGGACTTTCTCCCGGCGGATTCCCGCATCATCGCGGCTGTGACTGAAAAGCATGTGAGTGAGATCATCGGTTATGCTGTTACAAAAGGCGACCACGTAGCGTACGGCTACCAGTATGCACTGCACTGGCCCGGCGGAAGCGCAAATTATATCCCCGACAACTCCTTTGTCCTCGAGAAGATTATCCAGACGGCGGAGAGTATAGGCCGGCCTATCGCAACTCCCGCGCAGGCTCGCGAAATGCTCGGTTACATGGCCAGGCCGAGTGTCAACAATACAAAAATCAAGGCATTCACAAAAGTCAAACCTAAAAGGCTGCGCCTGAAAGGCAGGGGCTGGAAACGCGGCGCTGTCGCCGGCCCACCCTCCAACACCATCACCGCCATCGGCTCCGATTACGCACACAAAGAAATCTGGATCGCCACCGACTCCGGCACCTATTACACCGACGACAACACAAATTCCTTCGTCAAGGTCAAACTCAATATCCGCGGCGTGCGCAATGTGCCCGTCACAAAGATCGAACCCACGAGCAACGGCGCCGTGTGGATCGCAACAAAAGGATACGGCATTCTCAAAACCGTTGATCACGGCAATGCCGTCAACAGGTACACCGTCGAAAGGGGCGCGCTCCTGGGCGATGTCGTCACGAACCTGTACACTTACGGCAACGAAGTCTATACCTGCACTTTCGAAGAAAAAGATGACGGTTACGCCGGTACAGGTGTCGCCTACACAACTGATTCCGGAGCAAACTGGTTTGTGTGGACTTCAGACTACGGACTTCCGTTCAACGATGTGCGAAGCGTATATGTGGAAGACGAGTGGGTATACATCGGATTCGGACCTTACGGCGGCGAGGGCGAAGCGACCGGAATGGCCATGTCGCCTGATTTCGGCGACAACTGGACTATGGTCAAGGGTATCGACCAGCCCGTACTCGCCATCAGAGCCTTGCAGGACAACACAATAATCGTCGGCACAAAGGGCGGCGGCGCTTACACGGTCAACTATGACGGTACCCACGCCCGGCGTCTCAAATTCATTCCGCCCACAGCCACTGTAACGGACCTCGAAATCGACAACCGCGGCTGGCTCTGGCTTATCACCGACGGCGGCATTATCGTCACTGACGACAAAGGAAAATCACACCAGACATTCACTGTCACCGACGGCGTGGCGTCCGAAGCAGTCACCGGCGCTGTGTATATTCCCGGCAAAGATGTCTGGTTCTCGACAACGCCCGACAACAACGAACACGCGGGCGGCATGACCAGAATCATCGCTTCGGGCCGGAAAGAGCAGCCGAAAGCAGCGGCTCAGTCTCAAACAAAACCGGGTCCCAAAGCCGGCAACAAACCAGCGGCGGTCAACAAACCGAAACCACGCGCGAGAAACAAACCTTTACTCGGCCCGCGCGGCAAGCGCTGATGCCGCATCGTCCTTTCTTGAAAGCATTCTTTTCAAGTTAGCCCACATTGGTGAAATATGCGGGGTACTTGCCGGCTGAAGTCCTTTACCCCGGATTTCTTTGTGAGAAATCCGGGTCAGGGAAGAGAAGAAGGACATTCCGAACCGTGTCCCCTGCGATCCGGCTCTTTATGCAGAAACACACAAGTTTAGCAAAACAGACTGAAGCGGCATGAGTTCGATCTCGGAGAGGCCCTCGGACAGGTATCTGCCGGAGAGGGGCGGGGGCGGCGTGATGTTTCCAATCCCCATTTCATTGTATGTGTCGAAAACCACTTTAAAAACATATTTTGTTTTGATGTCGAGCGCGAGGAAGTCGAGAGCGAAACGTGCTTTGCGCGGGCTGGCCGGGTCGAGGTTGGCGATGAAAAGGAGCTGGAGTTTTTCGTCGTAGCGCGCAAGGGCGAACACTCGGCCATCGTTATTCGCCGCCCTGTTGTCGCGCAGGTAATAGACATTTCCATTTGGGATAACGGAGGCGACCGGGCCGTGTTTCAGTTTGTGGAGTTCGACATAGCAGCCGTGGAGTTTGCGGCCAACGCCGGTTTCGCGGAGCAAGAAGTCGAGCAATGTTTTGTTTTCGAAATCTGTTCTCGTGCGCTCGGCAAAGTCCGTGCCGTTTTCCAGGGCATAGCTGAATCTTACGCCCGATACGCTGCCGGAGACCATGTTTATCAGAGAGCACTGAATGCTTTTGAGCGACGACATCAGCAGTGCCGGTTCGCAACTTAATCTGGCCGCGGGTTCCCGCCATAGTTTCTGAGCGGTTTTGTTTTCGGAGAGAACGCCGGAGAATTTTTCGTGCCACTGTTCCGTTGCGCGCGCGCTGTCGTGGTTCTCGAAATACGCCATGGCGACAGTATTGCGGGGGAAAGTGTGGTGGTAGGTTTCGAAGAGGTCGTAATAGGGCGCTGCATGGTCGATATGCACGTGGTTGTCGACAAGCAGCGAATAGATCATATCCGCGGGCACATCTACAGCTTCGTGCATCGGACAGAGGGTTTCGCCGAGCACGACGGCGTCGGGTTTCACTTCGTTGATGCGGTTCTTGATCTGCTTGAGGAAAGCCCTGTCGACAGTCTGGCTCGCGTCGATGCGCACGCCGTCGAGCCCGCACACCTGTATCCAGTAGGGGGCCACAGAGCTGAGGTAGTTCTGGAGCGCCTTGTTGTACTTGAGCCTGAAGAGCGCGACATCCGAATAGTCGAGCCATGCGATACGATGTTTTTTCGGTACCCCGTATTCGTCGAGTTCATACCATTCGCGATGCGTGTTTATCAGGTCGCAGTCCCTGCTTGTCTGCATCAGCACGAGGTCGAATATGACAGCTTTGCCGTGTATGTGAGCCGTGTGTGTGAGCCGGCGGAGTTCGGCGCGACCGACGAGTTGCACCGCAGTCGCCTCGCCGAGAAAGTCCACTATCTCGTCGTTGCTGTCGAAGTTGAGGAAGTTCGAGACCCGGCCCAGGCGCGACTGTTGTTCGCCGTCCAGGAGGTCCTGCACGTCGTAGGAAGTCAGGAGATTTTTTGACACAAGATGCTTTATGTCGACATCGCGCGGGTCGGAACATATCGCGGGGTCGAGCTTGTAGAAATCCTTCACGGCATAGATGCTGCCCAGTTCGCCCTTGCGCACGTCCTCGCCCGTGATGATGTCGCCGGTGCCGGGCAGAAAGACAGGCAGCAGATAGATAATATCGACAGGGATGTTTTCCATATCCTCCGTTACGTTGTCGAGCTTGCCGGAAACGAAACGGCCCTCGCCGTCGACGGAAGCGCCGTACTTGCGCACACACACTTCCATAAGCGAAGGACACTCGCTTATGCGCGGCGGAATGACGACGATTACACCGTCCCTGTTGTGCGCCATGTCATTGACAGACAGCCAGTTTTTGGCGGGATCGTCCGCAGGTTTGCCATCGGCCGAGAACATTACGGTATAGCTGAAGACACCGGTTTTTGTAATCTCTATCGGAGCGGAAACGAACACTGCGTTATTGCCGCCGATCAACGGCTCTCCATTCGTGCCCCTGTGCAGGCGCATCGGCACATAGTAGCCGGGGTCGGGAAAGTGCATTCCCTTGAGATCGACAATCCCGTGCCTGTCCGCGTCGGTCCAGAGGCGGACATCAATATCGCCGTCATCGAGTTGAACCGTATCCGTGATGTCCCTGATGTATAGTTCCACGAAAATGCGTACTTCGGGCGCGTCGCTGTTTTCGCCGGGCGTGCAGAAGATTTTCCCCGTGCTGCCGGGCAGGAGCCTGCCGTCCACTTCGAGACGCATGTTGCCCGCCCACACATCGGTATTGTCAAAACGGTGAATCCTGTACTTCTCGTGTAGTTTTTCGTAGATTATTCTTTGCCTGTTCAGCACTGCTTCCGCCGGATTATTCATATATGCCCTCTGCTTTTATTATGGTATGGAATAAAACATATATTATCACTTAAACCTGTGCGTTTTTGAAACATGCGCGGAATTTCCCGGGGACATCCTGAAAGGGCAAATCTCAGTCATGTCCCCGAAATTCTTCGATAAGCGCGCGTCTCCCTTCAGCAACTCAATTTTTGCTGTTTCTCCTCATTCCCTGTATGAAAGGAAGGGCGACGGAAAGCACGGAAATGAGCAGCAGCGCGACAGCGAGCGGCGAGAGCATTGGGAGCAGTTCGCCCTTGCTGATAAGCAACGCGCGGTGCAGGTTGCTTTCGGCTATGGGACCGAGTATGACACCCAGAATAAGCGGACCCGGCGGGAAGTGGAACTTCTTCATCACGTATCCGAAAATGCCGAAAACCAGCATGATATAAACTGAAATCATCGAGCCTGTCATGGCGAATGAGCCGACGATGCAGAACACGACGACCAGCGGCCACAGAAGTTGAGGAGCGACGGAGATCACACGCGAAAACAGCGGCGCGCCCGCGATCCTGATAGGGAACACGAGCAGGTTGGCCGTGAGCAGGCCGATGAATATCGCCGCCACGAGGCCGCGCACAGCCGGGTCGGGATCGGTAAAGAGCGTGGGGCCGGGACGCAGGCCGATTATGATCATCGCTCCAAGCAGGATGGCCGTCACTGAATCGCCGGGAATGCCGAGCGTGAGCATCGGGATCATCGCGCCGCCGGTGACAGCATTGTTCGCGCACTCGGATGCCGTAAGGCCTTCGAGAGAGCCGTTGCCGAATTCCTCTTTGTGTTTCGAGAACTTCTTTGTCTGGTCGTAGGCCACGAAGCCCGCGATGTCGCCGCCCGCGCCGGGTATGGCACCGACGACTGTTCCGATTACGCTCGATATGCCCAGCGGCGCGAGTATCTGTTTTATCTGCGCTGCCGTCGGGAATTTGTTTTTCACTTTCGCCGCGCTTTCCCCGGCCACCGTGCGGAACTCGACGCGGTCCAGAGCCTCTGTGATTGCAAACACGCCGATCATGAGTGGTATATAGCGGAGTCCGGATTCAGGCAGGTCTTTGATGCCGAATGTCAACCTGTCGATGTCGAACACAGTGCTGCGGCCCGCCGCGGCGAACAACATGCCCAGCCCCCCCATGATGAATCCTTTGACGACCGAACCCTCGGACACGCCGGATATGACGCTCAGGCCGAATATCGCGAGGCAGAACATCTCGAACGGCCCGAATTTCAGCGCCACCGACGCGATGGGCGCGGCGACTGTCCACAACACCAGCACACTGAACACGCCGCCCACACTCGACGCGATTGTGGACACATTAAGCGCCAGCGCCGCCTCGCCTCGCCGGGCGAGCGGGTAGCCGTCGAAGCACGTGGCGGCGGCGGCGGGTGTGCCGGGCGTGCGGATAAGTATTGCGCTGATAGCGCCGCCGTGCATCGTCCCGACATACACGCCCAGCAGTATCATAAGCCCTGCTATCGGCGGATCGATCCGGTAGGTGAACGGCACCAGCAGCGCGATAGACATTGTCGCTGTCAGGCCGGGCAGCGCGCCCGCAAGTATGCCCGCCACTATGCCCGCTACCATGAACGCGATGACTTTAAAACTGAAAAGTATCTCCAGCGCCGCGGCAATGTCCGTGTGCATCGTGCCCTACACCCCCGCCCTGAATACTGTATAATGAAGGAACTCGTCCACCGGACCCTCGATGAGCGGCACACCGAGAAAGATGCTGAAGATATAGAAAACCGCCGCCGCCGCAATGATCGAAAACACGAGCCCCGCCGCGACCCTGCCCGCCGACAACCCGGGAGACAGCATAAGAAATGAGCTGAAAAGAAATGCCGCTGTCGACGCCGTGTAACCTATCTTTGGAATGATGAGAATGTATATTACGAGAGCAACGAAAAAAAGCAGCATCCTCGCAAAAAGAGGTCCGAATAGCGGTTTGTCGTCATCTTCTTTGCACCCCGCCGCCAGGCCCTGAACGACGAGTACGATGCTCAGCGCACCGATAAAAACAGCCAGCGCGCGTGGAAATGATGCAGGCGCGAGACCGGGTCCGGCACCTTCGGGCAGCGCTTTTGTCATTCCGTAGATCAGCGCGGAGAAACCGGCCATCGACGCGCCTGCAATGACATCTTTTTTGTTTGCCAAACCTGCCCTCCGGGCATTATTTCTCGTGACCGTTCACTGAATGTATCCGAATTTCTGCTTTGCTTTCGCCGCTATTCATTTTATCACTATACGGCGGAGTATGGTAGTGGGCCGCACTTCATGCGCTGAAACTTCCGTGTGACGTGGCTCACGTTTCACGCTTTCCGAAGGAGGGTATATATCATAAATACAGAGCCTGATTGTGAATCGGACAGGTTCTGAATCGCGGGGCGAACTGCCGGGAAAGGTGGTCGCCAATGGATAACTTTCAATATTGCGCCGTACCCTTTAAGGCGATAGTAAAGGACACGTTTTTCAACTTCTTTATGGTGCGCTGGCTTCTCGCGCGCGAAGAAGCGGGGATGGAGTCGGACCACGGCTTCGTACCGCAGATAAAAGGCCTGCGAATGAATGACATGGCTTTCGACGAAGATGTCAACGTCTACATATCGGGTCTGCTGTCGGGCGCTACGAAGTCCGCCGTTTTCCATCAGCGCCTTGCGCGCTATGTGCGCGGAACGGAACTCGGCGTGCACAAACTTGTCGATGACGTAAGGGACCGGGCTTTCAAGTTTATGGTATACCGCACAAACGCCGACCACATACTCCTGCGGCTGGGAGTCTTCGACCATTTCCGCGAAAACTTTACCGGCACATTCGCAGACATAACGCGCGGAAAAAGATACTACGCATTCGCGGCCGGTTATCTCGGCGAGATCAACGGCAGGCGCTCGGCCCTGCAAGACGTAATCGAAAAGATGTCGGTTCGGTTCGACGATTACTACGAAATACTCTCCACGATGACCCGGAAATATATCGAGTTTATGCAGCAACTGACCGCATCCGACGAGGCGGGTATATATCGGGGCGTCAAACGAGCGATCAAGCAGATGAGGCAAGCGGAACCGGATTGAAACAGCATTGTAAATCCGGGCGCGAAACCCGGTGGATAAATCGGAGCGCCGGGGCTGAAAACCAACGATACACGGCCCCGGACGCTGCCCGGTTTTTTGCTTTTTCCAGTCGGCATACATCTCCCACAATCTCCTTCAACTTGACATTATTTTCCGCGCAAGTAAAACTTTATCCTGTAATATATTGTAGTCTTCACAATATCCGGCAAGCTATTTTACCTGAAAACGGTAGCCTATGAGCGAACGAAAAAAGTTGTCAATTGTCATACCGGTCTTCAACGAGCGTGAAACCATAGTTGAACTTTTACGGCGCGTGAAAGCCGTCGAGATCGAAGGCGTGGACATGGAGATAATAATGGTGGACGACGGCTCGACAGACGGCTCCCGCGATATACTGAAAACAGAAATCGAATCGCAGATCGATCACCTGATTTTCCACGAAACCAACAAAGGGAAAGGTGCGGCCCTGAAGACAGGATTCCAGGCCTGCACCGGCGACTTCGTGATCGTGCAGGACGCCGACCTCGAGTACGACCCGGCGGAATTCCCGAAAGTCATAGCTCCGCTGCTGGATGGCCGCGCGGATGTCGTCTACGGCTCGCGATTCAAAGGCGAAGGCGCTCACCGCGTGCTTTACTTCTGGCACTATATAGGAAACGTGCTACTGACCCTTATTTCAAATATGTTCACAAATCTCAACCTGACAGATATGGAAACGTGCTATAAAGCTTTTAGAATAGAAATTATCAGAAAAATCGAGATAGAGCAGAACCGGTTCGGTTTCGAGCCGGAGATCACGGCGAAAGTGGCGCGCATGAAAGCCAGAGTCTTCGAGGTCGGCATATCCTATGCGGGCCGCACTTATGAAGAAGGTAAAAAGATCGGGCTCAAAGACGGTTTCTCCGCACTGTGGTGTATTATCAAGTATGGACTCGGGTTTTAGATTCCACGGCTCCATATTTCTTCTTCGAGAAATCCGGGTTTACATAAGAAACTTCAACAACTATCGGGTGGAACAGACGTGAATCTGAAAAAGATAGCCGGTTTATATTCACTTCTTGCAGGTGCGGCGATGATACCGGTGTGGCTGTCATATTTCGCCACGGGGACAGTGCTGGGCGCGGCCCCGAGTCCCGTGGGACTTTCTTTCCACATAGCCGCCGAGTTCGCGACCGCCGCCGTGATGATCGCAGGCGGCATCGGACTGCTCGCCGGCAAACCGTGGGCGGCGAGGGCATACATGCTCGGGATGGGAATGATGATTTATGCTCTGGTCAACAGCCCCGGCCTTTATTCCGGCAACGGTGTTCTGCTGCTGAGAATCGTTTTCGCGGGTTCTTTTCTCGCGGCTGTTGTTTTCGCTGTGATCGGGTTTGTTATAGGCAGAGACACAAATAAATGACAAACGGCAATAAACGAATAAGGATACTTGTGACCGGCGGCGCGGGCGGTGTCGGCGAACTCGTGGTGCGCCGTTTCGCGGCGGAGGGACACCCGGTTCGAGTGTTCGATCTGCGCAACAAATTGACGGAAAAAGTATTCGGCGCGAGAGATGCGAATATCGAAGTCTGCTGGGGCGACATCACAGACCCCGAAAGTGTGCGAGTCGCAATGAAAGGGATCGACGAAGTGTTTCACCTTGCGGGCCTTGTGCCGCCGGCGACAGAAACCCGGCCCGAGATAGCGAGAAAAGTTAATATCGAAGGCACGCGCATAGCCGCCGAGCAAGCCCTGAAAGAAAGCGAAAACGCGGGCAAGCCGGTCATTTTTCGTTTTTCATCCACTGTGGCAGTGTTCGGCATTACGAATACCCTGGAGCCGCCGCTGCCACCGGACCAACCGGTGAATCCCTGCGACACATATTCTGAAACAAAAGTGGAAGCCGAGGAAATAGTACGAAGCTGCGGCCTGCCGTGGACTATCTATCGCTTCTCCGCCGCGCAATATATTAAAGTGCGCAAGGAAAATTTCAGCCAGATGCGCATCATCCCGCCGGATAACCGCATCGAGTTCGTGCATATCCAGGATATAGCCGATGCGTTTATAAACTCGCTGGACAATGAAGCGACACTCGGCAGCACATTCATACTCGCCGGAGGCCCGCGCTGCCGGATGCTCTATAAAGAACAGATTATGGGCGTTTTTAACCTGCTGGGTTTTCCCGAACCGGACTGGAGTAAATTCACCGACAAGCCTTTCAACCTCGACTGGTACGATACTGCCGAAGCGCAGAAAGTACTCGAATACCAGAGCCGGACTTACGATGACTACCTTGCAGATTTCAGGAAAGTCATGGGGTGGCGATATACAGCCGCCCGCTACCTGGCATCCCCGATAATGAAATTATTCAATATCCGGCTTTAGCAGCCCCAATACTGCTTGCTTTAGAGCACGAAGCGCTTTGGAGTGCGGTGATTCATCACCGCCTTGCCTTTCCGCCGGGAATTAACCAGGATTTCTCTCAAAGAAATCCTGGAATGTTGAATCCTTTGATCTTTACCGAACTCAGTGTTCCGAATTCCGGGTTCCTGTTTGGTTCCGAATATGCCGGGCTAAGATGTAAGATGTGTGCCGGACACATTATAAATATTAAATAATGCTTGAAACTGCGTTGATGTGATATGATAATTCGATAACGAATCCGCAGATTACCGGGGAGAACAAATAGATGAGATCCAAAATGTACATTGTAATAACGGCAATGATCGCAAACCTGGCGTTTGCGGCATATCTCGCGCAGGCCCAGAGTTTTCCGAGCGAGATCACCCTCCAGCAATCAAACGAAAACCGATACTTTCCGCTGCACATGGGCAAATACTGGAAATGGGACATTTCGGTTCCGAAGCAGGGGATAAGAAACGCTGTTTCGGAGGAAGCGGTGGTCAAAGACCTTGGCAACGTGTTCATCAACGGCACAAGGAACTTCAGGAAGGGCAAAATCGTCTCCGCCGTCGCAACTGTGTACAGGATGCAGAGCGGGTCGGTCTTCATGACTGAGCAGAAAACAGATAACATAGGCGGCACACCTTTGCATATCACGTATAAAGAGCCATGCCTCGTGATGCCCGACAGGCCGGTGGCGGATATGGTATGGAGTTGCGAGACTGAGCGGAAGAATGCGGAAACCGGCGCGGATGAAACTGTGTCGGACAACTTCCTTGTAGAGTCGATAGGAGATGTTAAGACAAACTCCGGCCATTACAACGAGTGTGTGAAGATAAGACAGGACAGGACAATCGCCGGAGACGGCAATGAAAGCAAGGTCTTGTTCAATAAGTGGTACTGCAAGAAGATCGGCCTGACGAAGATCGAGCGTGACGGAGTGACAGTGTTGCAGCTTGTCGAGAGTAAGGATGTCGAGGTGGAGATACAGGAAGAAGCGCCCACGGAAACAACGCCTGACGCCGCCGCACCCGCGGAAACAACGCCCGCTGCTGAAGAGTCGAAAACTCTTTCTCTCGAGGAGCAGGCTGCGATTGCCGAATCACAGAATGTGCAGCCTGAAGCGAAGCCGCTTACAGAATCGACGCCTGCCTCCGAAGAAACCACTGCATCCGAAAAAGAGGAGCCCCGGACTGGTGATAAAAACACCTATGACATAGTGAACCTGCCTCCGTATCCCGACCCGGCGGTTCCTTCGATAGGGATTATCGGCTGGAGCGCGGATCAGAAACGTGTCGCTTATCTCGAGGTGCTGAAAAGAGGCAATAATAAGCCCGTGCGCACCGCGCTGAAAATCGTCGAAGTCGCAAACAATGATGTTGTGTGGAACTATTCGAGGCGAATGTGCGGAAATAATATCAAAGGTTGCAGCGCGGGCGACATAGTGATAAAAAGCGATGATGTGGATTATGCGAGAGTTATCCTGCTGGAAAACCGCGACGCACTCAGGAATTTCAACATAGGAAGTGATTCCGGCTATGTTTATGTGATCCCCGAAGGAGACGCCGCCGGAAGCGAAGATAAAGACAAACAAAGTTATTTCGCGCTGGTGCTGTCACCGTCGAAACAGAGTGTTTTCACTCTGCTGCCCGGCGGCGGAAAAGTGAGCGGCGATGAACTCGAACGCGGATGGCAATATGTTGCCGGCGGTTCGGGCGCCTGGGAAAAAGAAACTGTTACGGATGTTGCGCAAGCACCTGTCGCCGTCGAAAAGCAGCCTGAAGCTTCAGCAACTCCCACGGCGGCTGTGTCCGCCGCGCCGGAAGAAACTGCGCCAACGGAGACCCCTGAAACGGCTCCGGCGGCGGAACCCGAACTCAATAAATTGGTTAAACAATCGACACCCGCACCGGAACCGACACCCACGCGGGAATCTGAACCTCAAGCGTCTCGGTCGGAAACGGTCCAGCCCACACCCGGGAAACCGCAGGCGGCGTCTGTAGCAGTAACGAAGCCCCCTGAAAAAACAGTGGCAGAAGAAAAGACGCAAGTCACGAAACCCGAACAGAAGGAAACAGTAAATAAAAAGAAAGAACAGTCTGAAGAACAACCTGTGTCCGCGAAGATTGTTGTCGCCGGGTCCGAATCCATGGCGGCAACGACAGTAGGCGAAGAAGAAAAAGTGCTGCCCGTGCCTCCTTCCGATGTAAGTAGCGGCTCGGAACCGGCGGAAGATATAAAACAGGAGAAAGAAAATATCGCAACGGAACCCGCGCACAAACCAAAGAATAAGCCTGTGTCCTCATCTGTCCCAGAACCGGGAAAGAAAAATGTACCATCCTGGCAACTGAATACCGTGTCCGGGGATGAAACCGCGAGCGCCGATACCGCGTCGTGGGTAAGCAGGATAAAAACAAACTCGGACAGCGTTCCTGAGAACACGCATATATCGGCAGCGGTTCCCGCGAGTGATGAGGTCGGGCCGGCGACTTCCGGCAGGGCGCCGGTTGTTGCTGAAAAGGGACAGCCTGCAACAAAAGATGTTACGCTGGAGAAAACTGAGAAAAAACCGCCACCGCCCGAAGCTGCCGCTGTCGAAAAGGAATCGGAAGCAGCGGGACAAAAACCTGAAACGGTTCCCGCGAAAGCAGCGAAAGCAGTTGCGAAAAAGAAACCGAAAGAAATAAAATGTCCGTCAGGCATGGCGCTGATTCCGGCCGGCGAGTTCATGATGGGTTGCAGTGCAGGAGATAAAAATTGCGAAAACAGCGAGAGGCCACCACACAGGGTGAAGATATCAAAGCAATTCTGCATGGATAAATATGAAGTTACACAGGCGAAATTTCAGGAAACAGCGGGGCGTAATCCTTCCAGCAAAAAAGAATGCGGCTCGGACTGCCCGGTAGAATCCGTAACGTGGAAAGAAGCGGCGGCATACTGTGAAAAAATCGGCGGCATACTGCCCACGGAAGCCCAGTGGGAGTATGCTGCCAGGGCAGGAAGCGTAACGAGTTTTTACTGGGGCAACGAACCTGACAAATACGGCACCCGCGCATGGAGCTGGAATAATTCCATGAAAAGCCCGCATCGCGTGGGACTCAAGGTTCCCAACGAATTCGGTTTGTATGACACAGCCGGTAATGTGTGGGAATGGACAGGTGATTGTTACGCCGAGTACGACAAATCAGGAGCGGTCCGAGTGGATCCATCCTACGATAAGAAAAACTGCGACAACAGGGTTATCAGGGGCGGCTCCTGGGTCAATGGAGATTACAACTATTTCAGAGTGTCGAAACGCAACAGGGAAAAACAGGATGAGGGTACGAAATATATTGGATTCAGGTGCATCGCCGCGCCGGAAACCGAGTGATGGGCGGAATCAGGTAATAGAATCAGTTGCCGATAGAGTGAAAAAAAACATCTCCCCGGCTACCGGCCTTTTCTGCGAGCTCGCGCAATCTGGCATGGTGCGTAAAGAACAGTATCTGAACCTTCTTTGAAAAATCAGCCAGCAACTCGAGTGTCGCCAGTGCCCGGTCGTCGTCGAACTGGATCAGGATGTCGTCGACAATAAAGGGCATCGGCTCTTTTGTTTCCAGATATCTCTCGAGATATGCCATGCGCAGAGCAAGAAAAAGCTGGTCGAGAGTGCCGTCGCTCATTCCACTTCTTTTACTCATTCCACTTTTATTACTCATTACGCCAGTTTCGATCTTTTCACCGCTACCCGAGCGGACCCCGAGCAACACCTGCTGATCGTTCATGCCGAAATCGGTGGCCAGCCCTGAAAATGAATCGAGTGTAATCGCTGAAAATATCTCACCGGCGCGTTTCAGCATCGGGCCCTGATTCTTTTCGCGAAAGTCGCGGATTTGATTTTCCAGAATTATATGTGCCAGCCGCAGTGTGACGTATCTTTCCGTGTCGGTTGCAATAATAGCGGCAAGGCTCATTCTTTTTTCGTCTTCTTCGGCAGCGGCCGCGCTTCCGTCCATTGTATTTATAATCGCCTGGATACCGCCGATACGCTTCTCGAGATTCGAGCGTTCGCCGTCATCACCCGCGAGCGCCGCAAGTTGAGTTTTTATGTCGGCAAGGGCCGCCTCGAGCGCGTCGGCGTCCTGGCCTTCCGCCTCGGCGATTATCGCATCGAGCCCGCCGCCCGCACTCAGGTTTGTGAGTTCCCTTTCGATCCCTTCAAGTTCCTTTTTGTATTGTCTGAATTGATCCGACAACAATTCCTTATCCTGCAGTTCGTCCGCCGAATCGCATCCCGCCTGCTTGCACAGTTTTTCGAGAATCGCGGTGGCGCTCACGACTGAATTCCTCGTTTTCTCCAACTGCTGTTGCTTTTTGTCAAGTTGTTTTTCTATGCCGGATAATGTATTGAAATCATCTTTCGCTTTCTCGGCGGTTTCGGCGAGGGTGTTCACAGCCGCCTCCGTGGAATTTCCTTTGAGATGGGGCGCTGCTTCGACAATTATTTTTTGCAGCTCTTTTTCATATTCCTGCATATAATTATCAATCGCGGTTATTTCTTCATCCGCGGCTTTCGCCTCTCTCAGTTTATTATTTATTGAATTCAGCGCGTCGATCACAGCTCCGGCGACGGACGGCTCTGTATCCGGCGACAGTCCTATTGCCGTCATTTCCGACTCCCACTTCACCGCCCATTTCCGCAGTTCTTCTTTCAGATTCGTTTCGTCTCGTCTGGCTGCGTCGAGCTCGATTTTGTATTCCTCGATCTTCTCGGAAAGCTTTTCATGCGCTTCCCGCCTCGATTCGATGTCTTGATGTATTGATTCGGCGAAATCCAGTATTTGCGAAAGCGAATCAGATGGATCGCTTTCGCGATTGAGCTGAGCTATGCAGTCGAGCAGGTCTTTTTTCAGCAACTCGATTTTGTCTTCCAGATGTTCCAGTTCGTGTTGCTTCTCTCTTAGTTCCACTGCCTTGCCGAGGAGCGATTCGCAGCGCGACCTCCACGATCTCATCTCTCGGGGGGGCAGAGGCTCGATATTCGATTCACGCCACGTGTTTTTCCATTCGTCGTTTATTTCCCCGAACTGTTTCTCGAGTTCGGAGAGTGTTTTATTTTTCTTCGCCAACTTCCGGGCGAGACCATCCAGAGATGATTTCAGTTCTTCAAACTGCGCCACACGGTCTGCGTCTTCGAGCAGCCTGTCGGCGATTTCGTCGGCCTCGCGCACACTTTTTTCGTATGCGGCCGCAAGGTCGAGCGGCGTGTCGTAATCTTCCGCTTCCGCAGCGATGTCGTCGCCTTCCAGCCATGTTCTTTTTATCAGTTTCCAGCCTTGCTCCCTGCGCGCGCGCTTCGAACCCAGCATGTCTTTTTTCGGCACTTTCCCGCCAGACTCCAAGTCTTCGAGCTTCTGTTCTTTGCCGGCGACATCTTTTTCTATTGTCCTTATTTCCTTTTTTATACCTTTTATCTTTGTTTCGATTTCGACCGTTTCATTCTCGAACCTGTCGATCGTTTCCGCCGAAGGGATTACCGCGCACTCGAGTTCTTCGAGCGTCCCCTGCCACAGACCCAGCCTCTGCAACTCTATTTCCGCCTGCTTCCGCGCTGCTTCGAGAGCCCCGGACTTTGTTTTGTATTCGTTTTCAATATCACCCGCTTTTAAGACACGTTTGATAGCTTTCCCTATCTGCACCGGATCGTCGAGCGGCTCGAGTTCCGACCTCGCCGCCTCGGCGCCCTGTATTTTTTTCCGTGTGTCCCGAATCTTTCTTTCAGAATTTATAATATCGCTGTCCAGGCCGGATCGTTTGGCGGCAAGGTCCTTTATCCGCGTTCGTCCGGGCGCTGACGGCATCATCGCGCCAATATCTTCAACAGCGCAGCCGGGTCGGATATCGTCAATAAGCAACTGCACTTCTTCTTTCAGCCGCCGCGCTTTTTCGCCGGTCGTCAATCTATTTTTTTTCCTGTTGCGGTAAACTGAAAGATCGTCTTTCAACGCGTCTATTTCCGCTTTTCTTTCCAGAATATCCACCGGAATCCTTACGCTGTTCTTCTCATCATTCAAAGCCCTGATCTCGATCTCAAGTTCCTTACGATATTTCTCGGCGGAGCGCAATTCATGCTCAGTTTCAAGTCTGATAGTATTAAAATCATCGGGAAGAACAACAGTTCCCTCCATAGCCGCGAGTTTTTCGAGAATCTGTCTCCTTTGAGCAATTATCGGAAGCGCCGGCATGATTCTTTCCAGCCGGTTCCTTTCCTTTTCGAGCGCGTTAATTCGGGCATTCAGACGCTCGAGGTCCGACAGGGCTGCCTTCAGTTCATTGTCGCTCTCGGCCCATTCGCGGGTGGAAAGCGACAGGTTGGCGACCTTTTTCTTTGCATCGTTGTATTCTTTAATATTGCTGTTAAGGGACGGATTGCTGCCTTTGGGAATGAACAGTGCACGCGCCTCTTCGTTGAGACTGTTCAGAAGGGAATTGATGCCGCCCGTGCCGAGTCCGGCAGAGAAAAGAGCGCGGCCCACATCGCCGCCGCCTTCGAGTATTTCGCGGCCACCGCGCACGAGAGCCTCGTGGCCGATGCCGAAAACACGTGAAAATATCTCTTCGTTGAACCCCATAAGATATTTATTCAGCGCATCATCATCCAGCGGCTCCCCGGATGCTGAGAGCAGGGTTTTCGCACGGCCCTTGCGGCGCAGGAAGACAAGTTGCGAACCGTCCGAATGGCGCACAGTGCCGCCGACACGCAGTTTGCCGTATTCGTGAGTGAAGTTGTCGGGTGTATTGTTGGGAATGCCGAAAAACATGTTTCTTATGGCGCGCATGGCGGAGGTCTTGCCCGCTTCGTTCGGGCCATAGATGATGTGGAGCCCTTCTTTGCCGCCGGACAGGTCGAGTTCGAAATCGGTGAAAGGCCCGAATGCCTGCAAGTTGAGTTTAAGAATCTTCATTTGTCGTTATCGATCCCGAAAATGCGGGCGAGCAACAGCCGGCGCGCGTCTTCAGCGAAAGCGCGCAGTGTTTCTTTGTCGGAAAGATCAAGTTTCTCATAACCATATTTTAAATCCGCCGGAAGTTTATTGTTGAGACTCGAAATATCTTTGTTCGCCGCGAAGATTTCAAGGAGGTTATCCTCGACGGCCGACGGCTCCGTGATCGAGTGCAGCAGGTCGCCCAGCGTGCTGTCTTTTTCGAGCAGTTCGGCGGTTGTTGTTTCGGCACTCGTCCTGAATTCGACTTTTTCGATCCACACGCCGCCGATGTCTATATCGCTACCGAGGCGGCGCACTTCGTTTATCCATCGCTCTTTCTGGGAAGCGATCCGCATGTGCGCCCTGCACGCGCCGGAAGCGACCACCCTCGCCGCGAGCGGTATGCCGTCGGCTTCGGCGATTATTTCCCTGAGCGAAGCCGCAATACGTTCGAGCGCTTCGTCCCCGTCCGCGACGCCGGTCAGGTCGGCGATGCAGCGCTCCCACCGCACCACGCTCAAGTCCCTGTGTTCAATATCAATGATTGCGCCGTCGTCCACCGACACCAGCGAGCAGCCCTTGGAGCCGGTCTCGCGGATGTGGCGGCCCTGGAGGTTGCCGGGATATACTATGGTGGTGTTTTCCGTCCTGATCTCATCTCTTTTATGGATGTGGCCGAGAGCCCAGTAGTCATAGTTTCGACCGGCAAGGTCTTCTCGAGAGCATGGAGCGTAAGGCTCGTGGCCGGGGCGTCCGTCCAGGTTGGTGTGCAGGATGCCGATGTTGAAGCAGCCCGGCACAGGTGCGGGATAATCCGGGACCGGGTTTTTAGTTACAGCTTTCTTGTTGTAGCTCCAGCCGTGCAGCGCGACGCCCGCGTCTTCCAGCACGACAGTCTCAGGTTTGCCGGTTGAAAAAGAGGTGACATTCTCCGGCAGTCTCAGTTGATGTGTAATTTTGCTTTGCGCGTCGTGGTTGCCCGTGGTGATGAAAACCTTTATTCCGGCCTCACGCAGCCGCGACATTCCGGATGCGAAGTAAAGACCGGTGTTGTAGTCCTCCCAGTCGCCGTCGTAGAGGTCACCCGCGACAATCACAAAAGCGACACTCTCCGCCGTCGCGAGATCGACCAGGTTGTCCAGTGCCTTCCGCGTGGCGTTGCGTATCATCTCCACCGGCGCGCCTTCGTAGCGGTCGAGGCCGCGCAGACTGCTGTCGAGGTGTATGTCCGCCGCATGAATAAATTTAAGCACAGGTTTCCCGTTCCGGTCCTGAATATTTCAGACGTGATCAGAGTTGTAATTAATTTTATATATTTCAGAGATATTTTCCAATGGGCAGCGAATTCATTACCGCGTGTGGTTCATTTGTGAAATGAAATTGATTATCCGGTATAATAATTTAACTTGTGCGAATTCAGATATTTTGTAAGAATTTCGGGGACATGACTGGACTTTGCCCTTTAATTCCGGATCGTATCCCCAGGAAATTCTGCGCATATTTCAAGAACGCACAAGTTAAGTAATAATTGAATGCGAAAACAGATTGAAATGGAGAAACAGATTTGAAAAGTTTAAAGATTACAGTTTTTATGCTGATTATGTTGATTTCATTTTCAGCCAACGTCCATGCGGCAGGCGATGTGCCGGGCAATATCCAGTTGCGATTACTTACGGCGAATATCGGCAATGCCGACTTTATGAACTGCGGCGACTACTTTTTTAAGCTGTGCCTCAACGCGAGGGAGAAGTCGCTGCGAAAAAACATAGCGGCGCTGGATGCGGATATTATTCTCCTGCAGGAAGTTTTCGATGTGAAATGGTGCGAACAACTTCCCAAAGAAAAAAACAGGAAAAAAGTCTGCTACAGGTATTCTGAAAGAAAGATCAGGGATCAGTCGAGAAGGCTGCTCGGTCCGGATTACACTATTGTCTGCGATTCGAGGAGCCACTTTGAATGTATCGGCGTGCGAAAGGATTTTGCCGCAGTCAAAGGCTGTGAGCCCGGTGCGCTGTGCCGCGACAGGGGAAGCATCACGCACGATGTGCCCGAAGAATGCGATCCTAAAGCTGTTGTGTTCGGAATCGACATTGATATCGACGGATATAAGCTGCGAATTGTGGACGGACATCCCGCCGCCACCGGAGAGGAGTGCCGTGCCGAGGAAGTGCGGCGCATGTTCGAGGGCTATGGCGATGTGCCGCCGCTTGCCGCCGCGGATTATCCTACAATTATCACCGGCGACATGAACCTCGACCCATACCGCGACCTTCCCGAAAGTCCGGACATAGTAAACTGGCACGCCCATGTTGGTGAAGGCAAGCCGTTTTATTATCTCAGCGGCATCGCCGAGTCCGACCCTCCGCTTCAGACGTGCGCCGGAAGGTCCATCGACCAGGTCATTACCAACTTCGCGACAGGCACGTGCGTGACGCTCGGCGAGGCGTCCGGCACTGTGCGGCTCGACGGCGAAAAGACAAGCAAAGCCATTATAGACGCCAACGACCACAGGGCGATACTGTGCGATATCATCCTGCCGGGAAAGTAAAATATCTTTCACAGACGCGACGGGAGCAGAATATGAAAAAGTTGAAAGTGGGCATCGTCAGTTTCACGGACCCGAGGGCGGTCAGGGGGATCGACGAGATAAACAGGTCTAATATCGCCGCGCAGAACAGGCTGTCCGCGTCTCTCCGAAAAGAAGGAGTCACTTGTATCGTTCCGCTTAAGGCTTCATGTGTGGACGGAAAGAAAACCGCAGAAGTTGCTATCCGTAAATTTCTTTCGCAGGATGTGGACGCGCTTGTTTTCGGTTGCTGGAAGTGGACAGACCCGATGCTGGCTGTGGACATAGCGCGCCGCGTCGATAAACCGATATTGCTGTACGGAGACAACAATGAGGCAAGCACGCCGCTCGGGTGCATCGCGGCCGTCGGCGCTGCACTGTGGGAAATTGCCCCGACTTATAATGCCGCGAGCCATGCACGAATCGTCGGCGATTTTCAGGAAACGGCAGCATGGGCACGCGGTGTGGGTGCGGTTTCGATGCTGCGAAAGCAGTCCCTGCTGCTGTGGGGCGGTTCGTACTGTCTGAAAATGCCGCATCTCGAGGACGATCCTTCCGCGCTGAAGTCGTTCCTTGTCGGCGATATTCTAACGGAAGACCAATACTTCCTGATCGACGGAGCTGAAAAAATACTTAGAAGTGGAAAAAAGCGAATAGCTGATTTCATAAACTGGCTAAAAAATGGGGGGACGACAATAGAATACGACGGTGGCTGCGCGACGGCGGTGAATCTGAAGCGCCAGGTTGCCCTCTATCTTTCCGCCCGCGACAGGCTTGTCGAGCTCGAGGCGGAAAACATCGGCGGCGTGTCGATAAAATGCCAGCCTGCCCTGTCGGAGCGATACGGGGTCACCGGTTGCCTGCTGCCCGCGTTTATCCCGTTCGGCGAAGATTCGGAGGGGCCGCGCGACGCGCTCCCGACCGTATGCGAGGGCGATATCAAGGGACTCGTTTCCAGCATGCTGCTCAGGAACATCGCGGGTGGCACGCCCCCCGGCTTCGGCGACATAAGACATGTGCGGCAGGACGGCAGGCTGCAACTGCTTGTGTCCAATTGCGGCGCGGCGTCCGCGCATTATGCTGATGTTTCGGGGTCAACGCGGGACAAGCTGTCGCGCATAAAACTGAAAGCGCAGTGCCAGGGCGCGGGCGGATGTGCGGTCGGTTACTCGGGACCGGGGTTCGGCGCTGCCACACTTGCCCGCCTGATACGATGCGAGGGCGAATATATTATGCAGTATGTCGTAGGAGAATCGATAGATATTTCCGATGAAACCGCGGGCAGGCTGGGCTGGGGCGATATGTGGCCGCTGTCTCTTTTCGACATCAATCTTGATATTGCTGACTTCGCGTCACGAATGGGCAGCAACCATTACAGTTTTGTGCCCGGTGATTACGGGAGCGAGTTGATATACGCATGCCGTGCGGCGGGAATAAAGACCGAAGACCTGGGTTCGTTGTGATATTGCTTTTCAGGGACACAGAGAGTCAGCGCCCTATGATCAGATCGCACTGTGAGTAAGCTTTCAGGAAATAGCCTTTCCATGGTGACATCTGTTCGGCTGCGGAATATGAGTCGCCGTCGTACTCATAGATTTTACCGCTGGTGATTCCTTCATCGACGGCCTGAGAGAGTGTGTATGTCTGTCCACTGCATGAGAATGTAATGTTGTCGCTCCAGGCGAGCGATGTTTCGTAGGGGTTGCCCACGAGGTTCCAGCCTTTGCGCAGCGGCACGCTGATTTGAGCGGCGACGGGAACACCCTGGATATCTATTTCGGTATTGTCGGCGACATGCACCCAGTAGCCGATGCCGGCCTGTATGTCGGCGCTTTCGGCAGGGTAGAATTTGCCGTCGAAGAACTGGAACACGTCGAGCAGAGGAAGGTCGTCGCCGAGTTGTTCAAGTGCGCTGGTGATCTCCGGTTCGAGCGGCACGCTGATAAGGCTCCAGCCTGGTTCGAGGGTTTTCGTCAGGGTCACCTGGCCCTCTTCGTTGTAGAGTTTTACGACTTCGATGCGGAAATCCGTTTCGCTTACGCCGCCTGCGGGCGCTATGTATGAATAGCTGCTCTGGGCCGACATGTCGACTCGGTCTCCATTGCTGATATTCACCAGTGTGAATGAGAATCTGTCTGAAGGAATCGCTGAAGAGTCCCATGAGAGAGTGACGAGTTTGCCTGCTTCGGTGGTTTCCACCTTCATCGTCCATTCCTGCCTGTCGCCTGTTCTGCGGGCAAGGGGTCTTATGTCGGCGGAATAGTTACCCGGGTGTTTCGACCAGTTTTCCCTGGGGAAGTAGACGGAGGTGTATCTGGAGTGGAGAGTAGCCAGTGGCTCGGGGGAATCGCCCGGGTCGAATTCCACAGCAGATCGACCGGCGGAGCCGATGAAATTGTAGAGGTCGGCGGTATCGTCCGTGCGTGCGGAAATATTTATTTTGTAGTCCTCGACAGGCCTTACGATGCGAGCCATGGGTCTCGAGGCTGCTTTGTTGATGTCGAAAATAAGATCGGCGGATTCCCAGGCGTATACGAGGCAGCCCACCCCGGATTCCATTATGTCGAATTCGCCGCGTGGCACCCACGATTCAGTGCCGCTCGCGGCATCGTTGTCGTAGTTCCAGAAAGTCGAGTTGATGATTCCCGCGGAGCCTGCTTCTTCCATGCTGTATGTTGTCCCGCCTGATTCCACGGCGACGTTGCCCCATATATAATCCTCGTCATAAGGCGAGCTTATCTGGTTCCAGCCGGGTTTGATGGAAATTGTATAATCGGCGGTTGTTTCCGTCGGGTGCGCGTTGTACGAATAGTCGATGTCACTGTTGAAAGCTCTTATCCAGAACCCGTCGCCGGGCGCGAGTGATTCGGGTGAATAATATTTTTTCAGTTCCTGGGTTTCTTCGAGTTCGGGGTCCCATCTGAATATCTTAAAGTCGTTGGACGCGCCGAAAATCGTCAGCGGATCAGCCGGATCGGGTTGTGCGCTCATGCCCATAAAAATCCATTCGAGCTTCGGGATATTGCCGGAGATGGTTATCGAGTGGTCGATGTTGATTGCCACAGATCCGGTGGCAGTGTTGCCGCGCCCGTCCACTGCGACGATATACACGGAGTACGCGCCTGAATAGTCGGTTGTGTCGACCTGCGCGAAGGTGTGTCCGGCGACATTGCCTGAGCCGGAAGTGAGTGATTCGAGGAAATCCGGGTCGGAGTTGTCAGTGGGGGCGAGGTATATTGTCCACTGTGTGTCCGTCCGGTCATAGGCTGTGCCGATGACATCGAAAGTGCCTGATTGAGTGGAGAAAGCTATGGGGTTGGTGAGGTCGACGCTGGGCGGCAGTTCGTCGATGACGCCCATGAATCCGTTGACGAGAGAGTAGGTGGTGGAAGTCAGCGCGTTGTTGTCCGCGGACTGGCCGATGGAAGAATAGAGCGACATGTCGCCGGCTGTGCTTACACCGCCGCGCGAGTTTAGCGCGTCCATCATTATCTCGTAGTCTCCAGCCGTTTTCGGCACTGATGCCATTGCAAAGGCCGGGCACAGGATAAAACCCATTATAAATGTTATCAGCTTACGCATCATTTCAGACACCTTTTTGTCGCTTTCATTATTTACAATTCAAGTTCCGGGCCGTGGCACTGGAACGATAATATTTTATCCCCGGTTCGACAATAACAATTCCATAAATAACCGATACCTCAAATTACTTCTCGCCGAGTTTCTTAAGCAGTTCGTCGATGAGCGCTTTTTGTTCGTCGAGCATTTTCTGCTGGTTGTCGATCTGTTCCTGCTGGGCCTGCATGGCGGCCATGATCATTCCGATGGAGTTGGTGGTTGAAATAGTCTTGCCTTCCTTGCCTGCCAGTATCTCGGGCGAATCTTCAGCAATGAGACCTATGTACTCCGTGCTGTCTGATTTCTTGTATTTGAAGTTGACGATGTCGAGAGAATTAAGCGTTTTAAGCATCCTGCGGCGATCATCTCTTGTGAGCGATTTTATGTCTTTCTTGAGATAGCGCGAAGAACAGACCGACATGTTGCCGCCGCTGTCCATTTTCGCGCCGCAGTCGGTGTTGATGTAATTGCCGGAGCCGTTGGTTTCAAGATAGAGCACATCCGCGCTGTTGCCGGCATTGTCTATCTGGAACGCACCGGCTCTGCCTGTTCCAAGCATTTTAATGTAAGCAGTCGTCGAGGCGTTAGACGTGTTCGTGCTTTCTATCAACACGGCCTCGGCTGTTCCCGCGCTACCGATATATACGGATGTTGTAGCCTGGGATGTATTGGTAGATTCGATCCATGCTGCGCTATCCGTTCCCGATTGGGATACTTCGAGCATTGAAGCGGTATTATCGGCTCCGGATATAGTAGTGGGACCGGCGATACTAGCGGTTGCCGCCGCCACGCCGCTCGCCGAGACAAGATCACCCGTCGCGGTAATAGTGCCGCTGGCAAATATGTTGCCCGCATTGTCAACGACGAACATGAGACTGCCGCCGCTGTTCATTTCCATGATGTTGCCGATGCCCATCTGCTGAGCGAAAATGACCGGCATGCCGTTTGAAACGTTCTTGTTTTCCGCGTATATCGCCATATATGCCGGGTTTTCCTGGTAAACATTGAACGTGTTTGTGGCCGCACTGTTATATATCCCGAGTGCGCCGTTCATCTCGTCGCCTGTGTCATAGACGATGCCATTGCCTGTGATCGTGCCGCTGGCAAACAGGTTGCCGCTGGAGTCGACGACGAACATGAGACTGCCGCCAGTGCCCATTTCCACGAGGTCGCCGGTACCCATCTGCTGAGCGAAAATGACCGGCATATTGCTGCTCGCGTTCGTGTTTTCAGCGTATATAGCCGAGTAAGTGGGGTCTGACTGGTAAACATTGAGCGTGTTTGTGGCGGCGTTATTCCATATCCCGAGGGCACCGTTCATCTCGTCGCCTGTGTCATAGACGATGCCATTGCCTGTGATCGTGCCGCTGGCAAACAGGTTGCCGCTGGAGTCGACGACGAACATGAGACTGCCGCCGGTGCCCATTTCCACGAGGTCGCCGGTGCCCATCTGCTGAGCGAAAATGACCGGCATATTGCTGCTCGCGTTCGTGTTTTCAGCGTATATGGCCGAGAATGTCGGGTCCGCCTGGTAAACATTGAGCGTGTTTGTGGCGGCGTTATTCCATATCCCGAGGGCACCGCTCATCTCGTCGCCGGTGTCATAGACAATGCCATTTCCTGTGATCGTACCGCTGGCAAACAGGCTGCCGCTGGAGTCGACGACGAACATGAGACTGCCGCCGGTGCCCATTTCCACGAGGTCGCCGGTACCCATCTGCTGAGCGAAAATGACCGGCATATTGCTGGATGCGTCCGAGTTTTCAGCGTATATGGCCGAGAATGTCGGGTCCGCCTGGTAAACATTGAGCGTGTTTGTGGCGGCGTTATTCCATATCCCGAGGGCACCGCTCATCTCGTCGCCGGTTGTCTGCACTCCGCTTAAGCCCGTAAGCCCCGAGCCGTCTCCGGTGAAGACTGTGGCATTTACTGTACCGCTTGCATATACGTTGCCACTTGTGTCAACAACGAACTGCGGACTCGAACTCGACCAGAACCTGATGAAGTTACCACTACTGTAGTTCTCAATATAAAGCGAATCGGTCGCCGTATCGGCATTGATCGTCAGTGAACCCGACATCGTGTCGCCGATCAACGCCACTTTCGAGTTGTCTGTCGCGCTGATGCCCGTAAGCTGCGAGCCGTCTCCGATGAAATATCCTGCATTGATAGAACCAGTGACATCGAGTCCGCCTGTGATTGCGACCGAGCCGCTGGCGCTTATCGCGTAGCCCGCGCCGTCGTTGTTTTCCACATAGAAAGTGTCTGTCGATGTATCAAAATAAATATTAAGCGGGCCGGTCATCGTGTCGCCTGTCGTCGCGACACCACCGCCCGCGCTGATGCCCGTGAGTTGCGAGCCGTCGCCGATAAAA
>JAJRTR010000070.1 GCA_024278215.1 bacterium
AGTGTGAGTACGATCACAGTGGAAACAATGAAAAACAGGTGTGCCGTGCTCAAACCGTATTTGTTTGGGCACGAAAAAGCTGCCTGTTTACATACGTTCCCATGGTGGACCCCGTGAACGATGTATAATGTTGAAAGGCGGGAACGCATAAAATCATTATGTGTCATGCACAAAACTTTTTCTTTTGTGTATGAACAACCTTGATACCCCTGCACGATTGCGGCGGGGTGCTTCATTTAAACACAATATGAAAACAGAAATTGTCGGCATACAGGCATACAGGCACCTGGCGACGGTGACACTCGACAACGGCTTCGAAATCGAATTGCCGTATCACTGCCATGCCGACGATCAGGCGTATTTCGCGGACAGCCTTGAGATCGACGGAACGACTGTAAAAGCCGTTATAGGCGAATCCTCGATAACCGACTTTTTTGAAGTTGAGGGGAACCTGCTGTGCGTGACGCGCAGGTGGAATCTTACGGGCAACTTCGACGCCCACCTGCTGTTTTCCGTGATGGCGCAACTGGATGCCACAGCCTGGTCGGTTCCAGGAGTTGCTTATGCGTCTGGCGAAGCGGCGCGAAAGAAGTCGGCATCGCTCGGTCCTGTGTCGGAGTGCAGATGTTCGATACCATGTTGTGCAGTAGTTGAGGGGAAGAGAGAGGGGGTCGCTGTTTTCACGGAACCGGCGAAATCGGTGAATGATCTGGCTACGGTAGCGACACAGCTTTCAGATGATGCGGCGGAGATAACGATATCGACACCCGGAGCGACGGGCCGTCTCGGCGGCGCGAGTGGAGTATGGCCCGTTGAAGGTCATATCTCATTCGAGAGAAAGTATTACATTTATACAGATGCAAACTACGGTGATTTCCTGAATAACGCTATACATGAGGCGTGGCGCATATTATTTTTCCCGCCTGAATCCCGCTACGACTGGTCGGCGGCAGTCGCAGCAAAAGCATTGCATCTTGCCGAAGATTTCTTTATCGAACGAGGCGACGCAATCGGGTTTGTCGAGGAGATCGGACCTTCAGGATTCCCTCGCAGCACGATGCTTGCGACCGGAAAGGCCGGCGGCAATATCGAAGCTGCCCGCTCGCTTTACAGGATCGGCTGCGCTGTAGAAAACAAATGGCTTCGCAGGATTTCTCTCGATACGGCGGACTTCTTTCTTTCTGTGGACCGAGAGATGGAAGAACTGAGATTCGATTACCATCCGGCAACCCGAAAATGGATATTCGCCGGTGATGAGCGCAAACTATTGAGAGGAGCGGGAGAACTACTTCTTTCCATTACCCGGCTGCACCGGGTCGCAACACCCGGCGACACGAATCCCAGGTGGCTCTATACGGCAAAAAAGATTGCCGACCGCCTTTTCGACAGGTGGCGCGTATCTGCCGGCAGTGGCGATGCCCCGGACAATAATTCTAAAAGAAACGGAAAATCTTCGGACCAACTTCCTCTGTGCGAGGAAGCGTTTCCTGCTGCGGCGTTTGTCGAACTTTACAGGGAAACCGAACAGCAAGATTATCTCGAAGCGGCAGAGTGGCTTGGCGGACGGCTTGTGTTGCGGCTTCGCACGGCGGTGTCTCCTGTTCGCCAGGAAGAACTGCCCCTCAGCTCCACCACCGCCCATGCTTTTCTCAGGGCGTTTCTTCTTTTACACGAGGAGACCGATCGAGCGGAATACCTTGATGCGGCGGTTAAAACAGCAGAATACATGAGGAGTCTGTGTTTCATTCACAAGGGAATCGTGCCCACCGGAAGCCGTCTCGCGAAAGCGGGTTTCAGTACAGTCGGAGGCCTTGCCGTCGAACCCGGCTCGGACTGGCTGTCGCCGTGTGGCGCCGTCGCAGCGCCCGATCTGCTCAAGTTATGGAAACAGACAGGCGACAGACTGTGGCGAGACATAGCAGTGTTGATCCTCGAATTCTCGAGCCGTCTTATACATCCGCCGGAAGATAGAAACGGCACTCCCCCCGCACGTGGCAGACAGCCCGCGCGGTTCTATCATTGCCCGATTCGCGGGTCACGGCGTACATGGGGCACGGCCGCAGGTGTTTTTTCCTCAGTTCCTGCCGTCACACTTGGCGCGCTGCTCGACGTGCATGAATCTTTTCCCGAAATACTGGACCTCAGATTCGACGACATGGGGATCGCTCACACACGCGGCGATATTATCCCTCGCTCATTTCGCTATATCGGTTCTTTCATAAATTTCTTTTGATCGCTGCGAAACTTATCTGATGGAACACAGAATGAAAATACCGGATTCTCCCGGATTTCTTTGTGGGAAAATCCGGCTTAGCGGTAGTATCGAATCGGTTATGTCATCGTTCCACAGGCTTCCTTATGCACAGGATTACTCCGCCACGTACTGCCGAAACGCGGAAGCCGTCCCTGACGAGTTGTGTCATAAAGTCGAAAAGAGGTTTTTGTTCCGCCGTTACCGCGGCGGCGTGTATCCCTTCGATATATTCGCCGACAACTTCCGGAATAAGTGATGTCTCCAATACAAGAACATCCGGCTTCGTTTCGTTGAGATCAGCCATGAAGTTTTCGATTGCCCCGGTTGAATAACCCGGTGTAAAAAGCGGAATAAGGGAAGGATACCTGGTTGCGGATTCGCGACGTGAAAGAAAGTATGTCGCGGCCGACTTGCTCCACACGAGAAAACGCCTGTCGTCTTTGACCCTGATCCGCACGAGCTTCGTGAGCAGTTCCGCTCTTTGTGGATTGAGTTCGTCTGTGACTGCCCTGGCGCGGGGCATCGGCTGCCGTGCGCAATATGCTGAGAAAACAAGAAAGCTGAGGAAAAACAATATTGTAAGCACCGCTTCGCCCAGGTCTTCAGCCCGATGCACAACGGACACACGCGCGTTTGCAGACCAGACGACAATAAGCGGAACCATTATGAAAAGCAGGTCTGTCGCGCCGCCGAATCCCGAGATAATCGTAATCACGATTTCAACAACTGCCCACACAGCCGCTCCTTTCCTCAATCGTCTCAGACTATCCGGAATATTATTATCTGCTCCACCGGGAGCAGCGCGAAAAAGGAAATATCCGGCCACAGGTGCAAAGAAGGCAAGTGCGGCGAGTATCACCGGCAAATCCTTTACCGATGCAATTGCAAAAAATCCTGAATCCCTTAATACGGCAATATTATATTGAGTAAAAGATTCATTAAAGGCATTCGTTAAACCCGACACGGCGAGTGTCAGCAGAAACATAATCGGTACTATAAAAAAACCAGTTGCGAATGCGCCGCGATATTTTCGCAGTATGATCAATCCGGGCAGGATCAGCGCTGCTTCACGTGGAGAAAAAAGTATGGCCGACCCGCCGGCGAGCCCGGCAAGGAATGCGGTAGTTATGTCAATGGTGCGTTGAGCGCGAACGATCAGGAAAACAAAAATGGATATAGCCGGCAGCGCCCACTCCGCCGCTCCGTTCGCACCGCTGATGTATGACAGCGCGACCCCGGCGGCGGCGAGCCATAGGCCGGCAATGCGTGATATTCCCCACGTTGCACCGGCCTCCAGCATCGCAAAATACAGAATTGTTCCTCCAGCCGCCATGGATAGAATCTCGAACACCAGCACAGACTTGATTGAATACGCAGCTGCCAGCGCTGCCGCGTTGCACAACAATGTACCCGGCATCATGTTATACCATACGTCGACATAAGGGATGTCGCCCGCAAGAAACCTTTCGGCTGCGTATAAAGATATCGAAGACTGCGGATGCACTGTGATAAGCAGGTCGGTCCAGCGCATAAATATGCCGAGCGTCATACATGCGCCGAGAATAAGTGATATTCGCTGTGTGGATGTCAGGGCCGGTCTGTTCAAAATGCGTTTTCTCCGGAACGTCTTTATTCTATAAATACCGTCTTTTATTGCCATATTATGTACTTATCTGGACAGTACCACGTTTTTCATCAAGCTGCAAGGCGAAAGTCAGGTAATCTATCAGGGTCGGCGTTTTCGAGGATGAATAACGCGAGGTCGGCCTGATTCTACACGGTAAAGAGAAATTCGGGAAGTGAATGCCTCAGGGCGATGGAGACGACGAGTTCCGAGGGAGCCAGGCAGGGACGCAAGGTGCGAAGCAGGCTTCTGGATTTGCGCCAGACCTCTTTGCGGTGGTTCAGACCAGGATGAATAAGGAATCCCTGCGCGATGCAGTCGAGTTGTGCCCATACGTGGTATGCTCATATTTTGCGGCACAGATATTGGTTTCCGCGCAGCCTCCCTTGACAGTTCTATCCGATAGCACTATTATGCTATGCTATGGTATGGTATTATATTGTAGATATGATGTATAATACAGGGGGGAGGCGAATAAATATTTATGAAAAAGCAGATTCGGACACTGGAAAAAAGAATTGAAACCGTTAAGAATAAACTGGTTGTTCTCGGTGACATGCGCCCCGGCAGCCTGTCAAAACAATACAACGTATGCGGCAACCCCGCCTGCCGCTGCAAAGCCCCCGACAACCCTAAGAAACACGGTCCCTACCACCAACTCAGCTACACTCACAAGGGGCGCAGCAAATCCGAATTTGTAAAGAAAGAAGATCTGGCAGAAGTGAAAAAACAAATAAAAAACTATCAGCAGTTCAAAAAACTTACCGGCGAATGGGTCGACCTGTCCATCGAACTCGCCAAGCTTCGCAAACTAAAAAAAAAGGGGTAACGTATTATCCATAACCTGGTATTGTCCAGTACTGATCATGTGCGTTTTTGAAACATGCGCAGAATTTCCCGGGAACACGATCCGGAATTAAAGGACAAATACCAGTCTTGTCCCCGAAATTCTTACAAAGTATCTGAATTCGCATAATTTCGAGCCAATTGCAAAATTATGTTCGTAGCGAGGTCGAGCAAAATCGTTCAGAGCAAGACGGAGGTGTAAAATCCTCACAGGCGTACTTGTAAGGTATGTCGAGGACGATTTTATGCCGTCAACGCAGCTATGGACATTAGCAGCCGACCGTAGCAGAATCAGAATTTTGCAATTGGCTCGTTCAGTTATGTATTCATGCAATTAACCTGCATTGGTGAAATATGCGGGTTAAGAACACCGGCTGCTTACAATAAACATTCGAACAGGAGAAAACAGTAATGGCGGAAGTGCATATCGAAATGGTCGGCATCGTGAAGGAATTTCCGGGTGTGCGTGCGCTGGATGATGTTACATTTACAGTTCGCAGGGGCGAGGTGCACGCGCTGGTGGGCGAAAACGGCGCGGGGAAATCGACTCTGATAAAAATACTCAGCGGACTCTATCCATACGGTACTTACGAAGGTGATCTTTTTGTAAGAGGAGAGAAATGCAGATTCAGTAATGTGCGCGATGCAGAACGTGCCGGTGTAGGTGTGATATACCAGGAATTGTCGTTGATTAAAGAGATGTCGATCGGTGAAAATATTTTCATCGGGCGCGAGCCGGTGAAATACGGCGTGATCAACTGGGATATTGTATATTCACGCACAAAACAACTTCTCGATTCTATCGGACTCGATATCAACGTACGCACACTGATAAAATATCTGGGCACCGGAAAACAACAACTTGTCGAAATTGCAAAAGCGCTCAGCATGGATGCCGAAATTCTCATTCTCGATGAGCCTACTGCCGCACTGACCGAAAATGAAGTGGCCGTGCTGATGAAAATAATAAGAGGCCTTAAGGCGCGCGGCGTATCCTGCATATATATATCCCACAAACTGGGCGAAGTGTTCGAGATAGCAGACAGGATAACGGTTCTGAGGGACGGAAAAACAATAAATTCATATAACAAAGACAAAGTAGATCAGTACGGGATTATCACAGATATGGTGGGACGCGAACTCGAAGACATGTATCCGAAAGAGACGGCAGCGCAGGGCGATGTGATCTTCAGGATCGAAAACATGACGGCGTATGACCCGGAAATAGCAGGCCGGAAGGTTGTCGACAATGTAAGTTTCGAGGTGCGAAAAGGAGAAGTGCTGGGAATGTCGGGGCTGATGGGCGCGGGCCGCACGGATATGCTGAACAGCATTTTCGGTGCTCACACCGGCAGGGTGGAAGGAAAGATTTTCATCGACGGCAGGGAAGAGAAAATAAGATCGCCCTCCGAAGCTATCAAAAAAGGGTTAAGCCTTGTCACAGAGGACCGCAAGCGCTACGGACTCGTTCTTTCATCGACAGTCGCGACAAATATTACAATGGCCGGACTCGACAAAGCAATCAGTTTGCTCTCAATAATCGACCCTAATCTCGAGCAGAAAATATGCAGCGAACAGGTGGAAAGCCTCAGGATAAAGACATCGAGTATCGAGACGATAGTGAATAACCTGAGCGGAGGCAACCAGCAGAAGGTAGTGCTTGCGAAATGCCTGCTCACCGAGCCGCGTGTGCTGTTTCTCGACGAACCGACGCGCGGCATAGACGTCGGTGCGAAAACGGAAATATATAAAATAATCAACATGCTTACAGCACGTGGCGTAGCTGTAGTGATGGTGTCGTCGGAACTGCCGGAAGTGCTCGGCATGAGCGACAGGGTGCTCGTGATGCGCGAAGGAAAAGTCGCCGGCGAACTGTCGCGGCAGGCTGCGACACAGGAAAGCGTCATGGCGCTTGCCACAGGCGCGACGGCGAATGTCTGAACGAAAAAGTGTTTTCTCAAATTGATGCTTGCAGGGCGTGTAGATTTTTGTTATGATGCTATGTGATCTACTCCCGGACGGATTGCCCTGTTCGATATAGCATTGTGCATATTGGGATGTCGCGGGAACGGAGCCCTGAAATGCCGGAAAAGTCATATCCCGATGGGGATTTGCTCGACATAAAACAATCTGCCGCTTTTCTTGATGTAAGCACAAAAACGATACGGCGCTACATTAAGGCTGGAAAACTCAGTGCGAGAAAAGTGCGCAATGTCTGGTTTGTACCAATATCTGAGGTCGAGACTCTTAAGAACAGCGAAGCGGGAATAGAACCGGTACAGTCGCCTGACGATCAGACGACAGAGGAACAGAATTATATTGTACCTGATTTTATCAGGCGGATCGATTCGAATCTTGTCGATATAAAGCAACAAATATCAGAATTGGACCGGAGGCTGTATCTCTTTTCGCAGGAACGGGAGTCGGGCCGCTTCGCAAACGAAGACGGCATTTCCGATCTCGAGGCGAGAAACGAACAGCTCATTCAGGACAACGACCGGCTTGATGAACAGATAAACGAACTGAGGGAAGAACTCGAACGGGCACGCAAGAACGGGCCGAAAGACACACAGGTACTTAAACAGAAATCTGAAGAAAACGAGGCGCTGAAGGCGACGATTGCGTCGAACCAGAGAGGGCTTTCAATACTCAGGGACGAAGTCAGGCAGTACCAGAATAAAATGCGGGAGAAGGAAAAGATTATCGAGAAATTGAGGGCAAGAATCGCATCTCTCGAAAAGGAACTCGCCGACCGCAAGAGCGCAAGGAAGCCGACGCTCTGGGGCAGCCGCAGATAGCGGCGGGAACACTTCAAATACAGGGAACGCTGAATGAAAAGGTACTATTCCTTAAGAGAAATATCACAGGAACTCGATATTCCCAAAAGTACTATTGTCAAGTATAAGGACTACTTCGGCGATTACATGAAGATGGCCGGAGACGGGAAGAGAAAGAAGTTCGAGGAAGAAGCGATGTCTGTCCTGCGCGACATCCGTGAGATGCGTGAGCAGGAGAAACTGGACTGGCTGGAAATAAAAGATATTCTCGATGAAAGATACGGGACCGCCGAAGAAGAAGTGGAACCAGAAGCGCCCGCCGACGCAGCCGCGTTGCTTCCTCAACTCGAGTACATATCGCATGTTGTAAACGCCATCGGCGGCGAGTTCGCAGGCATGACCGGCAAGATGAATAAGCTCCAGGACATTTCGATACGCCAGAACAGGGCAATAAAAATAATCAATAAAAAATTGCAGAATAACCGGAATAGTGTGGACATCGTTATGGCCGAGTTGCTGGAGCGCGAGAAGACAGCGAGAAAAGAATACAGTGATACTGTGCGGCTGATGAAACAGGGATTCGCAAAGATCCTTATCAATATGCAGCATATCAGAGAAAGTATTGGGGGGAAAGGTAACCAGTCGGATTTTTCCGAATTGGAAGAAAAGGTCGACAAGCTTTCGGGAAAAGTCGAGCAGGTACTTTCCGAGGGGACACTGTTCCAGGGTAAATATCAGGTATTGCTGCGGGAGAATGAGTTGCTGAGAAGAAAACTCAACGAAATTGCGGCAGCAGACAAAACTGAATCGGAACCGCAGAAACCCACGGGCATTATTGGGATGTTCAAAAAGACTCAGCCCAGGTAGTCACGCGGGCGGGACAATTTTCCAGCATACAAATGTTAAAAGATTCAATACGTAGCAAAGCGTCATCCGGTACCGGGACGAAAAGAAAGAAAACATTTCGTCTGGGCATCATGGGCGGCACGTTCAATCCCATCCATTACGGGCATCTTGTCGCGGCGGAACAGGCGCGCTGCAAGTTTAAGCTTGATGAAGTTACATTTGTTCCTTCGGGGACACCACCTCACAAGGAACCGAGAAAGATGGCGGATTCCGAGCACAGGTATCTCATGACGGTTCTGGCTACATCCAATAATCCATACTTCAGTGTTTCAAGGCAGGAGATCGACCGCGAGGGACTGTCCTATGCGGTAGACACCATACAGTATTTTCTGGATGAATACAGCGAGTACAAGATAAAGATATACTTTATTACCGGAATGGACGCCGTAATGGAGATTCTCACATGGAGAAATCCGGAGACAATAATGGAGTTATGCACTATTATCGCCGCCACGCGGCCCGGGTTCGACATGGAAGCGCTGAAACATCACATAGGCCGAAAGAATTTCAGGGCGGTGAAACTGCTTCGGGCATCGGCACTCGCTATTTCTTCCACTGACATCAGAGAACGATTGGCAGGTGGACTCCCCATAAAATATCTGCTCCCTGAAACCGTAGAACAATACATTAGAAAGAAGCAGTTGTATCTCGAAACGGGATAAACTGGACTGTGAAATGGCAGCAAAATCAATACGTCCGACAAAACCGAGATTGAAAAAACAGAAGCGTCGCCCATGGTACATGTTCGTCGTCTATTTCCTCGTTTATTCACTTCTGCTCACAGCAGGTGTCGCTTTTTATATCTGGAAAGTCAACCCGGAAATAATAAAGTTCGAATGGAACTCTGAAGAAAGCAAACTCGACGGCATTAAGGAATTCAATATACTGCTGGCGGGTCAGGACGCGGGTTTTGGCGGTAACCGTACCGACACTATCATGGTCGGACACGTCTCACTCAAAGATAAATATGCCAACTTCATTTCCATCCCGCGTGACACCCGCGTTCGGATACCAGGGCATGGAATCGACAAAATAAATGCCGCGTATGCCTACGGCGGAACAGACCTGTTGCTGAAAACCGTCGAGGGGTTTCTCGGAGCCGATATCGATTTCTATGTTGTTTTCAGACTCGATGCCGCCATCAAACTTATCGATGCTATGGGCGGCGTGAATATCGATGTCGAGAAAAACCTCTACTATCGTGACCGTGCGCAAAACCTGTATATCAACCTGAAAAAGGGACGTCAGCACCTGGACGGCGAGAAGGCTGTGCAGTATGCTAGGTTCAGGCATGACCAGATGGGAGACATCGGACGCATCGAGCGTCAGCAGAAGCTTCTGAACGCACTGGCTCGAAAGGCCACTTCTTATGAAATCATTAAACACCTGCCGAAAATTGTGTTCGAGCTTGTCAGGCAAAAACACATCGATACCAACCTTACCTTCAAAGATGCGATTATCCTGACGCGCGCCTACGATGATCAGATAGCGTCATCCGTGCAGACTTTCTTGCTGCCCGGCGAACCCAGAGATATCGACAGCATCAGCTACATAGTTCCCGACATGGAGGAAGTACCCTACATGGTGGGTGGAATACTCAGGGGGGGATTCCACCCGAGAAATAAACTTGTAAATATTATCGTGAAAAACGGTTGCGGCTCTCCCATGCTGGCTAAAAAATATAAGAAGCGTCTCGAATACTACGGCTTCGAAGTCATAAAAACTGAAAACGCCATGGATTTCGACTACGATAAAACAGTTGTAATCGTCAGGAAAAAGACTCCATTCGCCAATGCCATTGCAAAACTTCTCATGGCCGAAAAGGAAACAGACCTCAAGCCGGATTCGATGGCTAACCTTGAAGTTATTCTCGGGAAAGATAAACTATAACTGCCGATTGCAACTGAATCAGAATTTTGAAATCGGCACATAAGTTGTATTGAAGAAAAAGGGGTACTATTTGAAAGCTGATAAAAGACTTGCCCGCATTCTGGCCGCGGAACTTTACGAAAAGATGGCTATGAACATCCAGTTGCTTGATGTCCGGCGTAAATGCGACTATTGCAACCATTTCCTGATACTGTCGGGAAAAAACAAGATGCACCTTGACGCGCTGCGTGAAAAAGTGCGGGAGGTTATCCGCGACAGGGAGGTTGTAAGTTACGGAGAAGAAGGCGCTCCCGAATCAGGATGGATTATCATTGATCTCGGTCCCCTGATCATTCATATTTTCGATCCGTCGACACGTGACTACTACGATATTTTCGGCCTGTGGGGCGCTTCCACAGAAGTTGAGCTCGACCTCCCTGCCAAATAAAAAAGAACTGATCTTGCACCAAACTCATACACAACTTTACAACTTGTTTGATCCTGTTACAGATATTTGGTAAAATAATCAATTGTCTTGAAAAATATTTGATGTTATTGTTATATGTCCGGACACATGCACTGGTGAAAAGGTATACGGGATGTAATCCGCAGTTTCGCCAATGCGGGCAAAGAGATATCGCCTGAAAGTGTTGTGAGAATGAACAGAATGAGAAAACACGATTGCAGTTGTTGTAAGGCATTGCATTTGTCGGCGATTGCGTTCTGCGTGTTCTCACTGATATTATTCTTGAGTGTCGGCGGCAATGCGCAGGATGACAGCGGCTTCGGAGGTTACGACACTTACGGGGGAGATTACGGAGCCGATTACGGCGGATACGGCGGCCAGGATGTTATTTATGTCCCCGTGCCCTCCGGCACAGGAGGACAGCAGGGGCAGGGGACAGTAGTGATTCCCCAGGGGCAGGAAGGACAGCGCGGTAATGTGCCCGCACTCGACCAGCCCCTTATCCCTGAGGAATACGTTCTCAGTCCCGGTGACACATGCTCACTTCAGTTCTGGGGGCGGCTCAATACCACAAATAAATTCAGGATTACAGCCGACGGGACGGCATTTGTTCCGGAGATCGGCATCTTTAAAGTTGCGGGCAAAACGCTTTCAGAATTCCGCGCGGAAATCGACGACAGAATTGCCGTCACATACATAAACGTGGAACATTATCTTCAGGTTACTACACCTCATACGCTTAAAGTGAAAATATATGGTCTTGTAGACAAGCCGGGCTGGTATCACTTCGCGGGGCCGACACGAGTGTCGGAAGCGATAGAAAAAGCAGGCGGTATTGCACCGCAGGGAACAGTGAAAAATGTAAATATTGTCAGGCGGGGCAGTGATCTTCCGACAAAATTTGATTTGTTCAGAGTGCGTAGTGGCGTGAAGCACGCGCCCGATCCTTATCTGCAACCCGGTGACATGATTTATGTTCCGGTGATCACAAAGCGTGTCGAAGTCGCGGGCGAATTCATTCATAAGGGCATGTTCGAGATATCCGATGGAGAGACTCTTTATGAAATAGTGAAAGAGGCCGATGGGCCGGCGCTTTTCGCCGATCTCGACAAAGCGCACATAAAACGAAACGGTGCGGAAATACCGATTAAGCTTAAAGAACTTTACTTCGATCAGAACATGGCGTATGACATGGAACTTGAGATCGGGGACAAGATATTTGTTCCGAAGAGGCTTAATACGGTATATGTTGTTGGTGCCGTCATGAGGCCCGGCCCGGTAGATTATGATCCCTCATTTACTTTAATAGATTATATCGGCAAGGCACGAGGCCCGCACAGGGAGGCCGCTCTGCAGGCTGCTACTATCGTGCGCGGACCGCCCGACAATGTCGAGAAGATACGTGTGGATTACCGACGACTTCTGCGCGGTGATCCGCTCTATGAAAATCCACAGATCGAACCAGGCGACATAATTGTGATTCCGGCTGAAAACAACATGAATTTCAACGATATTTATAAAGCCATCTACGGCTCAGCCAGTGTTTTCGATATCCTGCGAAAATAACGATATTTCACCCTCATATTTCACCAATGCGGGCTTAACGGTTTTCCACGGCGGGTTCTATGTGTGTGGCCAGTATGTTGGCGATGAGCGCATAGCCGGCCATTGTCGGGTGATAGTCGTCTCTTGCGGAAAAAAGATATTCTTTTTCAGGATGCGTGTCGAATATCCTGTCGATTCGCAACGCAACAAGTTTATTCTCATTGGCTGCTTCTATTATTGCGCTGTCGTAGCCGGCCAATTCGGGGAATCTGTCGAAGAGTGTCTGTTTCCTCGGCGGTACGACCATAATAAGTTTGAAGTTGTCGCGGCGCGACAATTCCACAAACTTATTTATGTCGTTCCTGAACTGTTCGACCGGCACACGACGCTTCATTACTCCATTCGCGCGAATTTTTTTCTTCGCTGATTTGCCGACCTGTATCATTTTTGTTATCAGTTGTGATATTCTGAAACGCCTGAGAACGTTCGACAGTGCGTCAACACCTCTGTTCGCCCTCAATATTTCGATCTGTTCATAGTCGGTGTGTTCCTGCCTGAATACTTCGTTGATTATCCCGATCATGATTATCACAAAATCCGGGTCAAAAGCGGCAACACTTTTTTCATAGTGAATAAGCGCCTGGGTACTGGTGTAGCCGATAATACCGCCGTTTATTACCTCTACTCGTCTTGACACACCTTTATTTTCCAGCTTCTCATTAAGCACCTTCTCCAGCAATGCCGGGTATGAATCCTGTGCGCGCACATTGAACCCAAAGGTTGAAGAATCGCCGAGACATGCGACTCTCACTGTGTTTTCAGGTTTGCCAAGGCTTATCTCCGGCCCTCTGAAACCATGCGAGTTTATTCTGTCATCATAGGTACCCGCCTGCGCGGGCTTGCCGTCAACCACCGATACCGTCTTCATCACATGAACGGAATTCGGCTTTAATTTCCATATTGTATCCGGCGAAAACTCGAAGATGCTTTCATAGGAACCCATGCCGTATTTGTTCTTAACGACAATGGGATCATAGTCCGCCGCATAATTGAAACCGGCAACCCGGAGTGCAAGCTCGACAACAAGCAACAAGAATATCAGTGGGATAATCGAAAAGACGAATGTTTTTATTATGCCTGTTTTTTTCATTGCGGTTTTTGTTCGGCTATCACAGGATTAACATAAAAAACGCGATACACGATAGATTAACTTAATAAACTGTTGAACGCAATATCGTGTGCATGTAGAATCTTGGGATAATGAGATTCAGGAGCAGCTGATGGTAAGGACAGGACTCGACAGAGTATTTGAAAGTCCGGTGATGAAATTTATCGAAGGCAGCAGGGTAGGGCTGATAGCCAACCCGGCGACTGTGGATTCGGACTTCAGGCATGCCGTGGATAAATTCGCGGAACGCGGTGAATTCGAACTCGCCGCACTTTTCGGACCGCAACACGGCATAAGGGGCGAGACTCAGGACAACATGATCGAATGGGAAGGCTATTCGGACCCGGCTCTTAACATCCCTGTATACAGTCTGTACGGAGAGCACAGGAAGCCGACGCAGGAAATGCTCGATGGACTTGATATTGTGGTTTTCGACGTGCAGGACGTCGGCACTCGTATTTATACATTTATATGGACTATGGCTCTTGCCATGCAGGCTTGTGCCGAGGCTCGAATACCATTTGTAGTTCTCGACCGCCCCAACCCCATCGGCGGTGAGTGGGTCGAGGGGAATGTCCTTGATTCACGGTTCGCCTCTTTTGTGGGGCTTTACCCGATCCCGATGCGCCACGGCCTTACCATCGCCGAGCTTGCCATGATGTTCAATGCGGAATTCGGTATAAAATGCGACTTGCAGATTGTGGCGATGGAAGGCTGGCGCAGGGAGATGTTCTACGATGAGACCGGCCTGCCATGGGTGTTGCCGTCGCCGAATATGCCGACTCTCGATACGGCGGTCGTTTATCCCGGCTCTGTGCTTTTCGAAGGAACGAACGTCTCCGAGGGCAGGGGTACGACACGGCCGTTCGAGCTGATCGGCGCTCCCTGGCTCGATGCCGCACGTCTCGCGGGGGCGTTGAATTCTTTCGACCTTCCCTGTGTCCGCTTCCGGCCATGCCATTTCACGCCTGCCTTCCACAAATGGGAAGGGGAGATATGCAGCGGCGTACAGTATCACATTACCGACAGAAAAAGGTTCACTCCTTTTATGGCCGCGCTGCGCCTGCTTTCTGAAATAATGAAACAGGCACCGGACGATTTTCACTGGAAACAGCCGCCCTATGAATACGAGTACGAAAAATTGCCGATAGATGTGATGCTGGGCAATGACGAAATAAGGATTTCTCTGGAAAAAGGTGTTTCGCCGAATGAAATAGAAGCGCAATGGCAGGATGAAATAACAGATTTTAAAGACAAAGCAAGGAAATACAAATTATACGACTGAATCATACACCGGACCTGTTGACTCGACATATTCGCTTTGATAGAATGGCACTGGTACAGCGGAAGGCAGGAACATTACAAATCAAACTGTTCCCGGAACATATATCATTATGGAAAATGATTTATTAAAAGGTAAAGAGAAAATAATTGTGCTTGATTTCGGGGCGCAATACAACCAGCTTATCGCACGCAGGATACGTGAATGCAACGTCTATTCCGACATACTGCCCTGCACAGCTACCGCTGAAGAAATAAAAACGATAAATCCGAAAGCCATAGTTCTTTCCGGCGGACCGTCGAGTGTCTACGAAAAAGGCGCGCCGGGGATGGACCCTGAAATATTCCGGCTGGGTATTCCTGTGCTGGGAATATGCTACGGCATGCAGCTTATGACTCTTATGCTCGGCGGTAAAGTCACATCATCCGAATTTCGCGAATACGGACGAACCGAGATGAAAGTCCGCAAACCCGGCCTGCTGTTCAAGGACTTGAATCCTCAGTTGATATGCTGGATGAGCCACGGCGACTTTGTCGAAGAAGCGCCTCCGGGATTCGATGTCATCGCCGCCACTATGAATACTCCCGTCGCGGCGATGGGCGACGAAAAGAAGAAACTTTACGGTGTGCAGTTCCATCCCGAAGTCGTACATACTCCATGGGGAATTGAACTCATTCGTAATTTTGTAAAAAAAGTCTGCAAGTGCAAAGCGGACTGGACGATGGAAGATTTTTGCGAAACATCCATTGAGCAGATACGCCGAACCGTCAAAAACAAAAAAGTGCTTTGCGCTCTCAGCGGCGGAGTCGATTCCGCCGCGACCGCCGCGCTTATCCACAAAGCCATAGGAAAAAAACTTACCTGCATATTCGTCGACCACGGCCTTCTGCGGAAGGACGAAGGCATAAATGTCGCCGGCGTATTTAAGAAAAATTTCAGGATGAACCTCATACACATAGACGCCAGTGAGCGATTCCTGTCGAAGTTGTCGAAAGTATCCGCCCCGGAAAAGAAGAGACACATCATCGGCCATGAATTCATAAAAGTTTTCGACGAGGAAGCCAGAAAACTCGGCCAGATAGATTTCCTTGCGCAGGGCACACTATATCCCGACGTAATCGAGAGTGTATCCGTAGGAACAGGAAAGAAAACAACAATAAAAAGCCACCACAATGTAGGTGGTCTCCCGGATGACATGCGCTTTGAACTCATCGAGCCCCTGCGGTCACTGTTCAAAGACGAAGTGCGCGACCTCTGCACAGAGCTCGGCATACCGAAGGAAATCGCATGGCGCCAGCCTTTTCCGGGCCCCGGACTCGCCATCAGGATTATCGGACGAGTGACAAAAGAAAGAATCGAAATATTGAGAGAAGCAGACGAGATTGTCCGGCAGGTAATATGGAACGCCGGCCTGCAATACGAAATATGGCAGGCCTTCGCAGTGCTCCCCTGCATAAAAAGTGTAGGGGTCATGGGCGATCAACGCACTTATGCCTATCCGATTATTATACGTGCGATTACCAGTCAGGACGGCATGACCGCCGACTGGTACAGGTTCGACCACGATCTCCTCGAGAAAATGGCGAACAGGATCGTCAATGAAGTGAAAGGAGTTAATCGAGTAGCTTATGACATTACAAGCAAACCGCCCGGAACCATTGAGTGGGAATGATCCGGCTCTGAAAATGATCTTCTCTGAAAAAGACATCAAAAAAGCCGTCAAAAAACTCGGGAAAAAGATATCGAAAGATTACGAAGGTAAAGACCTCTTCATCGTTGGTGTGATGAAAGGTTCTCTCATGTTCCTCTGCGATCTCGTGAGGCACATTTCAGTGCCGCTCACTTATGATTTTATGTCCATCTCCAGCTACGGCGCGGCTACGAAATCATCGGGAGTCGTACGTATTATGAAAGACCTCGACCTGCCCGTGGAAAGCAAGCACGTGCTGATCGTTGAAGACATTATCGACTCGGGACTGACACTTCATTACCTCGTTAACCATCTTCAGGCCAGAAACATCACGAGCCTCAAGGTTTGCACTCTGCTCGACCGCCCCTACAGGCGCGAAGTGGATGTTGAAGTTCACTACAACGGCTTCGAGTGTACCGATGATTTTGTGGTAGGCTACGGGCTCGACTGGAACCAGAGATACAGGAACCTGCGCGACATCCACGCCATCGAGTTGCCGGCCATTCCATGATATATGAGCCTGTGTCTTATGCCTGTGTACGCGGAACTATTGAAAAGAATAAATGAAGCAGCCGACAGGGCGGCGGAGCTTGCGCTTTTATATTTCGGAAAAGTGCGCGGCTCGCTGAAAAAGGACAACTCTTATGTCACGCGCGCCGACATCGAGATCGAGAAGTATCTTCGCGAAACTCTGCCGAAAATCGTCGAGGGTTCTGTTGTCGTCGGCGAAGAAACAGACATATCGAACGATGAAATAGAGCAGATAAACAATACGGAATGGGTCTGGGTGATCGACCCGATTGACGGCACGGCGGTTTTTATAGACGGACTTCCCTTTTTTTGCATCAGTATTGCTCTCGCGCACAATGGTGAACCTTACGCCGGGCTTGTGCGATTCCCGGTAACCGGCGAAACCTACGAAGCGGTCGTCGGATGCGGCGCTTACTACAACGGCAACAGGCTGGACCTTTACGGGGACACGAAAATACGTTTGGGGATGCCGCTGTATGTGCCGTCGAAATCGCATCTTAAATACATGAATTCATATCCCGGCAAATGCAGGAGCCTCGGGTCCGCGGCAGGCCATATATTGCTGGTTGCTCGCGGAGTTGCGAAAGGTGCCGTCGGCGAAGGCTCAGTGTGGGATTTTCTGGGCGCGTCTACTATTCTTCAGGAATCCGGCGGCAGTGTATGTTATATCGACGGAAACGAGATCGACTGGCCATCGGTGATCACACGACAGGAAAAACTGATGGCCCCCGTGCTCGCGGCACTGCCCGGTTGCCGCGATGAACTTGCGGCTGTGATCAAGCCTGTCAAATAGTGGAGCGACCTGTCGAAAACCTGCTCCTGCCGGAATGTACATAAAGTGCACGCTATCGATTCGATATACATGAACACCATTACAGCATATAAAAGCTACGGCATGGATCAATAAACATATAATCAAATGAGTGCAATTATTAACTATGGTTTATCAAATATCCCCTTATCCAGAAGCCTTTTTGTTGTTTTGCAGGCATTTTCAGGGGGGGAAGTTCAGGCTAAGTGAACGGTATTGGTGATAGCAGTACAATATACATGTGCTGCATCAGAATCAGGATTTCACAACTGCAATAAAATATATATCAACGAAATTCCACCGGCAGATGCGCTTTCATCGGCAGGCCTGGGCCGTCGGTAAAGTATAATGTCGCTGTGATTACGGCCTCTGCTCCGGCATCGGGACATGTGATTGTGAATGGTACATCCACAAATTCATTGCCGGGAATAGACACGCCCCTGCGCGCCGGCTCGACCCTCACACGGGGGTTGTTGCTCGACAGGCTTACCCGTGCGCTACGCGGAATCTCACCGCCAAGTATTCTCACTCCAACACTTGAAGGTATACCATATTTAAAACTTGTCCATTTGTTTGTAAAGAAAAAATGTTCAGGCGAGAAAACTGGCTTTGCGGCAGAAGTTGTAAATTCTCTTTCCATACCGCCATGTGATACATACGTGACAATGAAATCTGATTTTAATAGGGAATCATTTAAAATATCAATGCGGAGTTCGCCACCCGGGGTAAGCCTGTTTCTCCGGGCAATCATGTTTCCTTTCGACCTGCTGCCTGCATAGGTGATAATATTATATATTGAATTCGGTCCTCTCAAACGCAGCTTGAGAGAGCTTTTTCCTGAATGTACATTGTCGAGCTTCACATCGAAATCGCCGTAATCAAATGCGAGTTCATCGGCAAACAACATGCTACTGCCGATGTTTGCGTCTTTTTGCGGACCGCCTGTAACATCCGATAGTCTTGAGTACACGACACCGCCCGACAGTCCTGTTGCCACACACTTTTTCCAGAAATTATTCATGCTTGCGAGAATCCTGAATAATGAGTTTCCCCTCGAATCCGCAGTCGTTTCTCCCCATCGCAGGAATGTCACCGGTTTACTGTTTTTGTTCAGCGCAGAGCCGGTCTCACATATTTGAGTGTCGAACGAGTTTGCGTCTTCTCCGTAAATATTGATTCCGGCATAATAAAAATCTGTAAAATCGGTGTCCAGCGGTCCCGAATATGCTATAGGGCGTCTATAATGATCGAGCGCCCGGATAGTTTTCACCATTTCTATTATTTCTCTTTTGCTGCTTCCCGATATATCCCAATACAGGATATTGGGATACTCTCTGAGTGCGAGCACTGTTTTTGCCCAGTCGGTGGACAGGACGGGAATCACCATAATCGCCTGCCGGGCTGTTTCCTTCATAATATCCGGTGCGGGTTCCGGAAGACGAATAGTGTTGACGCCAAGCGTATGCAACTTTTCGACCTGCTTTGCGATTTCTTTTCGATCCAGCGTCAACAGCCCGCCGGCACCGCCTGTGTATGTACCGCCGGGAATGCCTTCGACACCCTTAACCCTGAATTCGTCGGTATTGACGATAATGCTGTCGCTGGTCGCCACAATATGTGTTCCATTAAATTGCAGGGCGGCTGTATCGCTGACACCGGCGGATGTTTTCAATGTCACAATTGCCGTATACTTTTCATAAACCGGACTGGTTTTCCATGAAAAGTCGACAATTTCACCTCCGGGCTCCACCTTTGTCTCGATGCCGGTTGTGAATATCACATCACCCGACAGAGTGATGATCTTCAGTGAAACATCACAATCCGCCGGGTTCTCCATCATGTTGCCAAGCATCACGAATATCCGGTGTTCGATAAGTCCGTTCCATACAACATAGTTGGAAAGACGCTCAATCATATTTATAAAAACCGGCGGATGCGACACGAGATAGACATTCCCGGTGATGCCGGACAGTCCCTTGAAAGGTGCACTGTCGTGTTTCTCAATATAATGGCTTTTTCGCGCAGGATCATTTACGACGCGCACGGCAATTGTGTTTTCTTCGCCGGGCTTCAATATGCCGCTGATGGGGAATGCGTTCGGCCAGTCCAGCAGCCACACACGCTGGTAAACACCGTGCTGGGTTTCCTCGAGAGGTGGTTGAAAAACCGGGAATTTCAGTTTTCTGCCATTCAGCCATACTTCCGCCTCATCCAGTGTCTGTTCGAATCTCAACCATGAATACTTTTTTTTCTTCGACGGCGTGAATGTATGTCTGTACCATAAAACGTTCTTTCCTTTAATACCCTGTGATTGCCATGCACCGGGAACATTTATGGTTTTCCAGTCTGTATCGTCGAATTCCGCTATGTAAAAGCCAGGCAGGTTTTTTGTACAATATTTCCATTTCCCATTCAGGGTTTCTTTCTTACCGGGCCCGTACTCAGGAATAAAAACATCAGCGTATATGATATGATTTCTTTCGGCACCAAAAAGTATGTACACTGTACAAAGTAAGATAAATAATGCTTTTTTAATGTTTGCTATTCCCAAAGCAACTTTTCCAATTGGCTCGTTATCCGAATTTGCAAACTGAATGCCGGAACTCTTACAGGCCAAGTTCTGCTGCTTATATATTAACAGCACTATCTTTACATACACAAAAGTCGCGCCCGGCACGCATGACTATTCTATACCCATAGCAGCAATCGGCACAATAGACACATTTTTTTGTCTCACTTCCGTATCTGTGCGAATCGGATATAGATATATAATATATTGAGGTTAGTTGCTGGCTAGCAGGACATCGGTAACCCAAACTGCTAGAAATAAATAGCAGGAGATCGTGCACTATGGGCCTCAAAGAGGCCCCGCCCCCATGGGGGCGCCAAACTAGCAGCACATCGTGCACCTTGAAAAGTTAATATCGTTTGTACTCGAAAGGGATCGGATATTCAAAAGCATCGATGAGTTGGCCGTCAATACGCACCTGGAGTTGATAGATATCAGTGCAGATAGTGGCGATCACGTATTCGTATTTAACGCTTCGGGCATTTTGAATTTCTCTCCGAATACGTCGATATTAAGGTTGCTACGAACGAATCGCACAAGGTGTATGTATCCGTCGGCAAGCGACAGGCCGATCTTTTTTAGAGAAACCGATCTGTCCAGTTTGTGGGTATTTATTCCTTCGGCTTGTATGTGCTGCATTGGTGTTTTTCCCTTTATGCCGGTGCAACGATGGTTCTTGTTCCGGAAATCCTCAAATTTTCGGGCTTCCTGCTTGAGATGCTTGAAGCTGGTGAAGAATTGTCCACGGTAGAACTTCTTATCGAAAACATCCTGGAACTTTTCGATGATGCCGTTGCGCCAGGGCTCACCAACGGGGATGAATATTACCTGGACGCCCAATTTAAGGCACATGCGCAGAACGAGCCCGAGTGAATGGGGATAGCGGTTGCTTCCCCGAAAACTCAACTCATTGTCCATTTGAAGGTATTCCGGCAAACCGATCGTTTTCCAGGAGCGAAGCAGTCCACGGGCTACATCCTCGTCCCCTTTTGTACGGCACGGATTCACGGCTGCCAGATAAGTTTCAAGGTCGAATACATTGAAACTGTAAAAGCGACCGTCGTTTTTGATGTAGCGGGGGCCAACCAGGTCCGCCTGCTGAATCGAATCGGAAAAAATGTTCTTCACATCCGGGTAGGCTTTGCCCACCGGTTTATATCGCTTCTTTTCTCTTACAACATTATAGCGCTTCAGTATTCTGTCTATCGTCCAGGCCGGCAGAGGCGCCATTCCCAGTTTTTCCATCTCCCACTGGATGGAAAGCGAACCGACTTGGGCGTATTTTGTCTCTTCGAGAGTGGAACGTATCTGGAGCACTGTTGCCTCGACTTCTTCAGAGGTTTTGTTTGACACACGTTTCGGGGCTCGTGAAAGAGTTTGATACCACTGCGTGTCATTGGACTTGTAACGCTCCAGCCATTTGAAGAACCATCTCTTGCTTCTTCCCAGTTCGGTGTATATCTCGATTGGCGCTTTGCCTTCCACATACATCCTTATTGCAAGTTTGCGTGTTTCTTCCTCGGCAGCATTGTTCATGTCAATCTCCTCTTTTTAGAGAAGATTGTTCTGCGAACGATATTTTGTTTTCAAGGTTCAATTCACATCAGGGTGCACGATGTGCTGCTATCGATTACACTATTAAAGGTGCACGATGTCTGGGTGCACGATGTGCCGCTAGTCATCAGTTAGTTATTAAAAGATACATTTTGCAATAATGTATTGTCGCTAACTGAAAACCGGGCTGCGGAGAGCAGAATATCAGTACTGTACTTTCGTAGAGTAGTAGGGAGGAAATTAAGATCACATGCCATGCACAAGGCAGATTAAAAGGTGCATTTCGCAAAAACTGATGTTTTTGCATTCCAGAGTTTTCCTGAAAGTGCCGGTCATGCACAAAAGGAGAGTCTGTAATACTGAGAAAATATAGCAATCTTCAGTTGAATAAAGGCAGTTTTATCAACTCGCCTGTAAAAAGCTACTTATTTCCTTACGTCTTTTCATGGTTGACACTAAACTACCTGCCTTCAGGTTTTATGCCTTCGATACGGTAATCGCGTCTGCCTTCATGATCGAGTCGTTTGTCGACGAAACGCTTCAGCTTTATGTTGTCCGCGCGCAGACTGCCTGTCGGATTAAACTTGATTTTCAGATTGAACATACCATAAGACACATTATTCGCCATATCTTTGTCTTCTCTGAATATTGCCGACATAACTTCTTCAGACAGTTTGTCGGAAGGTGTGTCGGTCTCGAGATTCAACTCCAGTACTTCCTTATTCCCCTCCCAGTATGCGACAAGCTGGTAGTCGCGCCCGATCGCTTCGACAGAATGAATGGCGCGGTCGAATACGTTAGGGAGAAAGTAGGCCGTGCCGATCTTTATCTTATCGTCGACCCTGCCGGGAACACTCTCGAGGCGGCGCGTGGGTAGTCCGCAGCCACACTTCTCATTTATTATCCGCCCGACATCGCCTGTGCGATATCTTATAAGCGGCATGCAACGCCTGCTAAGGGTTGTCAGCACGATCTCGCCGTAACCGTCTTCTGCCGGATTGTCGATCTCGACAAGGTTCAATAGCTCTTCAAGATGGTAACCGTTTTTTCTGATGCACTCGCCTCCGACACCGCCGCAGGCCTCCGTAAGGCCATAAGTCGCGTAGACATTGCAGCCCCACACGCGCTCCATCCACGAACGCACCTGGGGTGTGATACGCTCACCCGCGGTCATTATTCCTTTTATCTTCGGAGCACCGTGTTTCTCCGCCAGGTCCGTCACCCGCATCAACAGTGACGGATACCCGATAAGTGCGTTTATCTTATAATTGTCCAGCCGTTCATATATGCTCTCCGGAGATGTCTTGCTTGCGCCGAGACAGTATGCGCCAAGCCGCTCGACCCCGCGCTGGAACACAAATCCCGGCACCCAGAATGAGTAATTGAAGCAGTTGAGAAAACGATCGGTCCGGTAAAAATCCAACATGAGCAGACCCACCATGCACGAATTCGCCATTTTATTGATTTCGTGCCATGTGAAATGCAGCCATTTATTTCTGCCCTGCGTGCCGGTCGTCTCGAAAGCTATGTGATCGGGCCGGCAGATAAAATCCTTCCTGCGTTCTATAAGGTCCAGCCCCAGAGTGAAAATATCTCCGAGGTCTTCGATGGAATTCACGGCTTCAGGGGTGATTCCGTGCCGCTTAAAGCAGTCTCTGTAAAATTTCGACTCCGTGGCGCAATAGGTAACGAGTTCCTTCAGCCGTCGCCTCTGTACCCGTTCCACGACACCACGGGGAACAAAACGCATGGCACTGTATATATGTCCCGCCCTGACCCTGCTCTTGAAATATTCCCTAACCGCTTTTCCGGCGCTGCTCATTTACCATCCATCCCTTCCCGCCCCATCAGTTCTCTCGACAGACATTTCGGCAGCCGTTTTCACTTATCCGCAAATTCAACAGACAGCATTCCAAGGCGCACATTTTTCATCAGTCCGGGATCGGTTTCAGCAAGTATCCGCATAAACGTCGCCCGATCTTCAGGTTTTATATTAAAACGCAGTGTCGCCACCCCGCTCTTCCATATCAGTTCAACACTTTTATCAAGACCGGTGATTCTACCGGACGCTATGTTCAGAAACCTGTCTGCATCAAAATACAGATCGCCGATCGTCAACAGTGACCCCGGAACATATTCGAGACCTGCCAGCGACCGGCACTTAAAAGAGCCGGCATTTTCAGCAGGTATGAGTTTTCCTCTCGTGCCGGTTGCAAGTCGCAGTACAGGCCGGCAACGAAAATTCAGAGGCGTTATGTGTATTTCCCCTTCCTGCCGGTTCCGCGGTGCGATTTCCACCAGGTAACTTAATTCGTTGATAATATATTTGTCACGTTTTGGAGACTCCATCGCAACCGCCGGGTAAATCCCAAGCACGCCGAACCCCATATAGACCGGGCATCGCCACACATCTTCCATCCACGAGCGAACATCACCCGGCAGGCGTTCACTTGTCATGAAAACAGCTTTCAGCCCGGGCGCACCTTCTTTTTCGGCTATCTTTGTAACCTGCACAAGCAAGCTCGCGTGCCCCATAAGAATAGTTGTATCATAAGGGGCGATCCGCGAAAATATCTGCACAGGTTCCACCTTCCCCGCAGGAAGACAGAAGGCGCCCATACGCTCGCACACCCTCTGGTGCACAACCCCGAAACCATTATATGAAAAGTCGTAACAGTTTATAAATCTGTCCGATTCGTCGACCCCGGCATTGCGAAACATATATTCGATGAAGGCCGTCGCTTCGCCCGTCTCCGACCAAGTGGCCTCCAGCCTTCCACCACCCGCGAGTGAACCCGGCGCTTCCATCCCCATATTGCCGTCTGAAGCCTCGAAATCATTTATCCTCTCCGCCCTCTCCTTCAGGGACAAGGCGAACCAGCCCACACCCGACAGGGAATCGCCGGGCGAGTCAGGAATCTGCATGTTCCTGAATCGCTGCCCGTAGTAGCGGGTCTTTCTACACGCGACAAGCAGTTTTTCAAGTTCGGATTTTCTGATTTCACTGAAGCAACCGGCAGGATCGGGGGATGACTCGCAATTTTGATAAATATTAGGCATAAATCAGCATATTCCTATATCAGATTATTTGTCAATGACTGCGTCAATTCTTCACTTTCCTGTTGCAGGCTATCTCTTGCAAAGCATGTCACGTAAATATTATAATGAGTTGTTATCCAAATAAACTGAGCCAATTGAAAAATTATATTCGAAGCGAGGACGAACGAAATTGTTCCGAAGCAAGGCGGAGGTGTGAAATCCCCGCGTGCGTACTTGTAGAGTACGTTGTTGAGGATGATTATGCACCGACAACGAAGCTGTTGACAATTGCAACCGACCGCCGCCGAATCAGAATTTTGCAAGTGGTTCAAATTATAACAGGCAGGTATTTGATGAGAAACCCGGCAGGCGGATTAGAATTTCGGCTTTTACTTTTCTCTCTTTTTTTCATCCTGTTTTGCTGGCCCATACTTTCCGGTACGAATATACAAGTCACTTATTTATTCATGTTCCTTGTATGGGCGGCAATCATTATCGCTCTGTTCTTTATCAGTAGAACCGACAGGGTCGACACAACTTAATCCGCATATTTTCATTCAGTACTACGGGTTAGTACTACAGAAAGAGTGCCGTCAGGGAATATATAATGTTCAATCCGAATATTATTGTCGCAGTTATACTTCTATACGTGCTGTTTCTGTTCATCGTCGCCGTAGCGGTCGAGCGCAGGGCCAAAACCGGCAGGAACCCCGGCAATAACGCAATTATCTATTCGCTCTCGCTCGCGGTCTATTGCACCACATGGACATATTACGGAAGTGTAGGCAAAGCTGCTAATTCAGGACTGTTGTTTCTGACTATCTACGCGGGGCCGACACTCGGTGCGCTCTTCTGGTGGGTTGTTCTGCGCAAGCTGGTCAGGATAAAAGCGGCAAACAGAATAACGAGTCTGGCCGACTTTATTTCCGCGCGGTACGATAAATCCCCCGTAATCGCAGCGGCGGCGACAATAATTGCTTTTATCGGTACTGCCCCATATATAGCGCTGCAATTGAAGGCGATGTTGTCGACATTTAAAATCATCACCCGGACCGCCGATATCGCCTACACATCATGGACCGATGTCAATCTGGGACTGCTTCTTGCGATAATGATGATTGTGTTCACAATAATGTTCGGCGCGCGGCGGCTCGACCCCACGGAAAGACATCAGGGCATGGTAGTGGTTCTTGTTGTGGAATGCCTGCTTAAACTATTCGCGTTTGTCGCCGCCGGTTTGTTCGTGACCTATTACCTTTATGACGGCATGGGCGATATCATGCGACAGGTTGCCGAAAAACTACCGGAAGTATACAGCAACCTCGATGCAGGAAACATAACGCATCATTATACATGGTTGACGTATCTGATTCTCGGCATGTCCGCCATAATATTCCTGCCGCGCCAGTTCCACGTCGCTGTGGTGGAGAATTTCGACGAGCGTCATATCAGGACAGCCGCCTGGCTTTTCCCGGCCTACATTTTCCTGATCAATATTTTTGTGCTGCCTATCGCACTGGGAGGGCTTCTGCACGGATTCCCCGGCAGCGCGGCAGATACATTCGTACTGCTGATGCCGATGAAATACGGCACTTCGTGGCTGGCTCTGCTTGTCTTTGTCGGCGGATGCGCCGCGGCCACCGGAATGATATTGATAACCACGATGACTATGGCGACGATGATCACCAACCACATAATGATACCGGTTATCGAGTGGGTACCCCGGCTCGGTTTCTTAAGACGCCACCTGTTGAAATTACGCTGGCTGGCCATCGCCGGATTCATCTTGCTCGGGTACTGGTTCCAGGGCATCATCGGCGACACATACATGCTTGTCAGCATCGGGATAATGTCTTTTGCCGCCGTGTTGCAGTTCGCACCGGCGTCTATAGGCGGCATATTCTGGCGCGCGGGCAACAAACACGGCGCCCTCATGGGAATGTGCGCCGGTTTCCTCGTCTGGTTTTATACCCTGATGCTCCCGGCTGTAGCGAAAAGTGGATGGATATCCACTTATTTCATTCATAACGGCCTCTGGAGCATCGACATCCTGAGGCCTGAACATCTTTTCGGGGTCTCGATTCTCGACCCGATAAGCCACTCTGTTTTCTGGTCGATGCTGGTCAACATCAGTCTGTATATACTTGGTTCCCTCTGTTTCAAACAAAGTAAAGATGAACAAAAGATCGCAAACGAATTTGTGGGCATTCTTAATCCCGCAGGCGATATGAGGCAAACCGGCCGGGAACGATCTTACATAAAATTGAAACCCAAGCGGACCGCTGTTCTGAAAATATTCCGCCGCTATTTTTCCCGGAAAGACGCCGAAGTGCTCGCTGAAAAGTGCATCGCGGAAAGTAACTTAAGCGACAAGAAAAACATCACCGTCATCGAACTGGCCGAACTGCAGGAGATGGTCGAGAAACACCTTTCCGGCTCGATAGGAAAGGCGTCGGCTCACCAGACAATACGAAGCGAGAGCATTTTCAGCGAGGAAGAATCGACGGCTCTTTCCACCGCCTTCAGCGAGATACTTACCACCCTCAGGGTCAGCCCGGGCGAACTGAAAAGCAAAATTGACTACTACAAAGAGAGAGATGCCCTGATGACTCAGCATTCCGCCGAACTCGAGGCGAAAGTCGACGAACTCGAGGAGCATATCGCAAAACGCAAGCGAGTGGAAAATGAGCTGGAAACCTATAAGACACATCTGGAAGAACTTGTCCGGGCACGCACTCAGGAACTAAAAGAAGCCCAGGAAAAGCTGGTAGCTTCGGAACGGCTTGCTGTGCTGGGCCAGTTCTCGGGCAGTGTCGCGCATGAAATCCGCAACCCGCTCGGAGTAATATCGGCCGCGGCCTACTACCTGAAGCGAAAGAACTCCGGCGACGACGAGAAAATTATCGCCAAGATAAATATGATAATGAACCAGACTAACCGTGTCGCAGAAATTATTGATAGTATTTTGAAACTTACCCGCATGGAAACGCCCGATTTGAAGAATGTCAATCTTGCCGACGCAGTGCGAGCCGTATTGTCGGACGTGCCGGACGGGATAACACTCGAATGGGAACCTCCGGTCGACGACATAATCGTGCAGGCGGACTGGAAACAACTGAACATTGCTCTCAATAACATTGTAAGAAACGCTGTCCAGGCCATGAATGATAAAGGAACCCTCACGGTGAGGATTCGCATTGTGCCCGACAACGGAACAAACTGGGCGGAAGTGCTCATATCAGATACAGGCCCCGGTATATCAAAAGAACATCTCGACAAAATATTCACACCTTTGTTTACGAAAAAAATATACGGTATCGGCTTCGGGCTTTCAATTGTAAAAATGATTATCGAGCGACACAACGGAACGATTGTCGCAACATCAAATCCCGGCAACGGCGCGGCGTTTACTCTCCGGCTGCCGCTGCCGGAACCATGAGAAAGGTAGTGACATTACATGGCTGAAAGAGGAAAAGTTCTGCTGGTGGACGATGATAAAGACATCTGCGAAACGATAACGGACGTGCTCGAAATCGAGGATTACTCGGTGACGTCGGTCAACAGCGGCATGGCGGCGCTGGAAGCGGTTGAGAAAAACAAATATGACGTTGTTCTTTTAGACATGATAATGCCCGGAATGAACGGTGTGGAAACACTGAAGAAGTTCAAGAAAATCGCTCCGGGAACACCCGTCATCATGGTCTCGGCTTTCTCCGTGGAAGATATGATCAGGGAATCCCTGAAAGAGGGAGCGTTCACAATATTAAAAAAACCGATAGACTTCGAATCGCTTTTCTCGACAATTGAAATGGCGCGCGGCAACGGCGGGCTCGTACTGGTTGTCGACGACGATAAAGATATTTGCGAGGTCGTCCGCTATTCGCTTGAAGAAAAAGGATACATGGTAAAAATCGCACTTGAAGGCGAATCCGCCGTCGAAAAAACGAGGGACATAAAATTCGATGTAATTATTCTCGATATGAAACTACCGATAATGAATGGATTCGAAACCTTTCTTTCCATCCGCAACATACGCCCCGATGTTTGTGTTATACTCATAACCGGATACCCTGAAAGTATGGGAAGTCTTATCGAAAAAGCAATGAATAAAGGTGCCTACCTTCATCTGAGAAAACCAATAAATATGGATGAATTGTTTGAAATTCTTAAAGAGATTATGCAGCGTTTGAGTGGAACCTGAAGGTGAAAGTTATTTGATGCCGAAATGCTTTATAAAACTCCTTGCCCGCACTGGTGAAATAAGCGGACTAAACGTAAACAAGTACATATAGCAAGAGCTTGACGAAATATTGCTGATCCTCAATGCTATAATAGAAATGTATTCCCCGAAGCTTGCTGCGGGGTTGATGAAAATATGTGTGCCGCACTCAAACCGCTCTTCTCCGGGCACAAACATGTGGCTTGTTGGATTCCGGCTGCTGGGTTAGGAAATACAGATATTTTATATGAATATCAATAAACACCATAAAACTACTTCCGAAACAACCAATGATTTCAGTTGGTATATAAAAAAAACCTTTACGGCGGCATTATTCACTTCTATTTTTGTGCTTCTTTTGCCTTTGCTGTTCAATTATCTTGCTGAATACATGAAATCTGATATTAAGATAGTATTAAACGGCACAGAATACGTATTCAAGGATGTATCGAGCAGGATTGAACTTCCCTTTGTCCAAATATTTAAAGCTTATGCCGTTATGCTCATAATACGCATGATGCCGGGATTTCTCATTAAGAGAATAAATAATATCAATATTCACAAATATATCATTGAAGCAAGTCTGTATTCCACGGAATTTATATATTTGTTTATTATAAAATTTACCGGTGGGATCGAAAGTCCCGCTAATATTTATTACATTATCCATGCGGTGACATTAAGCAGCATACTTACTAAGAAATCACTGGTTAAACACCAGATATTCATGTCGTTATGTGTAGCTTCAATCTCACTGTCGGAATATATCGGATTAACAGGACATTACGATTTATTTTATCCTCCACTTGATATGTACACGAATTTTGCATATTTATTCACGACAACTACTTTTTTAATAGCTTTTATATTTGCTGTCGGCTTTAATTCTGCTAACGCTATTCAGAAATCCGTTGACAGGGAGAGAATAAAAAACACTTTTTATCGTTATTTATCTCCCCGGATAGCTGCCGATGTTCTGTCAAAAGAAAAAATCGATCTTGGTGGTGAGAACAGGATCGTCACAATTCTCTTTGCCGACATTCGAGACTTCACGACATACTCGCAAAGTAGTCAGCCTGAAAAGGTGGTAAAACATCTGAACGAGTTTTTCTCTGCCATGGTAGCCATTGTATTCAAGTATGAGGGCGCTTTAGATAAATATATCGGCGATGCCTTTATGGCTACCTTTGGAGTGCCCAAGGATCACCCCGACGATGAAATACGAGCCTGTAAAGCTGCCATCGAGATGAAGGAGACTCTTGTCAAGTTAAACAAAAAATGGGAGTCTGTATACAATCATCAGTTTAAGGTCGGGATAGGAATTAACACCGGTGAAGCAGTAGCCGGTAATATCGGATCGGAAGAAAGAATGGAATATACGGTCATAGGCGATAGTGTAAACACGGCATCGCGGCTCGAGCAGTTGACTAAGAACTATCCTGCCGGAATAATCATATCGGACAGCACTTACAAGGCAGTAAAAAACAAGGTCGAGGTAGTCCCTCTGGGTAAAGTAACGCTCAAAGGTAAGGCTGAACCTGTACAAGTATATGAGCTTATTGGATTAAAAGGTAGACCCTTGGAACGATAAAACTCTGTGTGCTGTGCTCAAACCGTATTTGAGTGGGCACAAAAATGCGGCCTGTTTGGTCCGGCTGTGCCGGGTTAACCCGAATACTGCTAGGTTAAGAATCAATATGTTGCACTTGTACTCGATTCGTAGTGTTGGGCCAACAGGCATGGGACGTACCGGCCAATTGCTCATCTATATTCGTTTAAGCCCCCTCGG
>JAJRTR010000071.1 GCA_024278215.1 bacterium
ATCCACTGGCTGCTGGAAATAATCTATCGCTTGAGTCGGGCACACCTTCGAGCATCTGCCGCACAGCATACAGTTCTCGACATCGAGAACGGCCAACTGCGGAATCGCGTTCGAGAAAGGAATGGAAATGGCTTTGCGGGCCGAGAAACCGCCCTGTTCGTCGTCGTCTACATAGACGGGACAGGCATATTCGCACTGGCGGCAGCCGATGCATCTGTCCGGGTCGACATAGCGAGGCCGCTGTGTTACCGACGCCTCGACACGGTCGCCTATGCGCTCGAGACTGTTCAGATCACAATAAGTGAAAAGCGTGATATTATCATGATGCGCTGCTTCGGCCATTTTCGGTGTTGTAATGCAGCTTGCGCAGTCGAGGGTGGGAAACACCTTGGAAAGGCGGATCATCTTACCGCCGATGGTCGCGCTCTTCTCGACAATAGCTACCCTGTATTCCTGGTCCGCGAGGTCCAGCGCAGCCTGAAGACCGGCTATCCCGCCGCCCACAACTACTGTGTCAAAATCATATACTTGCCCGGAATCCATTTATTCCTCCATGTACGCAGTCGACTCGCGCAATGCACAGTATTTTCGCCATTCCACGCATCGACGGCATCTTCCGATAACGCAGGCCGCCCGTCAGTTCGACGAAAAAACCGGCGGTCCAAGTTCGTTCACTATCTCGTTCATTCTGTTAACTTCGTTCAGGAAAGCACGGTTGCACACCGTGCATATAGCAGTGATGCGCAGGCGTCGAATATCCAAATCCAGCTCTTTCATCAGTTTATAGACACGGTCTATCCTCTGCGCGAGAGCTTTGTACGCGCCTTCGTAAGGACACTCTTCGCCGCACGACATGACGATTATCCCGCTGATGCCTTTCCTGAAACAATCGATATAGAAATGTTCCGGGAAAAGAACCGGCGCGCGCACTTTGAGTATGTAAGTGTTTGCGGGATACGTGGAATGCGACTGGCCCACCGAATCCGCGCCCGGATAGGCGCAGCTTTCAGTGGCCAGTATCAAAGTCTTGTTCTCGTTCAATTTCTTCCTCCATCCGGTCGGAAGGCCTTCGTCACTTGCTTCTCTTGATGAAATGCTTGTCGTAGCCGTCCGCCTCCAGCATGCCGAGATACTCGTGGCCTACTTTGCCCGCCCAGGCGGGGAGGTCGTTTCGCGTTCCGGAATCGTTGGAATAAACCTCCAGCACTTCGCCTACTTTCACTTTGCCGATGCCCTTCTTCGCCTCCAGCAACGGCCCGGGACAGGCGCTGCCTCTCGCGTCGACTGTGCTCGATACTTCCAGTGCGTTCAAATCTTCAGACATTGTGTTTCTCCTTTTTAATTATTGTTTTCAGCAACAATCCTTTTACCCGTGATAAGGTGTTGGACTGCCTATTATGCCTCGAGTTTTGACTTCAACTGATTGAAAAACATCATGATGTATGCGTTACTGCCGGGTTCGCCGACCATCGGCTGATGAATCCAGTTGTGTTTGGGAAGATCATAGACAGTTTCCTTCGCGCCGATGATGTCCGCCCAGCGAGCCATGAGATCACCGAGATGCTTTTCTTCAGTGACGGCCTGGAAACCAATGATCTGTCCCTTTTTAATGCCATTCTTGTCTTCGGCGGCGGCGATCATCTTGTACCAGCCCTTTTTCGCCATAGGCGAAGCAGCCTCGGCAGTGAAAAGTTCGAGCTTCTGCGCGACAGTCCTGAGCTCTCTCGATTCCGCGAATTCCTCACCATAGCCCGCCGACCCCCAGAACAGGCCCAGAGTATGCGACATGCCGGCGCCCACAACAGCGGGACCGTCGACCGGGGTTCCCTTTATATCCAGCGCAACCTGCGTTCCCTGTATCATCACATTGGGCAGAAGTTGCAGAAGCGTCGGCTCCGGGAACACCGCGCCTTCGAGTTCGATGAGATCGCCGATCGCATAGACATCCTCCACGCTGGTGCGGCACTGCGAATCGACCCTGACACCAGCTTTGCCCGTCTTGCATCCCACCTGTCCGGCCAGTTCCGTGTCAGGAGTCGCCCCCGCGCCTATCACTACAAGATCGGTCTCGATCGCCTCGCCGTTGACGACTATCGCACCGTCTCGAACTTCGGTGCATGGGTGACCCAGTAGAAGTTTAACTCCGTGATCTTTCAATCTCTCTTCTATCACATCAGCCATATCCTGGTCGAAAGTGGCTATGACGTGCGGCAGAATCTCTACAAGTGTCACCTCTTTGCCGCGATCAACGAGATTCTCGAGAATCTCCAGCCCCACGAACCCGCTCCCGATTACCGCGACTTTCGATACTTTCTCACACAGGGCATCTATTCTTTTGCCGTCCGCGAAGCTCCTGACAACAACGATATTGTCCTTGAGAGCGGCCTTGTCATAGGTGTCGCCTTTGTAGAAAACCACTTCACCCGTCGGCTCGTACTTCTCGCCTTCAGGTTTGAGAGCGCCCTTGATCGGCGGTACTGCCGCCTGCGCGCCCATCGTCAATATCAGCTTCTTATATTTCACCGTGAATTTATCGCCGGACTCTCTTAATGTTCCCTCTGCGATTCTGTTGTCATGGTCGATTCGCGTCACACGCCCCTTTATCCCCACATCGTCAAAATTGGGAACAAAATCACTGTGTGATTTCACGGCATCGTCAATGGACGGAAGAAATTTTTTCCCTATGCCATAAGGAAGATTACAACGGCATACGACATCAAGTTCGTCGCAGACAACTTTGAAATCGCTCAACCCGTTGAACAAAAGCGCCTTGCTTGTAAATATCCCGCCCGGGCCGCCTCCGACTATCAGTATCTCCGTGTTATACTCCTTCATTTCAACCCCTCCTCAGCCTGTTTGTATTTATTGCCCTTTCCGTTATTACCACATCCTGCGTGACAAGTGCATCGAGCGATGCCGCCGGAACTCTTTCGTCCTGCAAACCTGACGAATCCGTTTGCTCCCTTCCTGTTTTTACTTTTGTCTCAGTGTAGGAATACCGTTAATCATCCAGCACAACGCCTTTCGCTGTCTCTTCCCTGAAGTTTATGTCTGTAAATGTTTTTCCCATTATTTTTCTCCATCTTCCTTCATTCACTCATAGTGAATCAATACTTTTGCCAACCTCGCCATCTATGAATATTTTTACCGGCATGGAAGAATAATACTTGTAAAATATGGGATATTTAATTATTATGGCTGCTTATTCAACTGTATTTTTATGAACAACCCAATTAAGTAACGTTACTTCTTGTAAGGTAACGCTATATGTGCGTTACCAGTTGCGTTCCTATTGTTGATTCGTGTGTAAAAAGTCACGGATGACATTTGTCAATAGACAATAAGCAACAATAGCGAACTCGCGAATAGTGTTTTTGTGCATTTCCGCCGACTTTAACAACAACGGCTGAATTAAAAATGACTTATTACACACGAATCATTGTTGAGCCGATTGTAAAATTATGTTCGTAGCGAGACAGAGCAGACTTTTGCAAGCTGCTATGAGGATAACGAATAGATCGGGTAATTTTTACGCATTCCGTAAGGAGCAGTTTTTCGTTCAACCTCTATTGAGCCAATTGCAAAATTCTGATTCGGCTACAGTCGGCTGCAATTGTCAATAGCTGCGTTGTCGGCACAAAATCTTCCTCAACGTACTCTGCAAGTACGCCTGCGGTGATTTTGCACCTCCGCCTTGCTTCTGAATAATTTCGTTCGACCTCGCTTCGAACATAATTTTGCAATTGGCTCTATTTTATTATTACGTTGAAGTTGACGGTGCCGGAGGCTGACCGCGGGATGTTGGAGATGGCGCATTCGACGCGGTCGGGGGAGGTTTTCGCGGCGCAGTTGTCGCCGTCTGATGTGCCGTCGCCCTGTGCGACGTTGTCGAGTTCGATGGTGCCGGTTTCGTAACCTGTGTCCGGCGGGATGTATCCGATTATGACAGCGTTCGATGCGTGGCAGAGCGAGGGCGAGTTTTCGTAATAAATGGAATATGATACGCGGGCTCCGGGTATCGGGTCACTGCCGCCGAGCGGGTCCTGTATGTTCGAGACCGATTGTGTAATGGAGAGGTCGGGTACGCATGTCGGCGCGGTTGCAAGCTCGACGGTGTTTGTTTCTTCGTTGCCGAGCGCGTTTTCCGCACGAACGACGATGTAGTAGACCTGATCATTCGTGAGACTGGTGATGTAAGTTGATGTAGCCGATGTTGTTGCGAAAGGCGGGGACGCGAAATTCTGGCCCGCACTTGTCGTTGCCGAATAAATGTTGTAGGTGATGGGCGGTGATGAGTCGACTGCCTCGGACCATGAAAGCTGAAGCGTTCCGCCCTGCATGGTGTCGGCAATAGTGGAGATACCCCCGAAAGTGGGAGTGCCGGTGTTTTTGATAACGTAGAAAACCGGGCCTGATTCAGCGCTGTTTTCCGCCATGTCGAACGCGCGCGTGGATACGTAACTCGTGCCTTCCGGGAGTGCTGTCCATACGGCCGCGGGCAGTGCCCAATCGGTTGCGTATGTGTTGGTGGCAATCGCGTTCGCGGCGTCTGTCCAGTCGGCAATATCGCCGCAATTGGAGTTTGTCGAGCAGGCGCGCACCTGGAACCTGTCGAGCGTCGAGCCGCCCGAGTCGCTGAAATCGACGTCATATAGAGCGACATTCGAGGACCGTGCCGTGTCGTCTCCCGACTGGTTGTCGGCGATTTCGGGCGCAATGCTGTCTATGAGTATGCCGTCGGATACTGTCGGGGTCGAGAAAAGGCCGACTCCGTCTTCAGCTTTGACGCTTACGTAATATGTATTACCGTCGGAAAGCGACAGCGAGGAATTTGTGAACACTGTGGTGTCGCTTGCGAGGGATGTCCAGCTTACAACGTCCGAAGCGCCGGCTGTTGTGCCGATGCTGTAGTAATAGGCGGCGATGCCTGTGCCTGTATCGGCTGAAGCGGACCAGTTTGCCGATAGTGTCGTTGTGGATGAAGCGTAATCCATGTCGGCACCGATGCCGTCGTTGACCGCGGCGATCTGATCGGGAGGCGTAGCGTCGGAGGTGGTCGAGAAGTTGACGACGGGCGACGGGCTGCTTGTGCTGTCGAATTCGTTGAGCGCGCGCGAGGTAACTGTGTGCGAACCGGTTGTGAGTGAGCTTGTCGCATATTCCCAGGTATCGAAATTCGTGCCTGTGTCGGTCACGCTGATCCACGGGCCGCTGTCGATGCTGATCTGAACGTCGGCTACGGCTCCGTTGGACGATGCCGATGTACCGTATATTGTGACGGTGCTTGTGCTGAAAGCAAAACCGTCCGAGGGTGATGTGATCGCGGATGTCACCATGCCGGTGTCGTCGATACTGATGGTGATGGTGATGGATTCGGTCGCGTTGCCGGATGAGGGGACCGTGCCTCCCGCGTGTACCGTTCGAGTTGCGAACATGAACAGGCAAAGCACGGCAGCGAGCGCTGCGATATGCGCTGTTTTAACCGTTTTAAACATCCTGTTCGTCATAAATCGTCCAAATGTTCAAATTACTCGACATTGAATTTGACGATTGTATATGTGCCAACCGCCAGCCCGCTTTTCGCGAGCGAAGTGTAGACCACGATTGCGTATTTGCGGCCCCTGTACTCTTCCTTTGCGGGCAGTGCGATATAGATCGGAACTTCGGTTGTTTCACCCGCCGGTATTGAAACAGTCCTGTTCTCGAACACTATAAATGAACCGTCGGGCAGTGATTCGCAGTCCTGCGCGGTTCTGAGTTGTGACTGCTCGAGGGTGATCTGTTCGAGCCGCACCTGAATATCGGTGTTGTTCGGATTCGTGATTTTCAGGTTTTGCCCGGATTTATGTAGTTGCCCCGGCGTTACATTGCCTGCGTCAATGATGTAGGGTGTTGTTGATATGGTGAGACCGTGGTTGCTGTTCGCGGCGGAAGGAGCTGTGACCGCCGCGGATTTAACAGAGAATAGGATTCTCGCACGGGCCGCGACGCCGATTCCGAACGCCGAGCCTCCCGGTGCGCTTTTCGCCTCGATTATCCCGGCATATTTCTTCCCCGCGTAATCGTCGCCGCCGGGAAGTTGTATCGTGACGCTTATTGTCGCGGCATCCATCGAACCCATATCCCTTATTATCCCCGTTGACGGAACGAGCCACGCGGGGTCCGGGATCGGTTCGTAGCCGTCGGGTATGCGCGAACCTTCCGGACTGATGGACGAGACAACGATATCCGATATCGCGCTGTTCCGGTTCTGGACGTTCCATTCCATTCCTCCGAGCGAATACAGATCGTATGAGGCACCTGTTGCGAGGTTGCCGACGATCACTTCAGAAGGAGATATCGCGACGCCTGTTGAAGCATACGAAAGAGTTCCGCAGCATAGAACGGCGGATATGACAATAGATGTCTGTAAACGGAATCTGCCTCTCAAGAAAGCCTCCGGGAACTATTTGGATACGCCGACAGCGTATTTGTCTCAAAACCAGACATTCGACCACTCAGAGCGGGTTGGACGAGACATTAACCACAATGCTTCCGATACTGACCGCGCTGGTCCAGCCGCTTGTGGGTGTCGACAGGTACAGGAACAAGTCACGTGCGGACCCCGGTGCCACGGTTGTTCCGGGGGTCGCATCCCATGTAGCTTCGCCAAGGTCGGCAGCCGTAGCCGTGATGTAACTGGTAGTCAATGTGTCTGTGCCGTCGTTGCCGAAATCACTCGCTGCCGGCGCGCTCGCGCCGTCGGAGCCTATAAGTGCCTGAAGTACAAACTGGTTCAGTCCTGTTGTCGCTGATATGGACCATGGGTTGGTGCCGTTGGAGTCCGAGCCCTGGATCATGATGTCGGAATAGACATTGCCGTCATTGCTGATGGTGAAAGGACCTGTGGCATAGGAAGTGTTGAAGCTCGAGCCCGATAGGTTCCACGTATTGTTATCGAGCAATACGCTTGATGTTGCGTTGATGCTGATAGTTATGGTGATTGTGTCTGTGGCGACAGCGTGTGATTTCTGTGCGACAAAAGCAATCGACGCAATGACTATCGCCAAACAGATAAATACTTTTTTCATAATTATATCTCCCATTTTTCTCACTTTCTGTTTCGAGATGCTGTCGATTCGATCAAACCCGTTTTTACCTCTGGCCGCGGGAGAATTCACCACCTTTCGTGCCTGTTTCGGCTATAGGTTTTCTCGAACTCGACCTGTATTAACTTATGTCGATACAACTATTGAGCCAATTGCAGAATTCTGATTCTGCTGCGGTCGGCTGCTATTGTCCATAGCTGCGTTGTCGGCAAAAAATCGTCCTCGACGTACTCTACAAGTACGCCTGCGAGGATTTTCCACCTCCGCCTTGCTCTGAACAATTTC
>JAJRTR010000072.1 GCA_024278215.1 bacterium
CCTCGGAAATGATAAATCGGCCTCGCCGATCATGCAGTAATCAAGGTTGGGATTCGCAAGCGCGTGTTCAGGTTGTGTCGTAGGATAAACACCGCCGAAAACAGTGACTGCGCAGGGGCATACTTCTCGTGCGAGTGCGAGCACAGCGTGGGCGGTGGGGTACAGTTCCGTGCCTCCTACCGAAATGCCGATTAAATCCGGATTGAATTCGGCAACACGCTTTGCTATATCTTCATCAGTCAACCCTATGCGCACTACACCGTCTGCAAAAGGCAGCGCGCTGTCGAAGCCTTCCATCACCGTATCGAGAATCCGTATTTCATATTTATCCTTTATCGGTGCAGCAAGCGCGGCAAGGCTGAGCGGGGGAACTATCCTTTTTACCGCATTCGCAGCAGGCATAGTCAGCGGTGGTATCAACAACATTATTTTTTCAATGGTTCTTTTCAATTCCACCTGACTATCCGCTAATTATATTAAGTTGCTGAGAAGTAAATATGTTTGAACTTTATGCAAGGCAGAGCGTATCGGCATAAATATACTGTTCCTTCGCGACCAGTAAATTATACAGTTTTGTTTTTGGATTTTGAAATCAGTTTTAAATAATGACATCTGAAGAGGCAATTATTTCGTTCGACCTCGCTTCGAACATAATTTTGCAATTGGCTCTGAATTATACGAATTCACCGACGACTTTGATGAACTGATCCTTGTCGAAAGGTTTCGTGACAATTGACACAGCGCCTGTCTCAGCCGCCGAACGCATGTCCCTTTCTTCAGATGACGCGGAAACAGCAAGAACAGGAATATGTATTTCTTCAGAAAGCATCTGTTTCCAGACAGTGATCTCGAATTCATCTATTTCCGAATTATCGAGTTCAATGAGAATAAGACTGATAGATTCCTTATCAAGAACACCGGCGGCGCTGCGCGGGGACTGGGCCGACAACACCCTGTGCGCAGTACCTTCGAAACATTCGACAAGTTCGGTCAGAAAATCAGGATCGAGTCCTATATAAAGCAGTGTTACAGGACCATTGAAGTAAGGTGCCGGCAATTCTGCCGCATCCATCGCGTCTCCCGAGCGTTTGATGATATGCGGATCCTGGCCCGGCGCTATGTGCGGCAGAAACACATTGACTTCAGTGCCTTCGCCCTCTATGCTCACTATGTCGATGTCTCCGCTGTGGACATCTACTATTTCGTGTACGATAGATAGCCCCAACCCTGTGCCGCCGTACTTGCGTGTACTGGAAGCGTCCGCCTGGAAGAAACGGTCGAACACATGTCCTATATCCGATTCGGATATCCCTATACCGTTGTCTTTCACACTGACGATTGCGCCCCGGTCACAGGGTTTTGAACTAATGCTGATTTCCCCACCCTCCGGAGTAAATTTTATAGCGTTTTCGATCAGGTTTGTCATCAGCCTGCCGAACATCGCCGGGTCCGCTTGTACTTTTGACGCGTCCTTATGGAATTTTGTGCTGATGCGTAAACTTTTACTATTGATATTCTCTTCCAGTCCGTCGAGTGCTTCCGCTGCCGTCTCCTCGATAAGGATTTCCTCGCGTTTGAGCTCGACCCTGCCGGAATCGATCTTCGCCAGGTCCAGCAGGTTGGCAATCAGATCGTTGAGTTGCCAACCGCGTCGAAGCATGATATCGAGTTTCTTCTGTAATTTTTCCGATATTTCGCCATAGGTTCCACGGCGTGCCATGCTGAGGTTTCCGAGAATGACGGATAGCGGAGTCCTCAGTTCATGAGAAACCATAGACAGGAAGTTCGATTTGACCTCGTCCAGTTTTCTCAGTTGTTCGACTTCCTTTTCGAGATCGATTGCCTTTCTTCTTTTTTCCTCGATTTTCTTTGCCTCGGTAATATCTACAAAACTCTCGATGCAGCCGACAACCTCGCCGTTATTGTCCCTGATGTAATCTGTGTTTTTATTTATAAATATTTTTTGTCCGTCTTTTCTGACGAAAACGCACTCGCGGCCTGCCACAGGTTTAGCGGAACTGTCGAGGCTGGTTCCGCAACCACCCCATTCCAGGTTGTCGCAGCCCGCGCACTCTTTGTCGCCGCACAGTATCTTAAAATACTTCCCTTTTATTTCATCTTCACAGTAACCTGTAATCCGCTCAGCCATCCGGTTCCATGTAAGGATTTTACCACGGCTGTTAAGTGTATATATACCGCTTGGAACAGTTTTTATGATTGTTTCGAGTTGGTCGCGACTGGCTCGGAGTTCTTCCTGAAGGCCGATTTTTTCTTCAAGCAGTTTTTTCTCACTTGCCAGTTGTTTCGCTCTGACACTTGCCCTTATCCCCTTATAAGTGGCAAACATTATCAGCACGACAATCGATATTTCGATGAGCCAGATATTTCGCGAGTGGATATTAACCGGTCGCGCAATATCTTTATACGGTGTGGATAGAATAACCGTCCAGGTCCTGTCGTTGATGCTGATCGGCGACATCGCAAAAAGCGTGCCGTCGATTTTCACCGTGACGTTCTCTTTGGCCCCGATCATCTCCAGCAGACGTTCTCTCGATCTCTGCGTGAAAAGACCACTGTCCATTAGGTGCTTGCCGAATAGACTCCTGTTCGGGTGATAAAGAATGTCTCCGTTTTCGTCTACAAGCCAGGCATAGCCATGCTTTTCAAGTTTTATGCGCCCGACGTATGCTTCGGCGATCTTCGACATTTTCACTATCGTCGCCACGCTACCGTCGAGCTTGCCATCTTTGAATACAGGCGCATGGACCGCGATAGCGTCGAATCCCTCGATGGCCTTGAACATGCCGCTCACTACAAGTTCCTTTGTCCTGAAAAGCTTCTTTACATGCTCCTGGTAACTTATATCCGCATTAAGCCCTTTCGGGTCGATAGGGTACATAACCCTGAGCCGGCCCCGCGCGTCCATCCTGTATCCCGCGAAAACTATGTCCTCGTTCTCGAAGAAAAATTCCTGCACGCGGTCGAAGCACTCTTCCGAGTCAATATCCTGCACCATTGGTGATGCGGCCATCGAGCGCATACTGTTTGTCAGCCGCGTCACCATTCCCTCGATGCCCCTGGACACACCTTCGGCTATTGTCTGCTGATGTCTTTGAAATTGATCTTCCAGCGATTGCCTGAAAAACGACTGTGCCAGAAAACCATATACAATCAGCGCAACGATCCCAACGAAAGCGAGATAAAGAAGCAATTTGTCGGATGTGCTTTTAGAATCGTTCATCTAATTCACTTATACGCTTTTCTTAATATGTTCCGGATATTATTACTTCATTATATCTTAATAGTTTATTTCTTTAAATAACTGGTGTTAATTATTATCATACACCTTTCTCGCCGTAAGCGACAGGTAGTTGTCGACAAAAACCTTACGGAGGAAACCGGCGCTTCCGGCTTTGCCGGTTCAGACATGCGAAATAAAAGTGGGTTTCGAGTGGACGATAGGATATAATATTCTTACAATGTCGAAATCCTATAAAAACAATATTGTGGAGTAGATGGAATATGAGACCCAGAGAAATATATAACATATTAAGAAAAGACATCATCGGGCAGGATGAAGTCTTGAAATATGTAGCGGTGGCTATCTTCAAACACGTATGCAACGAACCCTTCGGCAATATCATCATGATCGGAAATTCGGGCACAGGCAAAACGTCTATCATGAGGGCGATGGAACGCATGTATGCCGAGTATGATTTTTTCGAAAAGAACCGTGTCGTTGTACGTATGAACGCAAACAGTCTAGCAAACGAGGAAGGCGAGGTCATCACCGGCAAACAACTTTTCGAGACTCTGCGCGACCGGGCCGTCCAGCTTCTGGGCAATAACGCGACACCGGAAAAGATAAAGGAATACATGGAACACTCCACGGTGTGTATTGATGAAATTGATAAGATCACGGCTCGCATAGGCGGCAAACCTAACGTCATCGGCATCAACATCCAGCAGTCGCTTCTTACACTGATGGAAGATGAAGTGATTATGTTCGACACGCAGGTATTCGACGGCGAAAAGTACAAACCCATCCAGATGGAAATATCGACAAAGGACATCCTCTTTATATGCGGCGGCGCGTTCGAGGAACTTTTCGACCAGGTCTACAGCCGTGTTTTCGAGGAAGGCAAACAGGACAAACTTACAAAGATGATGCGCGACGAATCGGGCAACATCTATTTCAAACAGATATTCACTCTGAAAGCTAACTTGATGCAGGAAGATATGTTCAAGTACGGCATGATGCCGCAGTTTCTGTCGCGTTTTGACACAACAATTGTTCTCAACGACCTCTCGCCGACCGACCTGAAAACTATTTTCATGGACACAAGGGATTCGGTGTTCAAGATTTCAAAACAATTCTTCAAAAGATTCAACATCGAGTTGAGCATTACGGAAAAGGCGCAGTGGCTTGTGGCGCACAGAGCTTCGCTCCAATCTCGTGTCGGCGCGCGCGCGCTGAAAGATGTTTATAACCGCATTATCAAGGATTACGAGTTCGACCCGTTCGAGACGGGCAAGGTGGCGAAGCTTGGAGAAAACCAGTTCGAACTGACAGTCACCTAGCGCATGGTCAAGGACGGACTGGGCTTGAAGTGAAGATGCAAAGAATTTGACTTTTATTGCTGTTCAGCACACACCCATATCCTTCATGCTTGTAAAAGTATCGCCGCCGATAATTATATGATCCAGCACCTCTATACCAAGCAGTTTACCGGCATCAATTAGTTTGCGTGTAATTTTCACATCTTCCGCGCTCGGCGCTGCGTCGCCACTCGGGTGATTGTGTATCAGGACAATAGAATTGCATCCTTCGGTAATCGCCGTCCTGAATGTTTCACGCGGATGAATCAGGGACGCGGTCAGTGTGCCCTGTGTGATAGTCACGATCCTGATAACTTCGTTTTTTGTGTTCAGAATAACGGCAAGAAACTTTTCCTGCTTGAGATCGCGAAGTTCGGCTTTTACGAGATCCGCTATATCTTCAGGGCCGGTGATGCGAGGCCTGCGGATATCGTGCCTGCCCGCGGACCGTCTTCCGAGTTCGAAAGCCGCCGCGATCTGGCAGGCCTTCGCGGTTCCGATTCCATTCACTTCCGTCATTGCCCCAACGCCTGCGCCCGCAAGTGCGGAGAGTGAACCAAAATGCGCAAGCATCGAAGAGCCGAGTTCAACAGCAGTGTTTTTCGATGTGCCGGTGCGCAGTACAATAGCCAGCAGTTCGGCATTCGACAGCGCTTCAGGGCCGTGTGCCTCGAGTCTCTCGCGCGGCCTTTCCTGTTCGGGCAGGTCTTTTATTCTGTAATGCTCCATTTTACGCTCCGGCTCTATGGATTTGAAATCAATGGATAAGTAATAAGTAAATATACATCGGCCTCCGTTCCGGGTCCAGTGAAGATAGTACTATTGCATGAAAATCTGTAAGATCGAGTCGAAAAAACACATTGACTAAAACAGCAATTGCACTGTGTCCAGGATGCGATATAATATTATGATGGGAAACAGGATTGCACTCGGACAGATAAAATATGAGAAACAGGAACCGGCGGAAGGAATGTTAATTACATGACTGGAATAAAACGAACAACCTTTTTTTGTCTCATGATCTTTCTATGTCTGTCGTTGCGGTCGGCAGCGCTCGAAAGGGTGATTGTCGGGCTGCCTGTGATCAAAGGCATGGAAAAAACAAGCATGGTCGATCTGTTCACCGATATAGTTAATACGGTGTCCGGAAAGATGGATGTAAAAGCGATTCCGAATATTTTCACTTATGAACATGACGACGATGTCGCAAAAATTGTGATGGATAATGTGGAAAGCGGCGACTCGGACATCATTTTCTGGACGGGACAGGATTATTCGGAATATCTCGACACGGGGAAAGATACGCTCGTACCGCTTTTTTCACTGACAATGATGGGCAAGACAATTGTCGACAGCTGCATCTATGCCCGAAAGGGAGAGATCAAGAATATTTCTGAGCTTCGCGGCAAACGATGGGCCGGCACACGGGTCTCACCGACACGCTACCTGCTGTATAAAGAAGGCATCGACGAGCCGGTCGACAAGTTTTTCGGCTCTGTTCAGTTCAAGTCGGATTCGCCTATAACAAACATAGTCGAGGGGCTCGAAAACAACGAGTACGATGCTTTCACATCTTATGATACATACATAGGCATATCCGGAATGGACACTAAAAAAGACAAACCGTTCGAGCCGGTGGTCTGCCACGAATACGACAATACGTGGACGTTCATGGCGAGCAAGCGGCTGCCACACGAATTTATGGAGAAGTACAGGAAGATCATGCTTAAATCATATAAGGACCCTGACTTCGCTAAATTCAAATTCGCATTTAATATGATCAGAGGCAGGTTCATACCGGTGAAGAATGATGAAGTGCAAAGAATAAAAAAGATATATGATCTGAGGATTGAAAAAGGCTGGGACAGAGAAGATAAGAAGTTCTGGAAAGAGTATTACAGTCCGCCGGAAAAGGAAAAAGAAAAAGAATGATATCTGCGGTACGCAGGTTTTGACAGTACGCAGGTTTCACCGATAACGAAGGTCTTAACCCGCATATTTCACCAATGCGGGCCAAAAATCGAGAGAATGCCTGCAATACAAGGCGAGGCAATTGAGTGGTGAGGGAGCAGTCGGCAACGTCGGCCTCTTGCGCAAAAAGCGAGCATGTGACCGAACCCGAATCGCCACCGCAACGCAGGATAATAGGCGTTATCACGATTTTCCGGATTTCTTTACGAGAAATCCGGGTTAACAGCAAATAGGGGCTGGGGAAAACATGAAAAAAATAATTACAACCGCATTACTTGTCATGGCGATATTCGCAACCGCGACCTACGCGCAGGAAGAGCATGAAAAATACATTGTCGGTTTACCCATGCCGGCAGGAATGGAGAAATCCAGCATTGCCGGTTTGCTCAAAGATATCGTCGCGTATGTTGGAGAGTTGCTCGGCGAAGACACGGAAGCAAAAGTGCTCGTGTATGAATACGGGACCGACGTCGCAAAATTTGTTGAAGAAAAAATGGAATCCGGAGAAGTAGATGTCAGCTACCTGCTCGGCAATGAGTATGCGGCTTATCTTGATTCCGGCAAAAATAATCTGACACCGTTTTTCACACTTTCGATGTCCGGCCAGTCGATCATGCCCACGTGTCTTTTCGCGGCGAAAGGCAAATACAAAAGTGTCGAAGACCTGCGGGGGCTCAGGTGGGGCGGTGTGTATACCCAGCCGACTCGTTACCTGCTCTACAAAGCAGGCATAGACGAGCCTCTGGATAAATTCTTCAGCGAAGTCAAGTTTGTCAGCGACATGCCGGTTACAGGCCAGATAGAGGGATTCGATAACGGCGATTATGATGTCTTCAACACCTACGATGTAACACTGCGTGTCGCAGGTTACATGAACAAGAAAGACATTTCATTCGAGCCGGTTTCATGCGTCGATTATAATTATTCGTGGATATTCTTATATCGCGACGGACTCGACGAAAAAGTGATGGAGGAATTCCGTGACCTGATGATAGGTGCGGATAAAGATAAAAGGTTCGCAAAATTTCATTTTGCTTTCAAGATGATACAGGGGCGGTTCGGGCCGATAGACTATGATGAACTTGATAAAGTAGTCGATATATATAAATTGGGAAAGAAACATGGCTGGGACAAGGAAGAGAAAAAGTACTTCAAAGAACAGTCGAAAATGAAGGCGGGTCATAAAAAATCAGGAGATAGCTGATAAGGGGAAGTGTGGCGCTTCATTTGGAGTGCGATGTTGTCACCGTCTTGTTTTGCATATAGTGTCGTATCACACTTTTAAATGTGAAACAAGAGCGCGGACATCGTACCCCACCTCAACTTGTACCTGTAAAAACCGTTTTCGCGAGAAATACGCTCAGGCGGGCTGCGGTGCCCCCGCCCTACACTCGATACGTAAAAACAAAGTTGACACGACACTATTATCTCCACAGGTCTGACTTAATAAACCCGGAAAACAAAATATCGAGGTAGACGGATTTGAGAATTGAATCGAGGCATGTCGGCACAAAGCTGAAAGAAAGAATCGTCGGGATCGAATGGCGCGACACGATGAATTTCGCGGCTGCCGTCGGGGATGATAATCCAGCTTATTTCGACGACGAGCAGAAGAGTGGTGTTGTCGCGCCACCCATGACGGCGGTTGCCGTCACATGGCCGATCCTCGAGCGTATATGGGAGAATATCGAATCGGACGACTTCCCGACGGAAGTGCTCATGACTCAGGTTCATTATACGGAACATCTGCGACTCCACAGGTTGATGAAACCCGGCGACAGGCTGACGATCAGCGGAAAGGTAGCGGCGATTGTTCCGCACAGGGCCGGTACGCATTGTGTGATACGGCTCGACGCGGTGGACGCGAAAAGAGAAGCGGTGTTCACCGAGCATATAGGCGCACTGCTGCGCGGCGTCGATTGCGAAGGCGGCGCACGGGGTGATGACGAGTTGCCAGATATGCCTGCCGCCGCCGCGTCCGCAGGCTGCGTATGGAAATCAAAAATTCACATTGATCCGCTGATGCCTTTTGTATACGATGGCTGCACACGCATATTCTTTCCGATACACACATCCAAACGCTTCGCGCGAAGCGTGGGCCTGCCCGGAATCATTCTACAGGGAACTGCCACACTTGCACTGGCGATACGTGAAATAGTCGATAGAGAAGCAGGCGGCGATCCGGCAAAGATCAAAGAAATCGGCTGTCGCTTCACCGGGATGGTGTTGCCGAATAGCAGCATATATATTATTCTCGAACAGCATGCCCCGGATGGATGCTTACACTTTCACGTGGAATCTAAAAATGGGAATAAAGCAATCAGCGGCGGCTTCGCTCTGATCGAATAAGTCTTCGGCAATGTTACCCGGGGCTTTGTGTTTTTTATCGTAAATCAGTGGCTGAACGAAACCCCGCTCCTGGCGGAATATGTAAAAATCGCCCTCTATCTTCGTTATCCTCAGTCAACAATGCGCTATATTGCTTCTGCTTCCTATGGAGGTACTCAATTTCGCAGAAAAGACTTTACACAACTAGCTCCGACAACATTCTCCGCGCAATAATTAGTGTCGTGTCAATCATTGAGAGTCGGCGAAAACGGTAGAAAACGCCATCTGTCCATGCATGAAAATGAGATATTATCATGCGCAAAAGAAAGTATACTTTACACTCAATACATCAATTCAAAGCCGACACGACACTTTTCCCATATTTCACCAATGCGGGTTAAAGCGAATAGAGTTCATCGCCAAGTACGGCAATGTAGTTTTCTTTCAGGACTTCATTTGCTTTTTTGTTGTCGTCGACGCGATATATGATGATGGCGTCTTCACCGTGACGGCGCAGATGGGGATAAAGATACTGAACATTGACACCCTCCACGCTGAACGGCTTCAGTACGGAACTGAGTCCGCCGGGATGATCGGGAGTTATGACCGCTATTACGTCGACGGCCCACACATGATATTTAGCGCTCTTGAGTACTTGAATTGTTTTCGCCGGGGCGTCTGTTATCAGCCTTACTATCGACCTGTCGGTGGATTCCGCGAGCGACATAGCCCCGATGTTTATTCCTTCTTTACCCAGCAACTCACTCACTGCGGAGAGTTTGCCCGGTTCATTTTCCAGCAGTACCGACACCTGTTTAACTGTAGACATAATTATTCACCTCTTGATGTTTATATGTGGTTAAAATATCCATGGTTCAACTACTCAATGCACTATTATCATGTTTGTCTAATGTGCTATCCCCGCAAAAACTGGAACACATTATAACAATCCGCAGCAGGATATAACACCTCCGCAACAAGTTATTCCTGTAATCGACAAACAAACCTCATTACCAGCATTTCAGTTTCTCATGCTGATCGGTCAGTAATTCATCGCTTATTTCATACCTTTTTCACGAGTCGTTTCGGCATAACATCTTTTGCATAAAGGTCTTCGATGGTTTCCCTTTCAACAATGATGTCGGATTTTCCGTTGTTCACGAGGACAACAGCCGGTCGCGGGAACTTGTTGTAGTTGCCAGCCATCGAATAGTTGTATGCGCCGGTCGAGAACACAGCCATTATGTCGCCGGGCTTCGGGTCGGCCAGAGCTATCTCTTTTATAAGCGTATCCGTCTCACAGTGGCGACCACTGACACGGTATTTTTTCAAACCCCTTTTCGTGTCTGCCCGGCCCGCGATAACGGCTTCATATTCAGCGTCGTAAAGCGCGGGGCGGGGGTTGTCCGACAGGCCGCCGTCTACCGAAACGTATGTCCTGACACCCGGAATCTCTTTCACCGGGCCGACTGTGTATAGTGTTATTCCGGCGGGTCCTACCACCGAGCGACCGGGTTCGAGATACAGGTGCGGAAGCGGCAGTCCGGCTGCCTTCATCTCTTTTTTAAGTGTGCCGCATATCGCCGCCGCGAATTTGTCGGGAGCAGGCAGCGCCTGCTTCGATGTATACCGTACGGGGTATCCGCCGCCGACGTCGAGGTCTCTTATTTCCACTCCGTATTTTTCTACGACTTCCGCAATAAGTCCGGCAACCCTGCGAACTGAAACCCTGAACGGCTCGACATCGAGAATCTGCGAACCGATGTGATAGTGCAGTCCTGTAAAATCCAGTCCTTTCATCTTCGACACGGCCCCGACTATTTCCGACGCCGCGCCGCCCTCAATGGGAACTCCGAACTTTGTGTCCAGTTTGCCTGTCTGTATCATCTCGTGTGTGTGGGCTTCGACACCGGGTGTAACCCTGATTATTACACGCGCCTTCGTTTTCATTCCGCGCGCCACCCTGTCCAGCGTTTTCGCCTCCAGCAGTGAATCGACAACGACTGTGCCTATGCCCCATTTGAGAGCCTGCGCCAGTTCTTCCTCTTTCTTATAGCTCCCGTGCAAAAACATCATGGATGTGTCGGCACCCGCTTTTATTCCACCGTACATTTCTCCCGTGCTCGCCACATCAAGTCCGAATCCCTCATCCGATACTATTCCGGATACGGCGATTGTTGTAAGTGCCTTGCACGCCAGCAGTACGGTCACATTATCATATCGTTGCTCGAACGCGGTTCTGTATTCGCGGCACCGGTTCCGCAGTGTCGTCTCGTCGATAACGTACAGTGGAGTGCCGTATTCTTTCGCAAGTTTCGTAACATCCGCACCGCCAAAATACAGCTTTCCTCTTTTGACACCGGTTCCGGGATACCTGTCTATTCTGATCGCCATTTATTTTTTCCTTTCGTTCCGATCCTCGATAATAATGATCGTGCCGCCTAGCAGATCGTGAAAACCTCTCTTGTATTTTCCGATAAAAGTTATCAGAATTCCCAGTGAAAACACAAGAGCTATCATTATAGCCGCCATTGCCATAGCCAGCGCGTAATATATCGAAATCCTGCCGCGCAGCAACTCCAGCGTCCTGAAAATATTCTTCGCGAACCAGAATCCCGTAACTGTCCAGACGATGCCCGTAAGTAATCCCGTCCAGCGCCACAGTGAAGCGAAAAACGTGATCCTTCCGCCCGTGACATTCGATACAACCTTAATCCTGAAAGGATATTTTCCCAGCGTTTTTCCATATTTCCAGTGAGAAAACACAAAATACAGGCTGCCTGTAAAGAGAGCGCAAAGATAAAAGCTGAGCGAAAAACCCATTCCTTTCACTTCTATGAAGAGCGGTACTGTGACAACACTCACCAGCCACGAGAAAGGAAGTGAGATAATAAAAACAAGAGTGAAATCAATTATTCGCGCGATAATCCGTCGTATTTCTTTGCTGCCCCCCCCTGTCAAACGGGCGGACGCGCCTCGGAAAGCGGATTTTGCAGAAAAGGTTTTCTTTTTGACATCTTCATTATCAGTTTTATTTTTTTTATTATCGCCACGCTCTTTTTCGACATTGAGTTTCGGCGTCATCCCGCCGGTATCTCTTTTGTCTTCCGCTATTTTCTTTATCGTTCCTTTCGAGCCGGTTTCGCGCGCGACGCCGGTCGCTTTTTTCGCAGGCATGTCTTGTTTCCGACCGCTGCCGGTTGTTTCCCGTGCATCATGAGACTTTTGGGTCGGAACTGCCTTTGGCGCTGTCTCCGCCCCTGCATTCACGGTGCTGAAACAACTGTCGCACAGAGGTCTTCCATGCTTTTGCGCACACTCGCTGCAAAGCGGTTTTCCGCAACCTACACAGAATCCAGCGCATTCTTTATCAGGGTGATTTATGCACTTGGGTCTCATGCTTTCAGACTGCTCACCAGGCATCTTGACAACAGAAATAACCTTCACCTGTTGATCGTCGCTTCCACTCCATTCGTCAAATATAAAATCTTATCCCTGTTACTGATCTTAACCATTCCGGCGGTAACAACAGCGTTTGGTGACTTCAGCTTCACATCTTCCGCTGTCAGCAGGTCGGATTCCTCGCCCCACTTCATATTATCCGCAACCAAATGAATCTCTTCCGGATAAAGCGTACCGGTTATCGTGCCGGAAATAACAACCGATTTTGTGCTGTCGTCATAAAGAGTAACAGGCGCGTCGAATTCGAATATTTCTTCCGGATCGTCGGGATTTCTGTAGAAAGTACCTTTCGAATTCAGAAATTTCGCTACCGTGCCACCTGTATTCGTCTCAAGTTTCTCCGAAACGATATTCAGCACTACACGACCTTCATCAAGAAAGGAAATTTCGGGCTGCCTGACATTTACTTCAGGTGGAGCATTCCTGTCCTTTCCCCGTTCCGCCTTTTTGAGTTCTTCCACATTTTTCTTAAATTCTATCGCACCCTCGTCAGGCACTTTGAAAACATAATAATAAGTCGCCCAGATTATTGCTATCACCATAGCAGGCAACAATATATAATAAAATATTCTCTGAAATAATACCTGTATAGACATCAGCATAGAATCCTGATTTCCGGCATCTCCAGTCGATTACGCCGATTCGTTCAATTCATTATCATTATAACAGCGAAAGCGATTGTTGTATAAAACAATACCGTTCACTTAAAAAACAGGTTTGAATCGGGAGCGCTTTGTGCCTGTAAACAAACGGTATTGTGTTTAAATATCACTGTGCCGTTTCCTGATTTTTACAGCCTCGGCAAGCCCCGAAACAAGCGTTATGAACCTGAGTTTGCTTGCGCCCGCCCTTCTCTCTTCAAAAATAAAAGGTATTTCCGTGACGGTCGCGCCTTTCCTCGACGCAATGTACAGAACCTCCTGCACAACCGACGGGCCGCTTGCTTTCACTCTATCCCACGGAATTGTTTTTATTAAATCGTTTCGGAAGCCCCTGTAGCCTGTGGTGCAATCCTTAACATCCAGTTCGAGAACCGTTCTTAAATACAGATTCGCGGCTATTGTGATCAGCCTTCGCACTATTCCCCTGCCCTTTTCACCGCCGCCTGGTATCAGCCTCGAACAGATAACGACATCCATGCTTTCAAGTTCTTTTATTATGTTGCCTATATATGCGGGATCATGCGAACCATCGGCGTCCATCTCAACAACATAAACGTAATCTCTCGCGGCGGCCCATTTGAAACCGGCGACCCCCGCATATCCACGGCCACGATTTTCTTTCCTTACAATAATATGAACTCTCGGGTTGTCGCCATACTTTTTCGTCACTATATCCGCCGTACCGTCCGGCGACGAATCGTCTACTACAAGCGCTTCGACACGCTCGTCACCCGCAAGCACACCATCAAGTATGTATTCGATATTTTCGCACTCATTATATGTCGGAAGTATTACTATCGTGTCGCCCACAAGTTGCTCCGTAATATCGTACTTACTGAACTTGTGCGAATTCAGATGTGTTGTAAGAATTTCGGGGAAATGACTGGAGTTTGCTCATTAATTCCGGATCGTGCCCCCATAAATTCTACTACTGTCACGTCAGGTTTGTAATGTCGCAAGAAGGTGTAGGGCGGGATCACCGTACCCCGCCTGAACATATTTCTCGCGAAAACGGTTTGTACAGGCACAAGTTGAGGCGGAGTACTGTGACCCCGCCCTGCATTTTTATAGTTTTTACACTACCCTATCTTACATCTTTTCTTTGTTGACATGGCAATTCCTTTTATAAAAACGCACAAGCTAAGTTACTCACAAAGATGTAAATTACGAAAGTTTCATCCCTGCCTCAATCAGCGCCGCCGTACGCGCCGCCGCACGTGCCGTCAGCCCGACACTGTCCGCGACAGCGTTTTCAACACGCATAGGCCTGTCGACGACAGGAATAACCGCCGTAAAACCCGCGCGCTTCAGCCCGCTCTCGTCTTCGAGTCCACCGCAGAATGCGATAATCGGTATCCCTCGTTTTTTTGCAAGCCTCAGAACACCAAAAGGCGCTTTGCCCTGCGCGGACTGCGAATCCATGCGGCCTTCGCCAGTCACCGCAAGGTCCGCGCCCTTCATCTTTTCGGCCATTTTCGTCGCATCGAGCATCAGGTCTATACCCGGTTCGAGCCGCGCACCGAGGAATACCACGAGTCCGTAGCCTGTTCCGCCCGCTGCACCTGCACCGGGGAAACTACTTGATTTTTTACCGAGATCGCGCTCGACGACCGACGCGAGGTTGGCAAGTCCCTTCTCCAGTTGTTTCACCTGCGCGTCCGACGCGCCCTTTTGCGGCGCATATACCGCCGCAGCCCCACTTGGGCCAAGCAACGGGTTCACGACATCAGACGCGACCAGCAGTTCCGCGCTCTTTATGCCGGAATAGATATTCGATGAATCTATACTTTTTATACTTTGCAGATTCCCGCCACATGGTTCTATCTCCCTGCCACCGTCGCCGATGAACCTGTAACCCAGCGCGGTCGCCATTCCGGTGCCGCCATCATTTGTGGCGCTGCCTCCGATCCCGATTATCACCTTTCGCACGCCTCTCTCCAGCGCGTCGCGAATAAGCATACCTGTGCCGTATGTTGTGGCCTTCATAACATCGCGTTCGTGACGACCGAGCATCGCAAGCCCCGACGCTTTCGCCATTTCCACGACAGCCGTCTTCCCGTTGTCGATGATCAGATACTCGGATTTACACCTGCGCCCGAGTGCGTCAATCACAAACATATTCACCCGCTCGCAATCCACCGAAAATGCCACTGCATCGAGAGTACCGTCGCCGCCGTCTGCGATCGGCACTTTCACGACTTCCGCCGTTTTCCATACGGAAAGGAATCCTTCTTCAATCGCGGCGGCGGCTTCCAGCGAAGTCATGCTTCCTTTGAACGGGTTACATGCGATGATGATTTTCATTACTTTTCTCCGGCAGACGTTCTAAAGCAGACGACAATAAGCAACTTAAAGATTAAACCTGAGAATAAACTGGACTGTCTGGTACATAATAGCGAGGTCGAGGAGAGGCGAATAATTGTAAATGTAAAGCAGGTCGTACATGAGTTTTATAGACGGGTCGGACTCATAATCGCCGTTGACCTGGGCGTGGCCCGTGATGCCGGGTAGCACCTTCTTCCTTTCGGAATATCCGGGATGAGTACGCTCGAACTGTTCGACGAAAACGGGTCTTTCCGGCCGCGGCCCTACAAGGCTCATTTCACCTTTGAGCACATTTATCAGTTGCGGAAGCTCGTCGAGCTTATATCGGCGCATAAAGTCGCCGATGGATGTGACGCGCGGATCGTTTTCCGTCGACAGCATGGGTCCTGTTCTCTTTTCGGCATCCTTGATCATTGTGCGAAATTTGATGATATTAAATATCCGTCCGTTGCATCCCACTCTCGGCTGAGTGTAAAAGACAGGCCCGGGCGACGTCGCTTTCACAGCAATCACCAACACGACAAGCAGGGGCGACAATATGACCAGCACAAGTGCTGAAATCGTGAAGTCCATAAGGCGTTTCATGAGAAACAACCGCCCGATGATGGTCTTGTGCGAAAGAGAAATGAGGGGAATATCTCCAAGAACGATATGGTGTTTCGCGCCGGTGACAATGTGCGAAAGCTTGGGCATCAACAGAAGTATAACATCGGGATACTTGAGAAAAAGATCGAAAGCACGGTCCTGCGCGTTTGCCACTCCATCGGTGATAAGCACGCAATCCGCTTCCTTTTGCTTTAAAATACGATTCAGTTCGCTTTCATTTTCTTCCGGTATTGTCGCAGTCGGTTTATATTGTTGTGTCTCACTGTTCATATACTTTTCGATATGGTCGAAACGCTCGGGACGTCCGTATATTACCGTTCTACGAACAGGAAGCCCCCTGAGAAAGCGCAGGTGTACAAAGATACGCCAGAGGCTGAACAGCAACAACATCAGCAGGTAACTGAGTAAAATTACTGTGCGCGGAAACGCGAATTCGCGAATAAAAAATGTCAGTGCCATTACACCGACTATGCAAAGTCCGACCGAGGAAAATACTTTAAAGAATATTGATATGGTGTCATCTGTTTCATCAAAATCATACAGGCCCTGGATGTAGCAGATAACAATGAAAATAATGGTAATGTAGATAGTCGAATTAAGATAAGCATTCAGGTTGCGCTGCGGGACGCCGTGGTAGAACCTGATGGAAAAGACCGCGATGAAGCACAGGTTCAGAAGTATCGCGTCACAAATGAGGACAAATGTCGGTTTTTTCAGCATAACTTCGATTTCTGCTCAATCCATATCCCGCTTGCAAGTCGTTACCGCCGGACTATATATGAAGAATTACAACCACTTATTCGTTATCGGCATTCTCCTGCCGGAGCCGAAAGATTTACGTTTTATCTTTATGCCCTGCGGCATCTGGCCGCGCTTGAATTCCGCGATCTTGTACATGCGCACTACCCTTTTCACTGTCCCGGCGTCGTGTCCCCTGCGTATAATCTCCTCCGGGTTGCGCCGCTCTTCGACGAGTAATTTAAGTATCGGGTCGAGGTCCTCATACTCGGGCAGTGAGTCCGAATCCTTCTGTCCCGGCGCGAGTTCGGCGGACGGCGGTTTTGTAATTATGTTTCTCGGGATAATTTCTTCGTCCCTGTTGATATACCTCAACACATCGTAAAGTTCGGTCTTGAAAAGGTCGCCCGGAACATTCTTTCCGCCCGCGCCGTCACCGTACAGTGTCCAGTAGCCGACAGACAATTCCGATTTATTACCTGTCGTGCAGACAAGTTTCTTATACTTCATCGAGATTTTCATCAGTATCTGCATTCGGCATCTCGCCTGCTCGTTTTCCTCGGCGACGCCGAACTCCGTTTTTCCGAAAGCTTCTTCGAATGTTTCGAGCCCTGCGTTATATATCTTCTCTATCGGGATCACATGGTGCTCGACGCCAAGGTTTTCCGCGAGTTGCGCGGCATCGGATTTGCTGTGGTCCGACGAGTACATGGACGGCATCGAGACGCTGACAACATTTTCAGGGCCGACAGCGAGGGACGCGATATAGACGGTGTAGGCTGAATCCGCGCCACCGCTCGAACCGACGACAACACCGTCAAAAAAGCCGCCCTTTTCGATGTAATCTCGCAGGTTCAGGACATGCGCCCTTATGATCTCTTCTTCGGTGCAAAGATCAGCATCGACACCGGTGGGCGCGCCCTCCCGGTTATTGTCGAATTCCGCATAAGCGAGGTCGGCGGCGAATGCTGCGCCTCTTGCGACCATCACTCCTTTCGCGTCGACGGCGAAACTCCGCCCGTCGAACACAAGCTCGTCCTGGCCGCCCGCCATGTTTACATAGACAAGCGGCACGCCATGTTTGTTCACCGCATCGACGGCGAGCGTCTCTCTTTTCTTGTTTTTACCGATAAAAAACGGTGAAGATGAGAGGTTGACGATCAACTGTGCACCTTTTTCAACAAGCCGTCCGGTCACATCATAACCGTAGTACTCGCTCCATAAGTCCTCGCATATCTCGACACCAAGCTTGAGCGTTCTCCCACCGGCAGTCACTTCCACCGGCGCAATATCTTCTTTCTCCCCCGGTCGGAAATATCTTTTTTCATCAAAAACATCGTAACCCGGCAGCAGTGTTTTCCAGACTTTTCGTACAATCTTTCCGCCACACAAAACAGCCGCACAGTTGCCACGCCAGGGCGTACCTTCTTCGTCGAGGCGGTCTTCGTCGGGTATGTCTATAAATCCGACAACCGCAACGATACCTTTCGCGGCGGGTGCCGCCATCTCCTCGAGCACAGCTATGTTTTCCGCGACAAAACCCTCTTCGTACAGCAGATCATAAGTCGGGTATCCGGTGATAGCCATTTCAGGAAACACGATTATGTCCGCGCCCGCTTCCGCGGCAGTTTTTATATTCCGGACAATCTTCGCGCCGTTTTCCCTGAGCGCCCCGACAGTCGGGTTCATCTGCGCCATCGCCACTTTCATTTCTCAAATCTCCCTGTCCACATAATTAATATCATCGTATCAGTGCCGAACTTGTGTGTTTCTGAAAAAGGAAACCTGATTTCGACAGGCAATGTGAGAGCGCGCCGGAATCGGACCTACCTGATCAGATGTTCTGGTGTGATAGGCGACATATTCCTGAATTTCTGTACAATAGCAGGCAACAGTTCGATCACCCTCTCGACATGCTCCGGCTCGTTGCAGCGGCCAAGCGACAGGCGCAGAGAACCATTGGCGTCCGACATCGACCTGCCGACAGCCATGAGCACATGCGAAGGACCGGCGGTGCCCGAAACACAGGCTGACGCGGTCGAACCGACCACACCCGCGAGGTCAAGCGCAAGCAACACGGATTCACCTTCGACATATCTTATGCAAATACTCATATTATTGGGAAGCCGCCTCTCGCGATGCCCGTTTACGACCAGCTCCGGAATCGCATCGAGGATACCGTCGAAAAGTCTGTCCCGCATCGGCGTCAGCTTCGCAATTCGATCCGCGCCTCTTTCTTTCGTGAGTTCCGCCGCCCTGCCGAAACCCGCGATGCACGGTACATTCTCCGTGCCGGGCCGACGCTCCGATTCCTGCGCACCGCCGTAAAACATCGGTTCAATCCGAGTGCCCCTTCTCATATAGAGCGCGCCGATGCCCTTGGGACCATACATTTTATGCGCTGTAAAACTTACCAGATCAAGATTCAGCGCGTCGACGTCGACGTCTATTGCGCCTACAGTCTGCGCGGCGTCGGAGTGGAAAAGAACATCGGCCTCCCGCGTAATCTTTCCAATCTCTGATAGTGGTTCGACCGTGCCGATTTCATTATTTGCGTGCATTATCGAAACGAGCACCGTGTCGGCGCGCAACGCCTTTCTGACATCGTCCGGATCGACAATGCCGTCGCCGTCCACAGGCAGTTCCGTTACATCCCAGCCGAGTTCCTGCAGTCGACGGCACGCCATAAGCACCGCATGGTGCTCGATGGAACTTGTAATGATATGCCTGCCCTTCGACTCATGCGCCCGTGCGATGCCGAACACAGCCCAGTTGGCCGATTCCGTGCCGCCGCTTGTGAAATAGACCTCCTCGGGGCGGGCTCCGATCAGGTCTGCAACCCGCTGCCGCCCGGTCGCTACCGCATACTTCGCTTCCTGCCCCATACCGGAAAGACTCATCGCACTCGCGAATTTCACATCCAGATACGGTTCCATAGCTTCCTTCACTTCAGGGTGAAGCGGAGTCGCCGCCGCATGATCCATATAAATTATTTCATCTTTGCTCATGTCCTGCTCCCCATCCTGTATATTGCAAACCGCAATACATTATACAGACCATTTCCGGGCATATAAATAGTGGCTGAACGAAAACCTGCTCCTGCCGGAATATACGCAAAGTGCCCGCTATCTTCGTTTGCACTTTTCGTATATACTTCCTTCGCTGACAGTCCTTTCAGGGTCTGCATTCAGCCACTAACCCGCATATTTCACGAATGCGGGTGAAAAACCGGGATAGTTATTGTTTTACCGTTACTGTATTGCGTTTCATAATTGAAAAGACCGGCCTTCGAGCTTTTCGCATTTTGCAACGATTCCTTCGGGGATATTCGTCCTTCTGGTGTTGTTGTAATCGAAGAATACAGTAATGCAGTCACCTTTTGCGACAACACATTTCTGCCCATGGCTCACCGCGAGGAATTCCATACGCCACTGAGTAGGTTCGATCTTCGCGACACGCACAGCGAGGGCAAGTGTGTCGGGATATGTCACCGGTCTGACATAAGTTATATGCGCGTCGGCAAGTATCGGGCCGACGCCTGTTTTCCTTTTGTGTTCCCCCAGACCGAGCACATCGCCGTAACTGACACGGACATTCTCGAAATAATGAAAATATTGCACGTTATTTACATGCTGAAAAGCATCCATATCGCCCCACGCCACCGGCCAGTCGAGCACTACCGGATATTTTCTCAGCAACTTTTCAACTTTTGCGTCACGTTCCGTCATACGAATAAACTCCTGTTGCATAGGATTGGACTATTTTGGATAAGGTATTAAATGGATCCCGGCTTATGCCGGAATCCATATTTTCTGCAAGGTGCGAACCGCCCGCACAAGCGACGACTCACACAGACAGACCTCACCGGTATCCTTACATCATATCGAAAAACTGCGGCTTACTTGAACCACTTGATGCGAAGCGGCTCCATGTCCTCGGATTTGATCCAGTCGGTCATTTCGATAAGTCCCACACGGCAATCCGGATACTGGAACTTGAAGCCGAGGTCTTTGAGCTTCTGGTTCGAGAAGATATAATCGAATTTCATGTAATATACAGTCGCGTCCTCGATAACCGGCCTGACGTGAGTAATATGCTTCGATACTTTTTCAGATAAATTCGCGGCGATGTGGCCGGCGGTCAATACCATCTCGAGCGGAATGTTTACATTAACCCTGATCGAAGGTTTACCAAGAAGTCCGGCGATAAGATGAAGGAAGTCGGGCAGCAGGATATTCGAGTCGTCTATCAGTGTTAACACCTCGCCGTCTACATCTTTATCCGGTGCCTCCATAAGAAACACGCCGCAACGTGCTACGTCTTTAACATGCACAGACGGCAGCCGGGTTTCCATCTTTTCAGGCACGATCACATATTTACTGAAAGTCACAAGTTTCATAATGTTGACGAATCCGTAGCGGTTGCCCGGACCGTAGACAGGCGCGGGCCGGATCACGGTAACAGCGAAATCGCCGGCTTCTGAATACTCGAGCGCCACCTTCTCCTGCTCCAGTTTTGATATCTCGTAGGCATTGCCGGGATTTACGGGAGAGTTCTCCGTGATCGGCATCTCTTCCTGTTCGCCGTATACACCGATAGTTCCCCACAACACCATCTTCTTGACACCGGCCTCTTTGCAGGCCTCACAAAGGTTTCGCGCTCCTTCGACATTTATCTTTCTGTTGAGTCCAAGAGGCGCCGAGTAGTCAAAGAGTGAAGCAACGTGCATCACACAGTCGACATCCTTTACTGCCGCTCCCAATGTTTCCGGTTTTGTCAGATCGCTCGGGATAAACTCAACTCCCATGTTTTCATAAAACTCCGGTTTTGCTGTCCTTTCGCCAGTTGCCAGATCGGTCGCCCTTGGCGTATAGCCTTTTTCTTTGAGCAGCTCGAGGATATACCTGCCGTTGAAACCGCCTGCTCCCGTCACCAGTACTCTGCCTTTTTTCATACTGCGCCTCCATAATTATTTTATTTTCTGCTTACAGCACCTCATGCTGTAGTAGAATTCAGTTGTATCCTTAACTTCTCCGGCATAAATCCGATACTATTTCACCTGGCCCGGCAAAGCCGGAACCAAAAGGTCGCATTTTCGTGCCCAAACAAATGCGGTTTGAGCACGGCACACAGAGTTTCTTCGTTCCCATGGTCATCGCACTCACACTTTGCCACACAGGGGTTCTTCGTTCACATGTTTTTCCATGGGAACGACTGGAACTGGAAACCCCTGCATATTGATGTTACCGATCCCGAGCCGCCACCGCAATGGAAGTATAATGGGCGTTATCACGATCTTCCGAATTTCTTTGCGAGAAATCCGGGATAAGAATTCCGAGCCGCTTGCTTACGCGCGCGGCTTTTCGGATATAATCCTTTGCAACTGTTCTCGTGAACAGTTACGTCATTTGTTTCTCTTGCGTGGTGTTGAGAAAAGCACTTTCTTGTCTACTCTGAAAAGGCCTCTCATTGATACAATCCATAAATACTCATCATCGACGAGAACTTTTCGAACCTGTCTCATGGCCACTGAAATATTGTGGTTAATAACAATGGGTTTCATCGTTTTCATGTCGAAAACCGTTATCCCCATCAGGGTGCCGGCATAAAGAAAATTTTCATCTCTCGCAAGGCTCTGCACATCGTTGGTCTGAAGGCCGTCTTCTTTTGTCAACAGCGTCCATTTGTCGTCACGGTAGATCAGTAGTCCGGGATGCGTGTTGATATTGGTCACGATAAGCTTTCCGGTCTGCACATCGTTTATAATCCTGTCGCGCTCGCTTTTTTTATAGGTGTACCACCTGTCGGTTTCCTTTATGTATATTTGTATTGTGTTGCTGTTTATTTTCAGTTTATCACCGAGAATGCTGGTCCTGTCGCCGAACGTGGCGAAAGCAAGGCCGCCCGGGATCTCGATAATATCCTTCACCAGGGCACCGCCGCCGTGTTCATAAGGCTGGAAGTAGCGGTACTCCTCGGTCAGGCTGTCGATCCTGAGTATTCCGGCCGGCACACCCAGCCACAGGCGCTTTCCGACGATAAGCATGGCGCTCACCGGTTTTGTTTTCAGCAGCTTTATCCATTTCTCGGTATGCCTGTCGATGAGTGAAACCCCTTCCCAGTCGGGACCTCCTGAGGAAGCGACGTAAAGAACGTCTTTTGTCGGGATGAAAGCCGAGCCGGGACCGGTATGTTCCAACACGCTCCAGTGGCTGAGAGAATGCCAAGCCCCGTCGGTCGTATCGAACCGGCAGATGGTGCCTGTGTTCGTGAGTCGTGCCCAGATATAGGGGGCGTCGGCTATGAGGGAAATTGTGCCGAATCCGGGACATTGCGCAGTGTACCGGTAGAAAGACCACTCGCCGGTTTGCCTGTCGTATCGGCGAAAACCACCGGCGCGCCCCACCCACAGATACTTGTCCGTAAGTGTCATGGCCCTGGTCGGATAACCCGTGTCCACCCGTCCTGCCGAGCCCGGCGCTGTGTCGAATTCCACAACACCTTCAGGCAGTTGCGCTGCGGACGCAATGAAGCAGGCAACCGCAACTATGGCTGCAATGGAAACCATTGTAATTGATTTTGCGGTGGTTGCTCTCATTTATGTCACGGAGAACGGACGTTGCGCCCGGTCGTGCGCATCCCCGATTCTTTCGGCTCCTTATATCTTCACAAATTCCCGCACATCCTGTGACCGGCCTATGGATTCTCGTATTCAATCTCGCGTTTATGTTATTTGATACTGTTAAAATTACGATTCAAATTGATCATTTGATTAAAATATAGTTCTCTTTCAATATCTGCTTCGCACGATTATAGCCGCTGTTTACAAGCTTCCTCATGTAATGCGGGAAGATGTTGAAGTGGTCCATCCAGAAAATATCAGACGATGACGGCAGGTAAATATATTGAAGATTCAGGTCGATCTGCAACATTTCGCAAACTTTTTCTTCGAGGAATTCCGTAAGTGTTTTTTTGAACTTTTCTTTGTCGTCTGTGGCAAGGTCCTTAACAATGGCTTCGAGGTCGTCCTGGAACTGCTGTGTACCGAGATAATCGTATACCTGTCTGCGGATAGAGTAGTTCGCCCATGCCGATCTGATCTTTTGAGCTACCAATATGTACGCGGATTGAATAAGGATTGTTATCAAGCCGTGCTCTACAAGCGAGCCTTTCTTCTCCTGGTATCTGTAGGGTTCCAGTGTATGAGAAATAATGATCAGGTCGGCCCCATTCTGTCTCGGCACATGTGTGCTCAGGGTTTTCTTCACTTCGCCGTCGATAAAATATGTCTTTTCGCCTTCGATGATTATCTTTTTAGGTCTATAGATGACAGGCAGGGCGCATGAAGCGGCGCAGGCGGTCGATATCGGCACGGTGTCTATCCATCTGTCTGCCCACGGGTCTGCCGTGTAGGGCGTTTTCTTGTGTCCGAATATCGCCTTGCGAGGCCTGTCCAGTTCGGAGGCGATTACATAAAAATCTATACCCTTCTTCCTGCGCAGCTGATGAAAATCATTTATCTCAAGGATGTCTTCAAGATATTTTTCAATCCGGTCGGTATTGGAAAAAGCCGAAAAACTCAGGAACTCACGCAGGAAGTTTTCAATCCCGAAATAGTCGACATCCGCGTAATCTTCGAGCACCTTTTCCATGCTGCCCTCGAGATCGCCGGTGCGCATGAACTCGGGAATAAACGCCCGGGCGTATTCGTTCACATCATTTACCAGTGAGCTGAAACGCTTAAGGTCGGTAAACCTCTTCAATGTGTGAAGAAGCTGTTCCATGTCCGGCACATTCGGTGGGAATACGTCATGATACGACAGTCCGTACATCTTACCCTTTTCACGCCGGGCCGGGTTTATAAAGTATCTGATGAAACTTTTATCCGCCAGGAAACGCGCTATAGTTTCGTCTGAAAAACCGTTGGTAATAAAAGCGCCGAAAAGAGAACCTGCGCTCGAGCCGACGATTTCGTCTATCTCGAATTTCGCACCGGAGCCCTTTATCCCTATACCCTCTTCCTCCAGCGCCTTGAGCACACCAAGGTGATACCATAAAGCCTTGGCCGCTCCGCCGCTGCCGACAAAGGCTATTCTGTTTTTATTCCGCAGGTCTATTGTTTCTTTCTCTTGCCCCTGCCTTGTTTGAAAAGCATCATAATCTGTTGCTATTGTAGATCACTCCCTGTCTCCGCTGCGACATCGCCTTCGAGGCCGTTCTCCGTGCATTCCGCAGTTGCCACCGGTTCTACGGGTTTACTGATTTTTTTGTGCTTTAATCTTAGAGTAATTACGTTTTTTTGTCCAACCGGATGCAAGAAAGCCGATGTTCAAACCTTAACAATGCGCAGGAAAACAAGAACAATAAGCTGCCTGCAAAAGTCTGTTCGTAGCGAGGCCGAGCGAAATTGTTCAGAGCAGTGAGAATGCGTAAAATTCCCGCAGGTGTATTCGTAGAGTACGCTGAGGAGTTTTTTTTCGTTGACAACAAGGGGCCGGACAATGCAGCCGACCGTAGCAGTACAGACTGTTGCAACCGTCACTTATGTAAACAGGTCATTTATATATTCGACAAGAAGTTCCTTTGACACTTCGTTGGGCAGCGAATCGAGTATGCAGCTTATGAGCGCCATCTCTTGCGGAAGTTCGTCATTTGATATACCTGCCATTGCGGTCAGATGTTCTATTGCATCGTCACCGAAACTCTCCATCATCATCTGCACCTGTTGCCGTATTTTGTTGATGTCCAGCGGCTCTTTACTTTCCTTCACCTCTTTTATTCCTTCAGGCAGTTCCGCCAGGAATTCGTCCACTTCGGAAACACTCGAATAATTCATGGTAATATGCAGATTGAGCGGCGATTTGTCTGTCGAAAACTGCGGCTGGAGATACCAGCCCCGCTTCGCCATTACATCCGCGAGCTGAAACACGTTGATCGTGTCGGACGCGAACGAAAAGATGCACATCTGCGGATTGCCCAGCACATGCAGGTCACCCGTCGCGTTAATGCCGTCGATCAGTTTCTTTGTACCTTCCATAACTTCACCGAACAGTTTCTCGTAGCCTTCCCTGCCGAAATATTTCAGCATCGCCCACGCGCCCGCCATGGGGCCGCCTGACTTGCTGCTCAGCAATGTCGGGTTTACGAGCGCGTACGATGTCGCCGATGTCTCCGCGAATATCTGGTGTTTGCGTATATCTTTGTTCCTGTAAAGCACGGTGGAAGCGTTTTTCAGGGCGTATCCGAATTTGTGCATGTCGGCTGATATCGATGTAACGCCCGGCACGGAGAAATCAAAGTCGGGAATGTCGAAATCCGGCATATCGCGCATAACAGACAGCATGATCCCCCCCATGCACGCATCGACATGGAACATGAGGTCTTTCTCGAGCGCGAGCTCGGCTATCTCCCTTATCGGGTCTACAACGCCCTGCGCGTAACTCGGCGCTGAACCTACAAGAAGTATCGTGTTTTCGGTTATCGCATCGCGCATGGAATCGACATCTGTAAGGAAAGTTTCAGGAATAAAATCCGTAATAACCGTTTTCAGGCCAAGGTAATGAGCTGCTTTGTGGAAGGCGCAATGGGCGGTGCGTGAGAACACTATCTCAGGCTCCTTTATATGCGGCTTCTCGACCCTCGCGCGATCACGTGCGGACTTTACAGCGAGCATGATGCTCTCGGTGCCGCCGGAAGTGAAGTTGCCCACAACCTGCTTGTCGCCACGCAGCAACCCGGCGATCATGCGCATGACTTCCCGCTCGAGCCGCACAAGACTCGGAAACGATGTCGGGTCAAGCGCGTTCTCATGTATAAATTCCATATAGGCTTCTTTTGCGATCTCCTCTGCGTCCTGCCCGGCATGAAATGTATATGCGAATATCCTGCCGCTCCTCCAGTCGGCATCGCCCGCCCTGTATCGCTTCAGAGTTTCCATTATTTCGTGCCTGCCTTTGCCTTTTTCAGGAAATTTCATGGTATCCTCCCTCATTTTTCGCCGGGTTCGAGCCCGGACATGCTGAATATATAGTCATGCAGAAACTTCTTAAATGCCGCCATGCTTTTCGGATCGAGCGGGTCGCCGTGCCATGTTTTCAGGTCCACGCTCCCGGAAACGAAATAGCCGTAGATCATCCAGTCGAGACTGCGGAGCGTCAGCCCGAGATCGAAACGCCTTGTTATTTTTCCGGACTTCCTCGCTTTCTCGACGACACTGCCAAGTTTTTCATAAAGCGCGAGATAGCCTTCCACCTCCTCGCGCCTTGATGTGTCCGACCTGTCGAGCCATCTTCGCATGTAGAGCCGAGCTCGCGAAGTGTCGCGCGCATTCAGTTCCACCATCGCGTCGACAAGTAGAACAATCATTTTTCGCATATCGCCGCTGTTTCTTACTTCCCCGTCGAATCGCTCAATTATATTGCTTACGAGTGCTTCTTCCTCATGAAAAGGCGGCTTATCACCTTCCCGTATAGTTCGCTCTTGGAGCCAACATGATAATTGATAGTTGCAATACTAAGCCCTACAGCCGATGCAAGCTGCCGTGTGGACAGACCCTCGTAGCCATGCTCGGCGAACAGTTCGGTCGCAACATCCAGAATCCTGTCAGCCGAATCCTTTGACCTTGTACCCTTGTTTGTATTCTTCAAAGTTATATTCCCGCGTGATATACGATCAAAAAGAATCTTCCGCAGCTCATTACGGTATTACCATGGATTTCCGCTTTCGCAGGCATATCTTGATACGCCGAAGCTTACTGCTGTGAATTTTACTAATTCTATCAATCGTTCGATAGATTGTCAATGTAATCCGTAGTCCGCATAATTCACAAATACGGGTTCAAAATCGGGAGAAGGTCTTATAATACAAGGCGCGGCGGACGAGTGGTGAGGGAACATACTGCTGGTATGTGACCGGTCCCGAGTCGCCGGCGCAACGAAAGTAGAATGGGCGTTATCACGATATTCCGGATTTCTTTGTGAGAAATCCGGGGCAGCGGTCCTTCTCGTGGAGTCCACTCCGGTCACATTCGCGGGGCAGGCACGTCGGAAAAATACTTCCGCTTGAAAATCAACGCAACATTCACAAGTCCGATGAGAACAGGCACTTCGACAAGCGGACCAATGACCGCGGCAAAAGCGACTCCTGAATCGATGCCGAACACGGCGACCGCCACGGCAATTGCAAGCTCGAAGTTGTTGCTGGCTGCCGTAAACGACAATGTGGCCGACTGTTTATAATTTGCTCCGACTTTCTTGCTCATGAAAAATGACACAAAAAACATGATCACGAAGTAAATAAGCAGGGGCACCGCGATGCGAAGCACATCAATCGGAATTCTAACGATATATTCGCCCTTCAGCGAGAACATAACGATGATTGTAAACAATAATGCTATGAGGGTAATCGGGCTGATCCTGGGAATAAACACATTATGATACCATTCTTTATCCTTTAGCTTTATGAGCGTAAACCTTGTTATGATTCCGGCGATGAATGGAATGCCGAGATAAATGAAAACACTTTTCGCGATTTCGCCGATTGATATTTTCACAATTGTGCTTTCAAGGCCCAGCCAGGTCGGCAACAGTGTCATGAATACATAGGCGTAAACGGAGAAAAACAGGACCTGGAAGATAGAATTAAAGGCAACAAGCCCGGCACAATACTCCGTGTCGCCGCCGGCAAGATCGTTCCACACGATAACCATGGCAATGCAGCGTGCCAGCCCGATCATAATAAGCCCCATCATATATTCCGGGTAACCGCGCAGGAACACGACAGCCAGTATGAACATCAGGACCGGCCCGACAATCCAGTTCTGCACAAGTGACAGGCCAAGCACCTTGTAGTTGCGAAACACTCTGCCGAGTTCCTCGTATTTTACCTTTGCCAGAGGCGGATACATCATCATGATGAGTCCTATTGCAATAGGTACATTGGTCGTACCTGCCTGAAACACCGGCTGGGTAATGAATTTAACCCAGGCCTCACTGAAATACCCTGCGCCGACTCCCGCCGCCATAGCCAGAAAAATCCACAATGTCAGAAATCTGTCGAGGAAAGAAAGTTTTTTCATCCTTTTTCTGTTCTCCTTATTGAAGCGATGTGTGTAGCCCGGATTTCTCACAAAGAAATCCGGAAAACCGTGAGAACCCCCATTCTACTGCGTTGCGGCGGCGATTCGGGATCGCTCATATACCTGCATTTTGCGCAAGAGGCCGGCTGGCCGGCTGCTCCCTCACCACTCACTTGCCGCGCCTTGTATTATTGGGCATTCTTCCGGTTTTTCACCCGCATTTGTGAAATATGCGGGTTAGCACGTATTGGTGAAATATGCGGGATAATGTTTTTTTCAACTTTCAAAACAACCCGGCAAAGTTTCTACAAAGCTTCGAATCTCATCACGTACACGGCGATATATATCCAACTTTTCATCTTCGCTGTCGACTCCGGCAGCCAGAGCGGGAGGATCGTCGAATCCCACATGTATAACTTTTGCTTCTCCTGGAAAGACGGGGCATGTTTCGTGAGCATGGCCGCAGACAGTCACCACATAATCAAAAGGAATTCGGATCAAATCGCCGACGTTTTTCGACGCATGTTCTGAAATGTCCACACCGGCTTCCGACATTACTTTTACAGCGTTTTGATTCAGACCATGTATTTCAATTCCTGCTGAATAAGCATCTACAACATTGCTTTTTAGATGTCGCGTCCATCCCTCGGCCATCTGGCTGCGGCAGGAATTACCAGTGCATAGAAACAACACTTTCAGTTTCTCTTCAGCCCTGCATTTCATTTGTCTTCCCTGTTCCGCAAGATATCGTGCTCGTATATTTGTTTGAATGCGCCCATTTGTTTCCATGGTCGGCACTTCATTTATGGCGTCACCAGGCAATGTTTATCACCCTTAGAAAAATAATCCGCCAACAATTCAAGAACATCGTCCCGCACCGTGTAATAAGACCACTGTCCACATTGATAAACATTCACAATACCAGCATATCTCAACTCTTTGAGATGATGCGACAGGGTCGGAGCCGACACATTAAGTTGATTGAGAATCTCGCAGACGCAGACAGCACCATCAGGAACATCATCCGACCTGTTTCCGTTCCTGCATTGAACAACATCCGCGTGTCCATTACGGATTATCTCGAACGCCTTGAGCCGGTTCCTGTTCGAAAGCGCTTTAAATATCGTTGATAAATCCATTGTTTTTCTCCCGATTTAAAACAATACCGGTTACTTCATGCTTTTTACGACAGGCGAGACGCCTGTGCCGGTAATGAACTTAAGCAACCTGTATTGGGATAAAAAATCATTTTTCATTCTACAGTATGCCGGGCTTATCTACTTAGACAATTGCCTAACTATAGTAATTATACAGTCGGTTTGAAAATTATCAATACTTTGCGTTTTTATCTCGATAGGAGAATACGTCTCTTTCGGGCGTAAGTCCCGAAGGAGACATTTCGGAGTTTGGGAGTTCAGAAAAGAACAAAAGTTTTGCGCTACTGTTTACAGGGTGCATCCCTTTCTCTTTCCGGGGCACATAAGAGGAACGCAGGGAGGCGACGGCGGCGGTCACCCTGATGTGTCGTTTTGTTTTATCAGTCTAAGGCTGTTGATTATAACTATGAGAGAAGCGCCCATGTCGGCGAAAACCGCCATCCAGAGAGTAGCGATACCGCCGACAGCCGCAATAAGAAATACAACTTTTATCAATAGTGAAAGGATTATGTTTTGCTTTATCACATACAGTGTTTTTCTGCTGAGTTTTATTGCGTAGGGCAACTTGCGAAGATCATCGGACATCAGGGCAATGTCCGCCGTTTCAAGAGCGGCGTCAGTGCCGGCGGTGCCCATCGCGATCCCGATAGTTGATGCGGCCAGAGCCGGTGCATCGTTTACGCCATCGCCCACCATAGCAACCGTTCCATATTCGTCGAGCAGAGTCTTTATCGCATCGAGCTTATCTTCCGGCAAGAGGTCGGCCTTGATTTCATCAATATCAAGTTTTTCCGCGATGGCCTGCGCTGTCCATAAATTGTCTCCGGTCAACATTATGGTTTTCTGTATTCCGCCCTCTTTAACTTTCTTCAAAGCCTCCCGGCTTATCTCCCTGACATCATCCGCTATCGCTATGAGGCCGAGTATCGCCTGCCCGTTTCCCACCAGAACAACAGTCTGGCCTTTTCCCTCCAGTTCCATAAGTTGTTTATCTCTCGCGCTATCGCAGAACCCCATTTCCTCGAAGAGACGATGGTTCCCGATATAAAACAATTCGCCTTCGACTGTTCCTTTCGCCCCTTTCCCGGTGATGGCTTCAAACTCCTCGGCCTCGGTATGAGACACTCCAAGCTCGACCGCCTTTTCCAATATCGCTTTCCCCAGATGGTGCTCGGAGCGCGATTCGAGCGCGGCGGCTACCCGCAAAACAGCTTTTACGTCTTTTTCGTCGACCGGTATTATTTCAACCACGCGCGGAACTCCGTGGGTAAGTGTGCCGGTTTTATCGAATGCAATTGCCTTCAGGTGGCCCATCGCTTCAAGGTATACGCCTCCCTTGATCAAAACGCCGTTGCGTGCTGCTGTGGAAAGTGCCGTGACGATGGCAACCGGTGTCGAGATAACCAACGCGCACGGACACGCTATAACCAGTAGTACGAGAGCGCGATATATCCACGGTGTGAACGGCTGGTTGAAAAACAGCGGCGGGATACTCACAACGAGAAGAGAAGCCAGAATCACGAGTGGAGTATAGTACTTCGCAAATCTGTCTACGAATTTCTGAGAGGGCGCTTTCTGCGATTGCGCTTCCTCTATCATGTGGATGATTCTTGAAAGGGTTGTGTCTTTTGACAGTTTCGTCACGCGCAATTCAACAGTTCCACGTTCATTAAGTGTGCCTGCGAAAACTTCGTCGCCCGGTTCTTTTTTTACCGGCAGGGATTCGCCTGTTATGGGTGCCTGGTTTATGTACGTGTTTCCCCGGACGACTTCGCCGTCCATAGGAATCTTTTCCCCCGGTTTTATCAAAACTACTTCCCCGATTTCGATATCTTTCACATCGACATCCACGACAGCCCCGTTCCTGCGAACCGCGGCATGATTGGGGGCAATCTGCATCAGGGTTCTGATCGCCCTGCGGGCACGATCCATACTGTATGTTTCAAGTAGATTTGCTAAAGAGAAAAGGAAAACCACCATAGCGGCTTCCTGCCACTCGCCGATAGCGGCGGCACCAGTCACCGCGATAACCATCAGGCAGTTCATATCGAGACTGCGATTTTTGAGGGCTGTCCATCCCTTGCGTGCCGTAAGTGCTCCGCCAGTGACAATCGCCGGGATATATAACAGGTATGTAAGTGAATCCGGGAACTTGTGGATATAACCGTGAAAAATTGCGGCAAGCAGCAGCACTCCTGACGCGGCTGTTAATATCATTTGCCTGTTTTTAACAAAAAATGATGTCGAAGTGTTTTCCCCATCGTTTTCGGAGTCCACAATTTCGGCTTTGAAGCCCACCGACTTAACCGCTCTTTTTATATCTTCCGTCTCGCACGTATGTGTCACAATCACGTTTTGTTCAACGAGGTTGAACCGAAAATCAAGAATCCCGTTAACGGACAGTAACTTTTTTTCAATAATTGAAGACTCATCCGCACAATCCATTCCTTCAATACTGAAAGTCGTGCTGCTCTCTCCGGAAAGTACATTTGACGTATAGCCCGCCTGCGATATCCGTTTTATAATCTCTTTTGGATCAACAGAATTATCATCAGCGGCAAGCACCGTGATAGTCGAACTCATGAGATTGACATTAACCCGCTCAATCCCGTCGAGGCCCAAAAGAGTACTTTCCAACCCTTCCACACAACTTGCGCAGTCGATACCCTCGACACTCAGTTTGATCTTTTTCCGTCCAGTCTCATTTTTCATATCTCATACATCCTTTGCCTGCAATCATTTTTAACCGCTTCCTCGGGAACGGTCCGCACCTGCCTGTCCAGGAATACCGTAATGCCTGAAAAGAGAACTTCTTTAGAGCCAATTGCAAAACCATGTTCGTAGCGAGGTCGAGCGAAATTGTTCAGAGCAAGGCGGAGGTGTAAAATCCTCGCAGGCGTACTTGTAGAGTACGTCGAGGACGATTTTATGCCGACAACGCAGCTATGGACAATAGCAGCCGACCGCAGCAGAATCAGAATTTTGCAATTAGCTCTTTATATAAACAGCTTACTGTATGCGGGCAGTACTTGTCCAAGGCACAACCTACTTATGCTGTGAGCGGTTACCACATGGCACCACGACACTACAACGCCTCGGAAGATGTTTTTTCAGCGGAATCACCCACATTGCATGAACTCACATCACTCAGTTCCATACTGGACCTGGTGCCTGTAAACTTACTTCCGTCCGGCGCGATCCACGTAGGTATCTTCTTGATACCTTTTGCTTTACAGAACTCGGAAAACTTCCGGCTTCCGTTCGGACTGCACTCGATATAATTGATGTATTTAAAAGACTTTCCGAAAATCGCCTTCTGTTTGGCGCAATTAGGACACCAGTGTGTGCCGTACATTTTGTAGCCTCTGGAAGTAAGGCATTTTGCCAGTGCGTCATGAGGACCCGGCCGCAATAGGCTTACCGTTATTGCGGAGCCCCCGACAAGCGCGGCTATCGAAAGAATAACGGCAATAACTATACGTCGGCGGCGGCGATCCGCGATTTTCTTTTCGACATCCTTCTCAAGGCAGCATTTCTTATATTTCAAACCACTCCCGCAGGGACAGGGCGCATTCCTCTTTATTGACGGCATAAGTTCACCTCCTCACATTTTATTTTTTCCGCCACGGCGCTATCCTATAGCAATAAGCCTCGATTCGGCAGTTTTACGCACCTGTATAATGGAACTTATGAAACTGTCCAGGTCACTTCTTTCAAGCGGTTTTTCCATATACCGTTTAGCACCGGAAATATATGCAACCAGCTTCGTTGCCAGGTCTATACGTTCGGAAATGCAGATTACCGGAATATCCGGAACCTGTTTGCCTTTAAAGACATTTTTCAAGAACTCAATCCCTCCGGAATCAGGCATATCCAGGTCCAGGATAATTACATCCGGCCTTTCAACACTGCACGCTTCCAGTGCATCTTCTGCGGAAAACGATTCGAAGATAATTTCACCCGGTCTGGAAAACCACTGGCCGGATGTCTCTTGCAGAAACCTGTCGGCTTCAACGATAAAAACTCTGATCTCTCTGTCTTTCATCTTATATTCCTCCTCACATCGATTTTTCAGGACAACCACGGAGCATATCTGTCACATTGTCATGAAAAACTCAGGATATAAGGACAATCGTATTGATTGAAGCCGGCATGAAATTGTTTGTTGCATGATAGTTTTTACGTATGGATATTGCAGATGATAAATTGAGAGCGTCAACAGGCTTAATGAAAAGGAAAACATTAAAAGGAATTCTTTTAATATCAAGCAGCTTACCTCTGTCACCTTTTTTTATAATGAATTGCTTCACGGAATTTGAAATGGATAAAGGAATGTCTTTGCATGAATCGCCGGCACTGCATTCATATCGGTCGACAACAACGTTTTTTTGTTCTGCGGGTCCTGATTCCAGCGCATCGGAAGGGATAGCTTCATTGCTGTAATTCGCCCCGCATGTGTTCGGGGGCAAATAAGACTTGGCGTCTTCAACCTCAATCGCAACCTGTCCGTCGCTATAAAGACACAGCACCATTCCATCGACTATTCCGGTGCCGAAAAACAGATACCCGAACAGGATGAGCATTGCAGTGCTTTTTATGCGATCGGCTTTCTTGAAGATCATCAGGTTTCATTCCCCCTTTCCGGTTTTCTTTAACCTGGATTTCTCACAAAGAAATCCGGAAGAGTCGGGAAGGGGCGACATTCTTTGCCCCTCCCCTGTTAAAACATCTTCGAATCTGCTGCATTTACACAGCTATATATAAAAAGCGCCGTTCTTCTCAGAAAGCATACTGAGCGCTCATAACGTAACCGTTGCCAAGGCCGACCTTTGATGTGGAGTTGATGTCCCCGGCGTCGACGAAAGCGCCCACGAGCGAGAGATTCTTATTCACGAACCATGCGACATGCGCATCCCAGTAGTCGGCATTTTTAAAATCGCTGAATCTCGCTCCCTGCTTGAACTCCAGTCCCAGCGCGAGGTTCGGCAAAGGCAGGATAGCCACGTTTCCGAATATCGTGAGATCACGTTTTGAATCGTGCCCGAATACACCCGTCACAAGCTCATCTGTGGACAGCAGGCCGCCTGATACGAGGATCGGTTTCGATGTGGAAGTAAAAAGTTTCGTCCCGACGATATAAAGGTCCAGACCGGACTTGCTGAAGCCGGCTCCGGGGTTGATGTCGGTGTCCTTCCATATTCCACCTATCGATACTGCCGGTACAGACTTGTTGCCGTTCTTGTTTTCAGGAACGATAAGATATTTCATACCGAGATTGTTCTTATGGATGTTGTCGCCGTTGTCCACGGCGATCAGTTCGTAGCCATAAGATAATTCGAGTCGATCCCCGATAGTTTCGGCCACCCCGTTTGCGACCCAGTCTACATTTGCCTTGCCCAGTTTCACGTACCAGCCGCCGATCTGAGGATTGCTCAACCTCTGGCCGGCTTTGGCGTTCTGCCCGGCAGGATATGCAAGCGGGTTGAAAGCGATACCGCCCACTCCCTGAAGGTTGTTAAGCGGTACGCCCGCAGCGGAGGGAATGGAATTCACGATCAGGATACCTATTGCTAAAATGATGGTCTTTACATGCGAGTTCATCTGATTTCTCCTTTCATTTCAAAGTGTTTTGTGTCGCATGACATGAGGCTCACCAGCAGCCCCATCCGCCATATACCTGGCGCCCATTCGGATTATTGCCGTCCCATCCGCCATAACCGCATCCGCATCCATAGTAGTGTCCTCCGCTATATGATGCCGGAGCGGGTGTGTAAGCACGCGAGTCACCCCAGTTCTGCCGTGACATCTGCTGTCCTCTGTGCCGGTTATAGCTGTACTGATCGGCATAATTACGGTTGTTGTCCCATTGCCGGGAGTAGTTCACATTCGCCGGATCGTGGCCGCAGCCATAGTAATGTTCATGTCCGCTGTAGTTGCTATTCTGCAGATAGTGTTCACAACCATAGTAATGCTGATGCTGCGCGGTCTGTGACACCTGTCCGATCGTAGCCTTTGCAGTCAGAACGACTGCCACCGCAATAATAGCGACCAGTCCGAGTAACTTGATATTCCTGATCTTATTCATCGTTACAGCTCCTTTTTTAGTTTTTTTCGTTTCGCTGACCGGCAATCGCCGAAATCACCAGCAACCCCAGCCCCTGTTGTTCCGCCCGTCATAGTGTCCGCAGCCGTCGTAATGCTGATGGTAACCATCCGAGTTGATATAGTGAGAACATCCGTAGTAATGGCCCTGTTCACCATGAGACATGCTGCCGTTATAATGCCCGCAACCATAGTAGTGGCCCTGGTTGGGACCGCTCTGAGGAAGGGCCGATGTCTGTGAATTACCCTGCAATCGGTAGTCGGCTCCCGGAGCCGCCGTTTCCATCGTTACGATATTGCCGCAATTGATCATCTCACTACCGAAATACGGATTGCGCGCAGTCGGATATGTCTGAACCCAATTGCTGTTTTTCATCGGGCAGTTGAATACGAAGTACCGGCTCGCGAGTTCCGGCGGAAAATAATTCTTCACGAGCGTAATAATTGCTTCACTCAAGGGGGCGAAAGCCGCACGGGCTCCGTCCAGTTTGAGTTTTTTATCCGTTAAAGGCTTTGCGGCTTTTTCAACATCACCAAGAGCCTTTTTCAGGTCATTGCCTTTATCCGCACCGGTAAGCTTCAGAGCGGAATCCACAAACGTGACTATGGAATTCGCATGTTCTCTCACGCCATCTACCGAATCCGCGGTGAGCGCCTCATGAATCCGGAGATAGCTGAACGTAACCAGATTCATATTGTCCTGCAACGATTTCTCCTGGCCGGCGGCGTGAGATGCACCTGCGAACAATGCACCATATATTGCCATCGTCACCGCTATTATCGTTACTGCTGTTTTTATCTTGTTTTTTGTAAGTTCCATGTCTGAACACTCCTTTCGATTATCTCGGAATTTACCATATATGCCGCACTCAACGCTCCCGGAATCAAACGCATTACCGGAGCGCGTTAAGGGAACAAAAATATTCAGTTTTAGAATTTGATTATCAGGTCAGAAGAATAACTGTGCTTAAAGAATAAAGCGTTGAATTTACACCATGAGAATATTCTACGGGGTCATTTAAAAAACGATTCAGCGGAAACAGCGCCGTCGGTGTTGCCGACAACACAGCATAAACATTATTCGGCAATGGCGATATCTTTAACGCTGTTTTGGCACGCACTATTTTTGCGATAGCTGCAACTGCGGAAATGGAAATGTCGACATCGTGGCACGAGTCGCCGCAATCTTTTTGTGAATCATCCGCGGCAGTAACAGAAATGCCCCGTGCATTTTTCAGGGGGGCGATTAAGTCGCTTTTTCCCTCATTCATAGTGCAGAATTCCATATTAACGGCATTGAATTCTTTTTCATCGAGTTCGATGGCAACTCTGCCGTTATCAGAAACACAGAGGACAAGCCCCTCCGCAACCCCGGCCCCGTAAATCGTATACATGACCAAGATGAGAAGCGCCAGTCGCTTACGTGACTGTAGAATTTTCTTGAAAAAGGTCTTCTTCATTTTTATTTACCCTGCAACTTCGCCACAACACCTCTTTTTGTTAACTTGTTCTGGCCTTCGCCTCTTCCATAAGACAAAGTCCCTGATTCAAAAGACCAACAACGCAGGGATCGGCAATGGAATAATAAATGTTGTTCCCATTGCGCCGTGTGCTTACGATACCGCGATACACCATCCTCTGAAGTTGATTCGAAACCGCCTGGGGTTTCATCTCTATCGCTTCGGCCAAATCAGAAACGCATATTTCATCTTCTCGAATAATCGTGTGCAATATTCTCAAACGGGTCTGATTGCCAAGAATCTTGAACATTGATTCCAGTTCGGCAGCAGTTTTAATGCTCATAAGACCTCGCTCCCTTATATGAAGCTTCGGTTTGCAGGTTGTTCCGTCTTTCACCGCATCTAAAATCAAAATCAGGATTCCCTTCTACACCGCGATCTCTTACACAATTACATTATAGCGTGTATTTGTGTTCTTTCAAGTAGTTCATAATCTTTTGCTTACAAGCTTTCCTAATCTACACAACAATATTAGAGCACAAAGCACTTTGGAGTGCGGTGATTCATCACCGCCTTGCCTTTTCGCCTGTAATTAACTTCCGACCGCGAAAGCGACAATAAATTGTCGCACTCCAAATTCAAGTCGGTTTTTGTTAATTGATGCCTGGGCAGAAACACAAAAGCCCTTATTGCGACTGGACAAAAGAGCGAAAACGGGAACGAAGATTCGTGGAGTGAAAGCAGGCCCGGAGTAAGCAAGGTTTTTATAAAGTGATCGGCTGAAAAACATTTGCGTGGAATACGATTGCATACTTTGTCGAACAAAAACATAATGAAAATGGATTGGATGCTTTTTTGTCAAAACATACGAGCCAATTGCAAAATCATGTTCGTAGTGAGGACGAGCGAAATTGTTAAGAGCAAGGCGGAGGTGTAAAATCCTCGCAGGTGTACTTGTAGTCCGGATTTCTCATAAAGAAACCCGGGGAATCGCGATAACCCCTATACTACTGCGTTGCGGCGGCGGTTCGGGATCGGTCACATACCTGCATTTTGCGCAAGAGGCCGGCTGCTC
>JAJRTR010000073.1 GCA_024278215.1 bacterium
CCTGGTGTCGGATCGCCGCCATCGCCGTGGCGTCGACCGGCTCTCCGTCGGGACCGAGCACCGTCTGGTCCGCCGCGTAGATCGGCTCACCGAGGCGTCGCGGGAGCGGCACGTCGTCGCGAACGGCCGCCGCCCACCGCAACGAAACAGTCGCAATTGTTCTTCTTATAGAGATCGGCGACTTCGTTCACGACGAGATTCGACGAATCCGGCGGTGTCTTGTCGTAAATAGTGCCGATTTCACAGTTCGAGCCGGCGAACGCTTTTTCGACAATCTCGACAAGGCCGGCGCCCTTGACGCCCCGGTCTGTAACTATCATCGCCCTGTGCGCGCCAAGCTGGTCCATCTCATGGGGCAGATTCGACAGCGCCATAGTTCCGCTGACTATTTTTACGGGGCAGAAGAATTCGTAATATGTTTTTTTCGCCATGTTCGACAACCTTCTTTCTTTGCTGTTATGCAACTCTTTATTTTGAAGATTTCAGTGCGAGTCCCGGCAGGAGACCGGTGATCACAACAACTTTCCGCATCCTGTCGTTGAAAGACAGTTGGGGCGGTCGCTTCGAGTTTTTCCTGACCATGCCCTCGGGCAACAGGTACTTCTGCACGATTGCCATCGCCCTGACAGCCTGCACCGACTGGCCTATGTTGCCGTGCACAATCGTGCGGCGCTGCACAGCAGCCGTGTGCGCGCCCATAAGTCCGGTGAACACCATCAGCGCGGAATCTATGTTTTTGAAGTAAAGAACCAGTTTGCCGTCCTTAACGCCTTTGCCCAGGTATTTGATCACGCCGTTCTCCTTTTTCATCGACACAGCCGGGCCTCCGTGCATTACCGCCAGCGAAAACACGCGCCCGTCTTCCCAGTCACTGATTTCTTTCTGCATCTCGGGCACATTCTTCGAGACGACCTCGAACCCCACTCCCAGCGCCAGCATTACTGTTTCAACTATCTTGTATTTCTTTTCGTATTCGAGATCGAAAACCTGAGATATAGAAAACAATTTCATTGTGTCCACCTTCCTCTGATCCTGATATCGGCAGGCGCAACAACCGCCTGGGCCGGGCAACTTGACGCACATCCTGATAATCATTCGAGCCGCCTGCAAAGCTCTGTTCTACTGTGGTCGGTTGCAATTGTCCATAGCAGAGTTGTCGCCGCAAAATCGTCCTCGACATACTTTGCGAGTACGTCCGTGGGGATTTATTTCTCCGCCTTGCCCTGATCAATCTCGCCCGGCCTCGCCACAAACGGACTTTGCAGGTGGCTCCTTTGTTGTGTCATAGGTTCAACGTCGTTTTACAACAGGTGAATTTTATCACAATCCCCGTCTTCATTAAAAGGAATATCAATAATTTGCGACATGTGGGAAAACTATTTATGATTCGTGTGTAATAAGTCATTTTCAAAAACAATGTTTTTGTCGAAGTCGGTCAAGATGCTTTAAAATGATGAACGCACGTTCGTTATAGTCGATCATTGTTGGTTGACATTTGTCGTCTTCGACTTATTACACACGAATCATTTATGTGTCTCGCACATTTTTTTAGCATAGACTTTTACAAGACCCTGTTTCGACGAATCTAACCCGGATTTCTCACAGAAGAATACGGAAGGATCACGATAGGCCCCCATTCTACTTACGTTGCGGCGGTGACCCGGGATATGTTGTCCCCGCCTTCACTTCATACGGTTGGCAATTGTGACGATTTATTGTTTCATGAAAAAAAATCAATTGGATGGGCACACGAAAGCATTGTTTGTCGGGCAGTTCTCGAACATGTCCGGGAAGTAGCCGGCGGGATTAAGACATACGGGGCACTGTTTTGAATCCGCAGTCCGGACTTTCAATTCGTATGAGCGGCCATCATCAATGAAATCATATTCCATGTTTTCAACATCACAGAATTCGGCCATATCCTTCATAGCGGCATCGGCACAGTCATTGGCTGTCAGACCGTCACACGTCCACGACATCCAGGTGGACTTCATCATGAATAAATCTGATAAGTCGGCGGCATATTTTCCGTTGTTGATGCGATACTGCTCCTGCATCACACGCACTTCACCGACTGATTTTGTGCACTCACTGAAAATCTCGCTGCTGTTAAATATAAATGTTGTTCTTAGATAAAAGCCCCAGACCACAAGACACGCTATTCCCGAAACGATATACCATGTGCCGAGAGTGTGCGACCCGCCCGTCTTCTTTCTGAAAACATAAAACGACATTACAAAACCGAAAAAAGGGATCGCCAGCGATACGACAGGTGCAAGGACCCTGAACAAGCCCTTGCAAACAGACGATACTCTGCCGAGCACGCAGTTGATAAGGGGTTCGGGCTGACCGCAATGCACACACTCGCTCGCCCTGTAGCTGATTTCATTTCCGCACTTACAGCATTTCATAACAGGCAGTATTCTAATTCAAAACCCACAATTTAGCTATGTGTTTGTGTATTCATGATTATATGTCCGTGAATTATCTGATAGTGTCGGTCGTGCTTGCGCAGGGAATCGCTTTTAAATGTGTAAGACTTAAATTATAATATTCATTCATTGAATACATGGGAAAAACGGAGGAAATGATTTGAAAAAAACTATATCATTCAGAATTTCGAAATTGGTGTTCCTGTCGGCAATGCTGGTCGCGGTATTTACATGCTCGATTGTGAAAGCGGCACCGGAACTTATTGAAAAAGACGGGTTGCGTATCGTAAAACTTTCCGGCACGCCCTACGACATCGGCTTGCAGCACGGCAAGTTGCTCAAGGACGACATAATGCGAATCTACAAAATATATTTAAAAGACCTTGTATACAATAAATGGATGAAGGAGTATGCCATACTCGGCAGAGGCGGCAAGGAGGCATATTCTAATCCGCGAAAAGTAATGACAAAATTTGCAAAGGCAATGGAAAAAAACATACCTGAGGAATACATCCAGGAGATGAAAGGCATCGCCGACGGTGCGCAGATACCTTACTCCGAAGTGCTCAACATGAATTCGCATATAGATTATTTCGCAATACTCTGCTCGACACTTATTGCCACCGGGCCAGCCTCCAAAGACGGAAAACTCATCGAGGCAAGAAATCTCGATTGGGCGCAGGGCGGACTCAAAGACCTCGATAAATTCTCCACCGTTTTTGTGATCAAACCCGAAAAGGGACACGCTTTTGTTTCTGTTTTCTATCCCGGACTTGTGGGGGCGCTTACATCTGTCAATGATGCAAAAATCACATCGGAACTCAACTTCTCGATGGCAAAGGGAAACGCGAAGAATGGCACTCCGGCGCTTCTGCTTATGAGAAAAGTTGTTCAGTACGGCGGTTCGCTCGACGAAGCGGAAAAAATACTGCGCGACGCTCCGCGCCTTGCAGGCTACAACATCACTATCGCAGACGGGAACACAAATAACGCGCGCCTGATCGAGATCACCGCGGATGTTGTGGACACTCTTTCGCCGACTGACGGCAAAATGGTGTCTACCAATCATTTCATCACTGAAAAACTCGCCGACGGAAATATCGACACTTCAAATTTCAGTTCTTCACCGTCGGAAGACCGCTTCAACAGGCTAACTGAACTTCTGAACGAAAATTACGGCAATGTGGACATGGCGCTCGCGCAGAAGATGATACACGACGGGCTCGTGAAGGTGTCCGGCACGGTGCAGACTGCAATATTCAAACCTGCGGATCAGCTCTTATGGGTCTGGACACGCAACAGGAAGCCGGGTGATTTCGTCAAGCTCAATGTCGCCGAACTGCTGGCCGATTGACCGGCGAATGGACTTTTATTCATCATGAGCGACAGCAAAATGAGAAAAAAATCGTGTCTTGCGGGCATTGCCAAGTCTTTCATCAACCTGATAATAATCCTCTGCTTTTTCTTATCATTGCTCATCGCATATCTGTTTTTCTCGAGTTCTCCCGTCGCATTCAACGAGGAAGCGGCAAAAAAGATTACTTATACACCGCTCGAAAAACTCGTTCCCGGCGATAAACTTCCGACCGGGCTGAAGTTGGGGAGATCAAACAACAATCTCGATCTGACACAGTTCAAAGGACGTTATTATTTCGCTTTCAGAACGGCACCCACTCATTTTGCTTCCACCGAAACAATCATTTATGTGCTGAGTTCAAAAAATCTTGAAAAGTGGGAATACGAGACCGAGTTCAATCTTAAAGACGATCTGCGCGAACCGCGTTTTCTTGTCTTCAAAAATAAACTCATTTTGTATTTTTTCCGCGGTGGCAGCAATCCACTCGCATTCGCACCGAAACATATTTACGCAACAGAGCGTACGGCAAAAGGGAAATGGACCGAACCGAAAGAAATATATGAACCGGGCTATGTCGACTGGCGTGCAAAGGTCCACAACGGGAAGGCCTACATGAGCGTCTACTACGGCGCGGGCCTCTACACAAACGAAAACGAGCCGGGGAGCCTTCGGCTGCTGGTGTCCGACGACGGCTACAACTACAGGATGGTCGGCGGCAAAGAGGCAAGAACAAAGTATAGCTCGGAGGAAGGCGAATTCGAGTTTGACAATAAGGGAAATCTATGGGCGACAGTGCGGCTCGAAATGCTCGGCGGAGAAGTTTGCTTCGCGCCCAAAAAAGATTTGTCCGCCTGGGACTGTAAATTCACGAATTATAAATTCGACTCGGCTCTGATGTTCCGCCGTAAAGGTGAATTCTATGTCGTCGCACGCCGAAATATCGACGGTCCATACAATAAGCAGTCAAAGCTTATTCCTTCCGCACTAAGGTCGAAACTCTATCTCGTGCGGTATTCGGGAACAAGAAAAAGGACTGCGCTCTACCGGCTGAATAAGGAGAAAAAAGAACTCGAACCGCTCTTTGATTTTCCGTCACGGGGCGACACCGCATACGCCGGTATCACACAACTCGACGAAAACAAATACCTGCTGTTCAACTATAGTTGCGACATCGACGGCTTTGACTGGAGCTGGATTTTCGGACAGCTTATCGGAACCAACATCTACTCGACTGTACTTGAATTCAGGGACTAACCCGTATTTCTCACAAAGAAATCCGGAAAATCGCGATAACGCCTGTTTTACTGCATTGCGGTAGCGATTCGGGATCGATCACATACTAACAGTATGTTCCCTCACCACTCACTTGCCACGCCTTGTATTACAGGCATTCTCCCGATTATTAGCCCGCATTGGTGAAATATACGGACTATAGGGAATGCCCATACCGCGAGATCGAACAACTGGCGGAACAAGAGCGCAAACGGATATAATATCTTTTGGAGGATGTGCGATGATAGTCGGCATTGTTGGTGTGCCGCCGTGGGAGACGATGCAGGATTACCTGCGGCGCGGGGCGAAGATTATTGACCTTGACGAACCGGTCAACGGCTTTCCCGTGCGTGACATTTATCTGCCCGCGACTTTCTGCCGGGTGCTCAAGCGAGTGGTTTCAAATATCTATTCGCTGCATGAGGCGGGCCGTCTCGATATGGTGCTGGCGACGGTGGGCGAGTGCAAATGCGACGGTATGCGAAATATCGCTCTCCGCATCAGGGCGACTTCCGGCATACCGATTGAAACGGTGAAGAACGACAACATGGTCGGCGCGGGCTATCCGGTGTGCAGGAGTTCGCTTCCGCCCGCGAGAAAAATGGAACTGATCGTGAGCTCGGTATTCGCGCCGCTGCCGCGTGATGTGATCGTCGAAGAATGCGAACCCGTCTGCGGTTTCTGGGGTGTGCCGCCCGCAGACTTTTCCATAATGTCGCTTTTTCCCGACCGCACACACATCTATGGCTGGACACGCTGCATGGAGAACAAAACGCCTGCCGATCTCGATCTTGAATGTGTTGTCGACCCTGGCGTGCCGACTGTTTTCTTCGCGCAATCCTTCTGCCAGAAAAACGCGCTCGCCTATAATCTCGCGAAAGAACACGGCGGGCTTTTTGTCGAGGTGGACAAGGCTCTCACACGATCTGCCAGGGCTAAAATCGAAGCGTTTTTACAGTTCAATATTCCCGGTGGAGGTACGCTGTGAATAGTGAACGCCTTCTTGTAGACGCAGGTACGAGTTACACAAAAATATTGCGCCTGGGATCGGGCGAACGTAGTATTCTGCGCGCGAAAGATGCTAAAACTTTACTTGCTGATAAGAATGTTGTTGCCGCAACGGGACACCTGATACCGGGTGGAGAAATGTTGAAAGTCAACGAACTTGTCGCGCTTGCCGAAGGCGGCATGGCGCTTATCGGCGAGCCCGACTTCACGCTGCTGGACTGCGGAGCGCGTGATGTGAAATATGTGAAAGTGAGCGGCAGGCGCGTTGTGGGGATGGATTGGAACACGGAATGCGGCGCGTTTACGGGCCAGGTGATCGAGCTGCTGGCGCGCTACTTCGAGGTCGATCCGACGGCTGTGCCACGCGGCGTCGAGAAGATTCCTGTTGTGTGTGGTGTGCTCGGTATGACAAATATGTTCGATCTGATATCGCAGGGAGTGACACACGAGACGGCGTTCGGGCGTTTTCTGCGTGGCATCGCCTTTAATTGTGAGCGACTCGTCGGCAGGCCCGGAAAGATATTTCTGTCAGGCGGCCTCTGCGAAAACGCCCCATTCCTCGAAAGCTTTTCCTGCGAGGCTGTCCCGCTCGGGCGGCATGTCCTGCTCGAAGGATTAAAACGGATATATGAACGTGAGAACGGGGCATAACATACGCAGACTTGTAGCAATTTCCTGCACGGATGCTATAATGTTATTTTTGTGCGGAAATGTAAAATAACATGTCGGAGGCTGAAAAATGAAAAAAATACAGGTGGGAGATTATGTCGAAGAGATATACGAACGGAGCGATCTGCCTGTCGAAAAAGCTCGTGAAATACTTAAGGATGAAACCGTTGCGGTCATTGGTTACGGTGTGCAGGGCAGGGCGCAATCACAGAATATGAGAGACAACGGGGTGAATGTGATAGTAGGGATGCGAAAAGGCGCATCGTGGGACCTCGCGGAAGGAGATGGCTGGGTCGCGGGCGAAACACTTTTTGAGATAGAAGAGTGCGTGAAGAAAGGTACAATTGTGCAGTACCTGCTGTCGGACGCCGGGCAGAAACTGTGCTGGCCCCAAGTCAGGGACAACCTCGATGAAGGTGACTGCCTGTATTTCAGCCATGGTTTCTCGATTGTATATAAGGAAGCTTCAGGTGTTGTGCCGCCGGAGAATGTCGACGTGGTGCTGGTCGCGCCGAAAGGCTCGGGGACAACCGTGCGCAGCCTTTTCCTCGAAGGGCGTGGCATCAACGGTTCGTATGCGATACACCAGGACGCCACAGGCCGCGCGCAGGAACGCTGCCTCGCCCTCGGTATCGCCATCGGGTCCGGCTACCTGTTCAAAACCACTTTCGAGAATGAAGTGTACAGCGACCTGACGGGCGAACGCGGTGTGCTCATGGGCGCTATATACGGTTTATGGAAAGCGCAGTATGAACTCCTGCGCGAGGAAGGCCACTCACCGTCTGAAGCATTCAACGAAACTGTCGAAGAGGCCACTCAGAGCCTCTACCCGCTGATTGCTGAAAAAGGTATGGACTGGATGTACGCCAATTGCTCGACCACAGCACAGCGCGGCGCGCTGGACTGGTACCAGAAGTTCGCCGATGCCGTTAAACCCGTTTTCCGCGAACTCTACGACAAAGTGAAGTCGGGCGAGGAAGCGCGGATATCCATCGAGTCGAACAGCAAACCGGACTATAAAGAAAACCTTGCGAAAGAACTCAAAGAGATCGCAGACAGCGAGATGTGGAAGATCGGTGCCGAACTTCGTTCACTGCGCCCAGAACGGCAGAAAAAGAATGATTGAAGATAGCCCGCATTGGTGAAATATTCGCGTTAGCCGTTTTATCGTGTACAAGCAGAAGACTATTCAGCACCGCCTCCGAATGACAGGCTCGAGTCACGCAGGCTTATGTCATGCTGAACAAAGTGAAGCAGTTCGTTTTTCGGCACGTGACGAGTCGACCATCAAATTTCGAATAATGTGGAAAATACAATTTGAATACACCATACTATAATGAAACTTATATTATAAGTTAATAGATTGCTGGAGAGAGAATTGAACGCTGATTTCCTTAATCCCTTTGTCAAATCGGTGCATAATGTATTAAGCGAAGTAATTTACGAAAAACCCGGCAGAGATAAGCTTGAACTAAAGACAAAATACCCTTTCTTAACAAGTGAAGTGGCAATTATAGTTGGTTTTACCGGCGACATCGTCGGTCAGGTCGTCATCTCGATGGATATCGACTGTGCCAGAGGAATCGCCGCGAAAATGATGATGGAGGAAGATATTCCGGAGCTCGACGAGTTCGCCAAAAGCGCCCTCGGTGAACTTGCAAATATGATTTCGGCCAACGCCACAATAAGCCTCAGCGAAAAGGGTTTTGTCGCTGATATTACGCCTCCATCGGTAATCACCGGCAAAAAAATCGCTGTTTCGTGTCCGCAAAACATAAAAACGCTTATGGTTCCACTGACAGTATCTTCAGGAAGAATCGAGCTTTTTCTTTCTCTTATTGAAAACAAACACATTGAAGAAGAACATAAGAATCAGTTTACCAGTCACGATCTTTCAATGAATTAAATACGTCCGTAGATGGTAGTGAGGTGCAGGAGGTCCGCGGCGATGTTTTCATGTAGAACGCCGGGGGCGATGCGCCATTCCCAGTTGCCGTGTGCGACGGCAGGCGTGTTCAGCCGCGAGTCCGCGCCCAGTCCGAGAATGTCCTGAATGGGGAAAAGCGCGATGTCGCCAACACTCATCATGGCGAGCCTGATGAACTCCCGGTGCATCTGCCCGTCGGGAATTTCTTTTCCGAAGTAATCGCGTATTCTGCGTCTGTCGTCGGCGCCGGTTTCGTTGTCGAGCCAGCCGCGCACTGTGTTGTTGTCGTGCGTTCCGGTGTAAACGACACAATTACGCGGGTATGTATGCGGCAGGTAGGGGTGCATGGGATCGTCTTCGTGAAAAGCGTAAAGGAGAATCTTCATTCCTGGTATGTCGTATTTCGTCATTGACTCGCGAACCTGAGGGGGCATGTAGCCGAGGTCTTCCGCGATAACCGGCAATGTACAGAAACGTTTGCGCAACGCATGAAAAAAATCGTCGAAAGGCGCGTCGGCCCAGTGCCCGTCGACCGCTGTTTCCTCGCCGAACGGGACCTCCCAGTATTTGAATAATCCCACAAAGTGATCGATTCTAACCGCGTCGAAACATGAAATTGTTTGTTTCATTCGACTGACCCACCAGTGGAAATCGTCCGCTCTCAATGTGTCCCAGTCATAAACAGGATTGCCCCACAACTGGCCGGTGTCGCTGAAATAGTCCGGTGGCACACCGGATACGAAAAGCGGTCTGAGGTCTTCGTCGAGTTTGAAAATGCCGGGATTGCTCCATGTGTCCGAGGAGTCGTAATCGACATAAAGAGGCATGTCGCCGATAATCTGTATACACTTTTCATTGCAATATTTCTTCAAGGCGCGCCACTGTTTGTGAAAAAGATACTGAGAGAACTTTTCTCTTTCTATTGCGTGATGATTCTCGTTGCGGGCGGTTTCGAGTGAGCCCTCGTGTCTGTACCTGTATTCGTCGGGCCAGTTGTCCCACGAGCGCATATCGAACTTTATTTTCAATGCTTTAAACAGAGCGTAGTCGTCGAGCCAGAAAGAGTTTTCGGCGCAGAAGTCGTCGAACAATGATCTTTCGCGGCCTGACAGAAAACGATTGAATGCGCGGTCGAGCAGATATGTTTTGTATTCGAGCACCCACTGGTAGTTGCATCTGTCGACGGGGAAGTCCGGCGGATTGACGATGTCGTTGCTGTCCAGCAATCCGTCCCGCACGATCAGTTCCGGGCTTATCAGGAGGGTGTTGTAAGCGAAAACAGAAATGCTGCTGTAGGGTGAACTGCCGTGTGCGGGGTCTGTAGGGTTAAGGGGAAGCACCTGCCAGTATGATTGGCCGCTGCGGTGCAGGAAGTCCGCGAAATCGAATGCGGCAGGTCCGAGGTCGCCGATCCCGTATCGCGAGGGAAGTGATGTAATATGACAAAGAAGTCCGCTGCCTCTTCTCATATATGTTTCCTTTTGTCGATGACAGTTCCCATCTTTATTTGCGTGTATCGCAAAACCCGGTCAAAACTGAAATTGGATATTGCGACGGCCAGACACAAGTTCAGTCGTGCTTTTCTTTTTTAAACAAAACAATGCCGAGCGGCGGAAGTGTCATCTGCAGCGAATGTGTGAAACCGTGATAGGGGACATCCTCGGCGTTCATGCCGCCGAAGTTGCCCACACCGCTGCCGCCGTATATTGTGGAATCGCTGTTAAGCAACTCTTTCCAGAAACCGCCCTGCGGCACACCCGCGCGGTAGCCCTCGCGCACGACAGGTGTGAAGTTGCATATAACAAGGATTTCATCGCCAGGCCTGCCGCTCATGCGCATGTAACTTAGTACACTGTTCCGGTAGTCGCTGTGGTCGATCCAGCGAAAGCCGCCGGGCTCGAAATCGAGCCTGTGCAGCGCAGGTTCCGCGCGGTATAGGCTGTTGAGGTCGGCAACGCAGTTCCTTATGCCGGAGTGCAGGTGTGTTTCGAGCAGGTGCCAGTCGAGCGACACTTCATGGTACCACTCGTTCCATTGTCCGAATTCGCCGCCCATGAAAAGCAGTTTCTTGCCGGGGTGCGTGAACATGTAGCCGAACATGACTCGAAGATTCGCCGCCTTCTGCCAGTTGTCTCCCGGCATTCGTCTCATCAGCGAACCTTTGCCGTGCACAACCTCGTCGTGCGACAGCGGCAGCACATAATTTTCTGAAAACGCATACCATATACTGAATGTCAGCCTGTTGTGGTCGTAGCTTCTGAATATCGGATCTCTGGACATGTAATCCAGAGTGTCGTGCATCCAGCCCATTTTCCATTTCATGCCGAAGCCGAGTCCGCCGACATACACAGGGCGCGAGACCATCGGCCAGGCGGTCGAGTCCTCGGCGATTGTCATTGTATCCGGGAAGAAATGATAAACGGTTTCATTGAGTCTCTTTATGAAATCCAGCGCTTCGAGATTCTCGCGGCCACCGTACTTGTTGGGTATCCATTCGCCTGCCGAGCGCGCGTAATCGCGATATATCATGGAAGCTATCGCGTCCACGCGCAGGCCGTCGGCGTGGTATTTGTCGAGCCAGAAGAGCGCGCTGGAGATGAGGAAATTGCGCACTTCGTTGCGTCCGTAATTAAAGATGTAACTCTTCCATTCGGGGTGGAAACCCTCGCGTGGGTCCTGATGTTCGTAGAGGTTTGTGCCGTCGAAATAGACGAGTCCGTGCTCGTCGGAAGGGAAGTGCGAAGGCACCCAGTCGAGAATGACGCCGATACCGTACTGGTGGAGTTTGTCGACGAGATACATGAAATCCTGCGGCGAACCGTACCGGGCGGTGGGTGCGAAGAAGCCGGTCTTCTGATAGCCCCACGAAGGGTAATAGGGGTGTTCCATGATCGGCATGAATTCGACATGAGTGAAGCCGGTGTCGCGAACGTAGTCGGGAAGCGTCTCCGCTATTTCACGATATGAAAGGAGCCGTGCCGGGTTGTTCGGGTCTCGCTTCCACGAGCCGATATGTATCTCGTAGATAGACATCGGTGCGGCGAGAGAATTAGCTTCCGCGCGCGATTCCATCCATGACGAGTCTTTCCATTCGTAATCGAGTTCCCATACATAAGTGGCCGTCTCGGGAGGCGATTGATGCGCGAAACCGAACGGATCGCTTTTTGCAGCCTCGTAATTGTTCGAGCCCGAACGCACGTAGTACTTGTAAAGAGCACCGGGTTTGATTCCCGGGATGAAACCTTCCCATATACCGGAGCTGTCAAGCCGGCATGTAAGTTTGTGCGAGTCGCGGTTCCATCCGTTAAAGTCGCCGATAACCGATACTTCACGCGCGTTCGGCGCCCACACTGCGAACTGGACACCGCTCCTGCCCTTGAGTTTGCGCGTGTGTGCCCCAAGCTTATCGTACAGCTTGAAGTGGTTGCCTTCCTTAAAAAGATATATGTCCTGGTCCGTAAAAAGTGTCGGGCCGTATATTACGTTCTTTGCGTCCATAAAAGTATTCCCGGCGAATATTTACATATTCAATAATCTAACGAGAATGGAGTTTATTGCAAGCGAATGAAAGATCAATGTGAAAAGCATATAATTGCTGAAAAGGGTCTTAATGAATATTTGATGTGTACAATTGAAATCAATAAGCATAAAATGTGTCATAAGAGCATAAGGAAATAATATGCAAACGGAGGATAATAAAATGTCGGGGAGACGTATAAAAATAACTGCGGGAGATGTCAGCGTCGAGGCGGTGCTTTCCGGCGGAACGACAGCAAATAAATTATGGGACGCTCTGCCGATCACAGGAAGCGCGAACACGTGGGGCGACGAGATATATTTTTCGATACCGCTGAAGGCGGGCGTCGAACCCGGCGCGAGCGATGTTGTCGGGAAGGGCGACATAGCATACTGGCCTCCCGGCTCTGCATTTTGCATTTTCTGGGGTCGAACACCGGCAAGCGTTGGCGACGAGATACGCGCGGCGAGCGAAGTGAATCATCTTGGCGCGATAGACGGCGACGCCGCTGTTTTCGGCGCTGTGCAGGGCGGCACTGAAGTGAAGATCGAGAAGGTATAATGGTGGCTATGGCTGAAAGTTCATCGGACAACATTTGCGGTGTCATCGACGCCCACGTTCATATAACAACTCCTTTCAGACTGGCCGGACTCATGCGCTGGGTTCGATCATTCAACCCGAATCACCAGGTGCCGGTCGATGTCGACGAAAAGTATATTCTGCATGATATGAAGTCGCTCGGCACACGCTATTTTTTCAATCTCATATATCCGCTTCGCCGAAAAGAAACCGGCACGCTGAACAAATACAATTATGATATTACGTGCCGTCTGCCGAACAGCGCAGGCTGGGGTTCGCTTCATCCGAGAAACGAGCGGAAGGCGGAGATTACGAGGCAGGCGATTGAGCAGTACGGTTTCATCGGCATGAAACTGCATCCGTTTGTTCAGAAGTTTTCTATAACAGATAGCTGTATGAGCCCGCTGTATGAGACACTTTCCGAACTTAAAAGACCTCTTTTCATACATACCGGCTTCGATGAATTTTACGAAATGAAATTGACAGCGGAGCAGATAAGTGGGATCGCGGGAGATTATCCCGACATGCCGATTATCATTTCACATACTTTGTTTCCGCGGCTGGACAAGGCGATAGAACTGATGGGCAGGCATGAGCAGATAATCGGCGACCTGACGAATGTGCCGGGTGCGATCAGGTATTTGATGGGAAATAAGAAAAACGAATCGTTGTCGAAAACGGAAGCGGGCAAGCTGCTGGCCGCCGAGTTGCCTGCGTTTGCGGACAGGTTGCTATTCGGCACCGATCATCCGGCCGGTATAGGTACCTATAACAGCATCTATAATGATTTCTATGATCTGGGCCTGCCCGTCGAACTGGAGAAAAAGATTACCTGGAGCAACCCGATGAACATGGTCCGGAAATATCTGCCCGGCAGGTGGGACTGACATACCAATGCGCGATTGTGTTGTTTTCGCGTCGCAGCAAAGTTAATTCAAAAAGAAGTTCGGATCGATAAGTTCTTCGAGTCCTTTCATAGCGAGATAATAATATCTTCGATTTTGCACAATTTTCATAAGCAACTCACGCGCTTCCCTTTTTTCGCCTTTGAGCGCGAGCGTCCTGCCGAGTTCAGCACGCATGTATACGTTTTCAGGTGCTATGAGCACTCCCTTTCTCAGGACGTTTTCAGCATCTGCATATTGTTCTATCTCTATGCTGTACCTGCCGAGAGCGAGATAGCAGTCTTCACAGAATTGATTGTTCTCGATTGCGGACTTTTCGTATTTCGCCGCGAGTTCATACTCGTCGCGGCCCGCACACAGGCCCGCCATGAAGTGATGGATATACCAGCTATACGGCCACCTTTTCACGTAACGCCTGTATTCGTCGTGCAGGGAGTCGTAGTCTTCTGTCCGGTTAAAGACGGACATTCTACTGATAAGTGCGGCGGCCTCCCTGCTGTTGTCGGGGGGATGCGGCGCGCCCTTTATTTTCTTTATAAGTTCATTTGCCTTATCGCTGCGGCCTGCTTTGTAATATGCCACTACCTCCTTTATTCGAGGTGTCATGCCGGGTTCCGTTTCATGCGCTTTTCTGTAATAGGTGATTGCATCGTCGTACAATTTCCTGTCGAGGTCGACATCGGCAAGGCACAAATAGCCTTCCGTGTAATCCGGGTTTATCTCGACAGCTTTCTTACACCTTTTTTCCCTTTCGGAATTGTCGAAAATATTCAATTTTATAGTCGCGCATTCATAACATTTCGGGTCCATCTCAAGTGCGGCGTCCAGAAATGTCCGCGACTTCATCCTGTCTCCGAAAAAGGAATAGAACGCCGCGCCGGTTTTTGCTAAAGCCATCGCCTCGGCGTGTTTATTGTCTTCCGCTTTGTAATACAGCCACATCAGTTCGGCGGCCTCTTTAATATTGCTTCTGTCCTTTTTGAGCACCAGCCACGCGAGCGGATATGTAAGGTCGCGCCAGTACGGCGCTTTCTGTTTTTCTACGATTTCACGTGCTTTTTTCTCTGATTTTTCATAATCGAAGATGGATTTCTGATAGAAGTTAAAGATATCCCTGTGGATCGTCGAGTAATCGTCGGCAAGTTTTTCCGCCTTAAGATATGTTTCTTCAGCATCATCGTCGAGATTCATTTTCTCAAGAATTTTCGCTTTCATCCATAACGAATCAAAGTCGTCGGCGTTTCTATCTATCAGGTTGTCGAGCAGTTCGACAGCTTTCTCATTGTCGCCGAGTCTGCTTGTTATGTGCGCCAGTTTTCTCATAGAGCGAATGTTGTCGCCGTCTTTCAGAACAGCTTTTGTGAGTGCCGCCCGTGCATCTGCAAGTCTGAATATCTTTTCGTATATGTCTGCAATATCCTGGAGTTCGTCGGATGTGGGATTCATCGTTTCCGCGCGTTTGAGCGCCCTGAAAGTGTTTTTAGTACTACTGTTGTTTTCCGCAATTCTTATCATTGCGGCGACAGTTTTTCTATCGGTCGCTTTTCTCCGCTTTTCCTCATCCTTCCATTTTCTATTCTTCTTTTCAGGGGTTGCCGCGGTGCCGTCATCGTTTGTCGCGTACAGGTAAGCGTTAACTTTAAGTTCCGGCTCGGTCAATCCGGCGATAATATCGGCGAGGCGGTCCTTAAAAGTAACCACCTTTTTCTCTTTTTTTCTTTGCTCCGCCGCGGCTTCCGTTTTCGCTCTTTGCGCGTCGACGTCAGGATTGGAAATATCTATTTCGGAGATTCCCATAGCGTCGGTAGTTCCGTCCCAGGCATAAGCTTTCAGGAAATATTTCCCGCTCGGAATGAAAGCCGGGACAGTGAAATCGACCAGGGCCGCGCCCGTGTCGTCGAGTTCAGTCTCCATTCTGTATGCGATCTTGTTGTTTGCATTTTGATAGTTGGAAGTTACAGCGTCAGATAGTTTGTTTCCGGCGAGGCCGTCGATATCAGTGATGTCGTAAATGATTTCAGTCGGGTGGCTTTCAAATGTGAAGAGGAGTTTTCCCTTCTTCTTTTCCTTCGTACGAATCGCCACATGCAGCTTTTCACCGGGGCCGGCCTTCGTGGGCGCGTCGATCTCGATCGTTTCCGCGGCATAAGGTATTTTCGTCGCGGGGTCGCCGATGTAGTTGTAAAGATAAATGTGATCATAGCTGTTCTTGATCTGCTCTTTCCTGCCCATGCCGAGCAGAGCGTATTGCTTGTCTATGAATTTACGGTCGGTGTCGAACCGCCACACGAGGGACCTGTAGATGTTGAGAATGCCTTCGCCGATGGTTGCGGGGCGTTTGTCCATCATATAGTACATAATATCTTTAGAGAGCATCGTGTTGGAGTAGGGATGCGACACCTCGGTTGCAGCGAAAACGCCGATGGGGCCGTCCGCCGCTTTGAACATCTCTTCAGCGATTGAATCCTCCTGGATATCGAATTTGCCGGTCAGGCAGCAGATGCTGAAAAAGAAAGGGGGCTTTCCGCCGGTTTTGATCCCGCCGACATCCTCATTCTGCATGATGCGTTTGCATTTGCCTTTGTAGCAAACGCTGCTGAGACCGGTAACGGAACCGTGTCCGATGTAGGTCATGAAAAGTGAACCGTCGCTGAAGCGGTCGAATACTTTTTGTTTGAAATCGGCGGGCATCTGGAAATAGGGCATACTCGAACCGCCGTAAGTCATATTCAAGTCGAAGACCGGATCGAAATTGCTGCGAACGAGTTTTTTCGTTGTTTCTTCGAGCGTGGTATCGAAAATGCCGAAATTGCCTGTGCTCGCCAATACGGATGCGCGTCTCCGCCACGGGCCGGGCGTGGGATTCGTTTCATAGTTCAATATTTTCCTGACAGCCGCTGCGACTTCCTCTTTGTTATCCGCCGGTATCCTTCCGACGGCTATGTCGGGCACTTCGTCGCCGTCGACATCCCCGAACGCCGTGTCCGACGCCGCGAGTTTCTCTCCATCTTCTTCGTCCTCATCCTCGAGTTTCACAATAAATGTCGGCATCATTAAACCATTGGGATCGTACTGCTCGAAAACATTTATGTCGCCGACCAGCAGGAGATATTTCGGTGTGCCTTTCTTCCAGTTGTGAGCCGCAAAAGTTACGAATTCCTTAATGGGCCACGGACCGGGCGGGCGGCGGTCGAACTCTGTATATATGTCTTTCGGACTTACAAGCGCGACCGACATACCGCCTGCCGCCCTGTGGTCGAGCAGCGGCTGCAACTCATCATGAAACGCCTTCGGCGCGACAACGAGATAGACGGCTCCGTTTTTTCTCGACTTCAATTTTTTCACGGAATATTTATTGACGGCGCTCGCGCCGGCGGGATGCAGAATCGAGACAGCGAATATCGCCAGAAGGAAAATAATCGATTTTCTTATTGAATTCATAAAGTCGGCACCTCATCTCTTTATACAGGAAAAGCACAGGCAGACTGTCGACTGATTTTAATTCGTAGAGACGATAAATACAAATGTAGAGCCAATTGCAAAATCATGTTCGTAGCGAGGTCGAACGAAATTTTACAGAAGCAAGGCGGAGGTGCAAAATCCCCGCAGGCGTACTCGCCGAGTACGTTGAGGAAGATTTTGTGCTGACAACGCTGCTATGGACACAATTGCAACCGACCGCAGCCGAATCAGAATTTTGCAATTGGCTCTGTATAATTTCAGATCATTGCAACATGGATTCACGTCGCCGGTGTGACATGAACACATGAAAACTGTGCTATAATTATATTAACCTGTAAAAAGGAATTTTACTTAAGTTCATTGCATGATTTCATATTGTCGTTACCTGTACACAACAATAATCATTTTAACATTAGTTATAGTTTTACCTGCACGTTTATATGCCTTTACGGATTCCGGCCAGTCTATAGGAAGCGGCAATGTATTGTCGGCGGCAGTCGGAGATATCGACGGCGACGGCGACCCCGATTTAATCACCGGATTGAATACACTTGGCGATAAGCTGTTTCTCAATAGCGGCGGTACACTTACTGATTCGGGGCAGGCCCTGGACCCTGGAGATACATCCGGGATTTTCATTTTCGACGTAGATGGAGACGGTGATCTGGACTATGTTGCAGGGAATCTCAACGGAAACGGCGGACTGTGGCTGAATGACGGGACAGGTACATTTTCTGATTCCGGATTGTCCGTCGGTAACAGTACTTACAGCTTCTATGCCGTCGATCTCGACATGGACGGCGATTACGACCTGCTCGAAGGAACAGATAATGGAGTCAGCAATAAAGCATGGCTGAATAACGGCGGTGGTGTCTTTACAGATTCCGGCCGGTCTTTCGACACTTCTACATACGCAGCCGTTGCAGGAAGTGATTTGGACGGCGACGGCGACACGGATTTTGTGGCTGCGGTTTTGGGAAGTTTACCTAATAAAGTGTGGAAGAATAACGGAACAGGAATCTTCACGGATTCCGGCCAGACACTGGGTGCCTGTGATTCGTCAAGTGTAGCTATTTACGATTTTGACGCCGATGGAGACGCGGACGTGTTTTTTGGAAATGTCGGTGCTTCGAACACTGTCTGGCTGAATGACGGTTCCGGCGTACTAACCGATTCGGGACAGGCGACGGGTGCGTCCGATACATACTCGGTAGCAGGCGCCGATATGGATGGCGACGGGGATTACGATGTCATATCAGGCAATGCGAATCCAATAAGCGGCATGCCGAATACATTTTGGATAAACAACGGAAGCGGTGTTTTCACTGACTCCGGCGAGGAGATAGGCGATAACGATTCATTTGCAATCGCTCTTTCCGACTTCGACGCGGACGGCGACATTGACATTTTCGACGGCAACCTGAGCGCCTCATCCGCCCTTTTCATCAACGACAACAACCATGCGAACACGACACCGACAGCGCCGCCGCTGACGGCCGAGCCGGATATTGTAATTCTCGAAGCGACGGCGGCGATAACACTCGAGTGGGGCGCGGGCAGCGATGCAGAGGCAGCGGACACCGATCTGCTGACCTATGACCTGCGGGTCGGCACTTCAGCCGGAGCGTGCGATGTTTACTGCGGCACTTTTCCGACCGTGGGCGTGAGCCCGTATCACAGCGTGCTCCCCGGAAACGCGGGGGCGGCTCTATCTCATATTGTAGCGCTTGCGACCGGTACTTATTACTGGTCTGTGCGCACGGTGGACACAACATATAAGGCAAGCGCGTGGAGCGTCGACGATTCGTTTATCGTCAGGCCGATTTACACCGATTCGGGCCAGTCGTTCGACGGCGCTAATACTTTCGCCGTTCACCCGCTGGACGCCGACGGCGACGGTGATGTCGATTTTATCGAAACGATATATCTCGACGACGATGTGCTGTGGAAAAACGACGGGGCCGGCACATTTACAAAGGTAACGCAGGTCTGGAACGATATGAATGAGCTGGACGGCTGCACTGCCGACATCGACGGTGACGGCGACATCGATTTTATTTCCGCCAATAACGCGGCGCAGTCCAACAGGGTATGGAAAAACGACGGGAGCGGCACTTTTACGGACACCGGCCAGGCGCTGGGCAGCGGCAGGACGTATGACTGTGTGACCGTGGATGTGGATTCCGACGGCGATTACGATCTCGTTGCGGCAAATGAAAACGGAGACCCCAACAAGCTGTATAAAAACAACGGCACCGGGGTTTTCTCCGATACCTTGCAGTCGATGGGTGCGGAATACACGATGGAAGTTGTCGCCGGTGATTTCGACGACGACGGCGACGAGGATGTCGTCTTTGCGAACCGCTATGCGCCGAGTCAATTGTGGCTCAACGATGGCACAGGTGCGTTGACGGACTCGGGGCAGGCGATCGGCTCCGATGAGGCGCGATCGGTCTTCGCGGCGGATACCGACGCGGACGGCGACGCGGACATTCTGATAGGATACGACAACGCGACGGACAGGATATTCATAAATGACGGTTCGGCTACATTCTCCGATTCGGGGCAGTCGCTCGTGTCACCGAAAACGAGGTCCGTGCATGTCATCGACGTGGATATAGACGGCGACCTGGATATTATAGCGGGCAACTATAATGCAGGCGACAAAGTCTGGTACAACGACGGTTCGGGCAATTTCAACGATTCGTTCATGAGCCTCGGAACCGGCGAAACGCAGAGTATATTCGCAGTTGATGTGGATGGCGACGGCGACACGGACATAATCGAAGGCAACAGCAGCGGCGAGGGGTGCGCGGTATGGGAGAATATTCTCGATCCGTCGAACACGGCACCGTCGGCTCCTTCGATTACGACAAAAGCTGATACGATAATTCCCGGAACGGCGACTGTTACATTTGAATGGTCGGACGGAAGCGACCCGGAAACAGCCGACGCCGATCTGCTGACTTATGATATTCGTATCGGCACGAGCAGCGGCGGGTGCGAGGCTTTCTGCGGATCGCTGCCGTGGTCGGGCGCGGTGCCGTGGAGAAACACCGGGCCGGGTGCGATGGGTGCCACGGGCTCGTTTTCAATCATTATGTCGACGGGAACATATTACTGGTCGATGCGCACGGTGGACCCGGCGAGCCTTGCTGGTGCGTGGGGAACGGAGGATTCTTTCGTTCTGATACAGGATGACGCAGCCGCTCCGACCGTTATTGACAACCAGGACGGCGATGACACATGGCGGAATGCGGCGGGCACAACTTATGATGTCGATTTCGCCGATACAGGCGATTCGCTGCTCGACAATGTCCAATATACTATATGGTCCGCCGCTTCGATGGCGGGTACGGAACTCGTTTCGTGGACTGATATCGCCGATAACATTGATTCCATTTCATACACGACCGACTGGGAGATAGACTTCGAATCCGCCACCTCCGGAGTGAATTACGTTTCAGTGCGCGCTTTCGATAATTTCGGGAATGTTTCAGATGTCGCGACGGACGTTTTTTATGTGAAAAAGGAGACATCGCCGCCCACAGTAACGGACAACCAGGGCGGCGACGCCATCTGGCGGAACGCGGCGGGCACAACTTATGATGTCGATTTCGCCGACACGGGCGGTTCGCAACTTGCCGATGTCCAATATACTATATACGATGGGGCGGGGCAGGGCGGCTCTATGATACTTGGCTGGTCCGGCATCGCGACCGGCGTCGACGCCGATTCTTATACGACAGACTGGCAGATAGATTTCAACGCGGCCGCCACGGGTACTAATTACGTATCCGTCCGCGCGACCGACAATGCAGGTAATATTTCCGCCGTAGCCACGGACGTGTTTTATGTAAAAAAAGATACGGCGCTCCCGACAATAGATGATCAAGTGAGCGGCGACGACAACTGGTATGCCGCCGATCCGGGTGCGATTTATAATGTCGATTTCAATGACTCGGGCGGCTCGATGTTATCCGCCGCTTCTTATACCGTATATACGGGTACAGGCATGTCCGGTTCGCAAGTCATCTCCTGGGCAACTATCGCAGCCGGCATCGGCTCCGACTCATATACAGATAACTGGGGTATAGATTTTGCTTCGTTGCCGTTCGGCATCTCCTATATTTCCGTCAGGGCAGCAGATAACGCTCAGAACAGTTCGGGCGTCGTTCAGGATGTGTTTTACGTGCGGAAGACGCAGATCGCAATGTCGCTCTCATCATATCCCTCCGGAAGCAACAACACGACAGATATAAAAGCGGGCGACCTGGACGGCGACGGTGATCTCGATATCATCGAAGGAAACACCGCCCAGACTAATATGGTATGGCTCGGAGACGGAACCGGTGGCTTCACACAGTTGGTTTCAGTCATGGGGTCTTACTACACGCAATCTGTTTTTATCGCCGACCTCGACAACGACGGCGACCTCGATGTCGTCTGTGGAAACGCATCAGCGGGCGATGTGAAAAACCGGGTATGGTTCAATGACGGCGTCGCGAATTTTACCGATGCGGGCCTGAACGACAGCCTGGGTTCGAGCGATACTATGTCCGTATTCGCGGCGGACCTGGACCGTGACGGCGATATGGATTTCATCGCGGGCAATTATGCGCAGGCCGATAAAGTATGGATAAATGACGGTGCAGGCGCGTTCGCTGATTCCGGGCAATCACTCGGTTCGTATAATACAAATTCAATATTCGGTATTGATGTCGACGGCGACGGCGATATGGATTTTATCGAGGGCAATAATGGAGCGGACAGAATCCTGCTCAACGACGGTGCCGCCTCGTTTACAGACTCCGGCCAGAGCCTGGGACTTGCTGATACGAAACATATATATTCCACAGACATCGATGCCGACGGTGATGCCGACATAATCGCGGCCAATTACGGTGACGATAAAATATGGTTGAATGACGGCGGCGGTATGTTCACGGATTCCGGGCAGTCGCTTTCGTCGGGTCTGACGGATTCATTCGCGGCGGGCGACCTGGACGGCGACGGCGATTCTGATTTCATCACCGGTCGCGACGGTACGGATTACATCTGGATAAACGACGGTTCCGGTACGTTCTCCGCGAATGCGCAGACATTTCTATCAATACCTTCTGACGCTGTCGAAGCTCTGGATATGGACGGTGATGGAGACCTGGATATATACGTCGGGCGTTATCAATCGAACAATCGTGTTTATATTAACAATAACAACCATGCCAACGCTGCGCCGATCGCGCCTGCGCTTGTTGGCGAACCGACGCAGGAATTGTCTTCCGACGACGCTGTCGATGTGACACTCGAATGGACCGGCGGAAGCGATGCCGAGACAGGCGACACCGACCTTCTGACTTATGACGTGCGTGTCGGTACAACAGGCGGCGGCTGCGAAGTTTTCTGCGGCTGGTTTCCGAAAACGGCGGCATGGCTCGGGCATCGGCCCGGCAACGCGGGCGCGACACACGGTATTTCGTTGTCGCTTCCGCTCGGCAGCTATTACTGGTCGGTGCGCACGGTGGACACAACATTTAAGGCGAGTTCGTGGGCTGCTGAAGATACGTTCACTCTTTTTCGCCCAGTATTTGTCGATTCCGGCCAGGAACTCGGGAGCGGAGATACGAACGAATTGTGTGTCGCGGATTTCACAGGCAACGGCCACATGGATTTTGTCGCGGTCGACGATTCCTCAAATGACCTGTTGTGGGTTAATTTCGAGAATGGAACTTTCAGCGACTCCGGCCAGGGCATGAACGCTGCTTATTCCGTCGACGTATCATGCGCCGACATCGACGGCGATTCCGATATAGACTACATAGTTGCGTTATCGGGAAATTCAAATATTGTTTGGAAGAACAACGGCACAGGAACATTTTCTCAGTCCACATCTTTTGATTCGTCCGACACTGAAGGTGTTGTCTTTGCGGATGTCGATAATGACGGCGATGTCGATGTGATAGATGGGAACAGCGGTACGGGAAACACTGTGTTCCTGAATGACGGAAGCGGTTCTTTTTCGGATTCCGGACAGTCGCTCGGTGTCAGTAACACTACAGATGTTTTTATAGCCGATCTGGACTCCGATGGCGACAAAGACATTTATGAATCGAATGATGGAGCGGGCAACGTCGTATGGATGAACGATGGAACAGGCGTTTTCTCCGACTCGGGCCAGTCTCTAGGGACAGATACGACGACGAAGTCTTTTGGAGCGGATGTCGACGGCGATGGTGATATCGACATGATTGAAGGCAATACGCCGGGAGCGCCCAACAGAGTAAGGATCAACGACGGTGCGGGTGTTTTCTCCGGCACAGGCGGAGAATACGGCGGCAGCGACACAACAGCTGTTTATCCCGGCGATATCGATGTGGACGGCGACTATGATTTCATCGCGGGCAACACGGCGCAGGGAAACGTCGTGTGGTTCAACAGCGCGGGCGTGTTTTCGGATGCCGGTAATTCGCTCGGCAGCAGCCTGACAAATACTGTTGTACTTGTCGACGTGGACGGCGACGGGGGCCTTGACTATATCGAAGGCAACGGATCCGGCCCCGATAGAATATGGTTCAATAACCTCGACACGCCGAACACGAATCCTTCGCCGCCCGCTCCGACTGCTCAGCCGGATTACGAAACGGCTTCCATGACGGTTTCCGTAACGCTCGAGTGGCCGGACGGAACCGACGCCGAAACTGCGGCCGCCGGACTATTGACTTATGAGGTGCGAGTCGGCACGAGCAGCGGAGCCTGCGACATATTATGCGCCGCGAAAGAGCGTAACCTGACAGCCGGACCCGGCAGCGGGCCGGGAGTGTTCGGACCTATGAACACGCTCGACCTCGATCTCGCATCCGGCACTTATTACTGGTCGCTGCGTACGGTCGATCCTACATATTACAGGAGCGCGTGGAGCGCCGAGGATTCGTTCTCTATTACTGTCGACAGCACTGCTCCTTCGACGATAACGACCGTCAACGACGGCCTCGGCGACGACATCGACTTTTCTACCGATACTGCCTCCTTTTCCGCAAACTGGAGTGAAGCCGCAGACGGTGAGACTTCCATCGCGCGCTACTGGTACAGCATCGGCACAAGCGCGGGCGCGTCCGATACCGTAGGCTGGACGGATAACGGAACAGCAACATCGGTAACTGTTACGGGACTAAGTCTCACAGGTGGCCTGACATATTATATATCCGTGAAGGCCGAGAACGGCGCGGGGCTCATAGGCAATCCCGCCGTCTCCGACGGGCTTCTTGTGGACGGGACATTACCGTCGGCGGTTGCCTTCGTTTACGACGGCGCGGTTGACGGTGCCGACATTGATTTCTCTTCATCCTCATCCCGGCTTTCCGCAAACTGGGCGACTTCATCCGATGATGAAACAAGCATCGCCGGTTACTGGTACAGCATCGGCACAAACGCGGGCGCCTCCGATACTGTGCCATGGACCGACAACGCCGCTTCCACTTCTGTCACCCTTTCTTCTCTTTCTCTCGCAAATGGACAAACTTATTTTTTCTCTGTGAAAGCCGAAAACGGCGCGGGCGCTTTCGGCAGCGTTGAAACTTCCGACGGGGCGACTGTAGACTGGACTGCGCCCGATGCTGTTCTGGTCGTTTACGACGGCACGGGTGCCGACATCGATTATTCAACCGACACAACACAACTATCCGCAAACTGGAGCGCCGCGTCCGATCCCGAATCGGGCATCCTTTCCTACACATACTCGATAGGAACGACGGTGGGCGCGTGCGACGTTGTTTCCTGGACGGACAACGCTTCAGGCACATCCGTGACCCACACCGGGTTGTCTCTCGCGGACGGACAGGTTTACTTCTTCAGTGTCAGGGCGTTGAACTATGCCGGACTTTATTCCTCGAAGGTGTTTTCAGACGGTGTGACCATAAATATTTCAGGTCCGGGCGAAGTTGCAGACCTTATGGCCGATCCGGCAATATCCGAGATACTTCTGAGTTGGACGAATCCCGCGGACACAGACTTTGCGGGCACAATAATAATGAGAAGTCAGGTTTCTTACCCTTCGAACGCTTCGGAAGGCACTCGAATATGCGACGAAGCAACAAACGAATTCTGCACCGATGAGACGAGTCTCGCACAGGGACTCACATATTATTATTCAGCTTTTGCTTATGATATTGCAGGCAATTATTCGACAGCCGCAGGCGAGGGTGCGCGTGCCACGGCTTCTCTTATTACACCCGGCCTGACAATATATTCCGGCTGGAACGCCGCAGGCATTTCGCTCGATCAGGTTTATATCGACCTCGCCGCGGTTTTCCCATCCGGCGATTATACGATTATCCGCTGCGACGGCCCGGTGACGAATTACGATGGATACATAAATGCCACGGGCACCATACAACTCGATTACGCGGGCGGCTACTGGATATTCTCAGGTGAAGATATAGGTGTTGTCGATTACACAGGCGGAAACGCGCAGACGGAAAACTACTACCAGATTTCACTTGCCGCCGGTTGGAATATGTTCTCGCTTCCTTATAACAGTGAGATCGAATGGAACGACACGAACGCCGCCCTCGAATGCGGCGGCACAGGCACGTCGCTTCCCACTGTTTACTACTACGACAACAGTACAGGAGAATACACGGAAATCGAAGGTGGAGCCGGGAAGTCACTCATGCCGTGGAGAGGCTACTGGGTCGAAGTGAATGAGTCATGTACATTGACAATTAATAAACCGCAATAGGACATTATTTCGACGGAAGCGACAGGATGTTGTTGACAAGAACTTAACGGTGAAAGCCGGTGATTTCCAGATGCGGCGTTCCCAGGGTGGCCCCTGGAGACGAGCAATTAACCCGGATTTCTTTGTGAGAAATCCGGGTTATGGGCGTTCTTCCGATTTTTCACCCGCATCAGGTGCAATATGCGGGTTAACACTATCCAATGCAAAAAGTCAATCATTATAGGAGCTAATTGCAAAATTGTGTTCGTAGCGAGGTCGAGCGAAATTGTTCAGAGCAAGGCGGAGGTGTAAAATCCTCGCAGGCGTACTTCTATAGTACGTCGAGGACGATTTCGCGCCGACAACGCAACTATGGACAATAGCAGCCGACCGCAGCAGAATCAGAATCTTGCAATCGGCTCATCCGTCAGCGTAATTACGAATATACGTACTTATCGAGTATCTACATCTTGTCACGTCCGGGCCGGCTGTTGAGTTTATTTATCAGGTTCATAATCGCATAAGCATTTATCGCAATATCGTCGATCGGCCCGGGTATAATATCCGGCATGATAAAATATACAACCGCCAGCAATACCCATATCCAGGCCATTCGCACCTTGCGTGCATATATAGACTTGTCTGTGTCGTTATTATTCGGGCCGGAGGAATATGTTTTGTAGTGTCGCCGGTTACCAGTGCCGGGGATCTCTTCGTCGGCATCTAATATCTCGTCCGGTGTCCGGGCTTTCGTTTCATTATCATCGCCGGTTTTCATCTATGCTCCATCAGTTATGTAAAAACAAAGAAGGGAACTTACCGCTCTTGTTATATTATAAGTAGAATAAACACAAAAGGTTCGCAGTGAAAAAAATCACTTCTTTTCAATGACAATCTTTCCGTCGTCGAGTTTTGCAACAGCAGTGTCGCCTTCGCCGATCCTGCCTTCGATAAGCTGCATGCTTAAAGGATTCTCGATCATGTTCTCAATAGTGCGTTTCAGCGGTCTTGCCCCGAACAAAGGGCTGTAACCGAGTTCGGCGAGTTTGTCCTTCACTTCGTCTCCGACCTCGATGAATACTTTTTTCTCAGCAAGTCTCATATTCAAATCGTGCAGAGTAAGATCGACTATTTTTCTTATGTTATCCTGCGATAACTGATGAAAAACAATCAGATCGTCAATACGGTTCAGAAACTCGGGTTTAAAAACTTTTTTTACTTCGTTCATTACGAGTTCAGTGATGTCGTCATGGTCGTAGACGCTGCCGCCCTGTCGGAACCCGACAGTTTTCTTTTCGCGCGTTATCAGGTCGCTTCCGATGTTGCTGGTGCCGATAATGATTGTGTTGTTAAAACTCACAGTGCGGCCCTGTCCGTCTGTGAGGCGGCCTTCGTCGAGTATCTGGAGGAATACGTTATAGACATCCTGGTGAGCTTTTTCGACCTCGTCGAGCAGGATCACCGAGTAAGGATTTCGCCTGACACGGTCAGTGAGCTGCCCTCCCTCGTCGTAGCCGACATACCCCGGAGGCGCGCCGATCAGTCTCGAAGTCGTGTGCGATTCCTGAAACTCGCTCATGTCGACACGTATGATCTTGTTTTCGTCATCGAAAAGAAACTCGGCGAGCGCTTTTGCGAGTTCAGTTTTTCCAACGCCGGTGGGGCCGAGAAAAATGAAACTGCCGATGGGTCTGTTCGCCGGCTTGAGCCCGGCCCGGTTGCGCCTTATGGCATTGCTGACTGCTGTAACAGCATTGTTTTGTCCGACCAGTCTTAAATGGATGTTTTCTTCCATCTTCATCAGCTTATGTGCTTCGGACTCGAGCATCCTGTTGACTTTTATGCCTGTCCACTGCGCCACAACTTCGGCCACATCATCGGGGTGCACGACCCTGTCCTGCGAATTAGTCCGACCGGCCCATTCCTTTTTCTTATCAGAAAGTTCTTTCTCTATTTCAATAAGTTGCTGGTGAAGAGCAGCGGCGGTCGGGTAGTCCTCTATCCTGAAGGCTTCTTCTTTTTTCTCTTCTATGTTGCGCCGTTTCTGCTCGAGTTCACGTATATCGGGCGGTGCGTAGATACTGTTGAGATATTTATTCGCGCCTGCCTCGTCTATCAAGTCGATAGCTTTATCCGGGAGAAACCTGTCCGGGATATAACGTTCGGAAATCTTCGCGGCAGTCACGAGCGCTTCATCCTCGAACACGACACTGTGGTGATCCTCGTAATGTTTCTTGAGCCCCCTGAGTATCTCTATGGTCTCCTCGACGGTCGGTTCGGAAACAGTAATCGGCTGAAAACGCCTCTCGAGCGCCTTGTCCTTTTCGATATGTTTCTTATACTCATCGGTAGTCGTAGCGCCGATGCACTGCATCAGTCCGCGCGCAAGAGCCGGTTTCAGCATATTCGACGCGTCCATACCACCCCCACCGCTGCCCGCTCCGATCATTGTATGCAGCTCGTCGATGAATATAATCACTTCACCGGCACTCTTTTCGATTTCCTCTCTCAGAAGTTTCAAGCGTTCCTCGAATTCGCCCCTGAATTTTGCGCCGGCCAGAACATCCGTGATATTCAGACTTAGCAGCCGCCTGTTTATCAGCACATCCGGTACTTCCGCATCAGCGATCATTTGCGCAAGACCTTCTGCAATAACTGTTTTCCCCACACCCGGCTCGCCTATAAGCACAGGATTGTTCTTTTTTCGACGCACCAGTATCTGTATGACACGCTTGATTTCTTTCTCACGTCCGATCACAGGATCGAGCGCGCCGCGCCGGGCCATCTCCGTAAGGTCCGTTGTATATTCCTTAAGCACATCGACACGTGTTTCAGCATCGCGGCTCTTGATCGTCTGTCCACTGCGCACATTCAGCAGCGCTTTCCGGCACTCTTCCTGATTGAGTCCGGCAGATGTGAGGATTTTCGCGATCTCGCCTGAACGCACATCAAACATCGCAAGAAAAAGTGTTCCGGTGCTAAGATATTTGTCCCCGAGATCAAGAGCAATCCTGTTTGCAGACTCGAACACCTGCTCCATCTCAGGCGACAACTCGATATTAAGCGCTTCGCCCTGTGGGGGGGCTTTCTCCGGCTCCAGTTCCTGTATCAGAGCGAGAATCTGTCCGAAAACCGTATCGCGAACCAGTTCCGCGTCCTTGTCCTGATCCCTGATCAGCTTCATCACAATCGAATCTTCCTGAATAAAAAGAGAAACCGCAAGGAACGCAGGTGTCAGATGTGTCTGCTTTCTGTTGACCATCTCCTGCATAGCCATCTGCAGAGCCTGCATGGCTTTCTGTGTGCACTTATTGAAATACTGTTGCATCGCCTGATAACCTCCCGGTGGTTAATTTGTGGCTGAACGAAAGCCAGCTCCTGCCGGAATATGCGTAAATTGCCCGCTATCTTCGTTATCCTCAGTCAACAATGCGCTGCGTTGCTTCCCTCGTCCGCCTCGCTATCGAACACTTTTCACACATTCCGGCTTTACGGAGCCGTTTTTCGCTCAACCACTTTTCAAGATGTATTTCGAAGATGCCGGTCATTTTATTGCCATATTTCGTGTTTGTTCGTTTATTACTGCTTTCCTTGCATTTGAATTGCCGATCTTCGTTTGCACTTTTGCGTGAATCCTTCCTTTATTGACAGGGCTTTCAGGGTTTTCGTTCAGCTACCAATTTATCTATGAATTCTACCATCACTTACACAATAACATAACATACGGCTTCATAGTTCCATATATTTTACCCGCACCGGTGAAATATGCGGGCAAGGGCCTGCACAAAAACAAGTCGGTATTTGTGCAGAGCGGATCAATCGCTCAACTTGTCAAAAAGAGAATCCATGAAACCGACTCGATCCGCGATATTATCCCGCTCCAGCGGATCATTTATCTCGTAAACCGTTTCGCCGTTATGCTCAACTGTCAATATCCACGGCCTTTTCAACACTCGGATGTTCATGTATGCTGCAAAATATTCGGCGAAATCCTCCATGTAGGACAGGCCTCCGTAGAGTGTGATAAATGGGGAATGTTCCAGTCTTTCATATATCTCCGGGGCCTGTGAAATCTTCAGTTTCGGACCGCCGAAGAGTCCGTAGAAGACCACATCGCTCCTGCCTTTGAAATCGTATTTTTTCGCGGGTGTTCTGTATCCCATCCAGTAGTTTTGTATGAAAGGATACGTTTTATTATCCATAGCCCCGGGCCGCTGCTGGAGCGCAAAGCCCTCTGCCTGGGCTCCGGTCGGTTCACCCGGCGTAATGTTTGTCGAGTAGTCGAGTATGTGCCCCATCTCGTGATAGAAAATATAATAGAAACCCGACATACCTGCGCCGATATTTATGTTGATTGAATATGACGGATCATCGACGGCGAATACGGTTCTTTCTTTATCGGTCAGCCATTGCGACGCATCCTTTTTCAACACAATGTGATTCAGGGCCATAATATAGTACTTGTTGCCGTCATCGTCTTTGAACCATTCGGTCCATCCGCTTCCGATCATATTTTCAATGAAGTAGATACCGACCAGCCGGGAACCTATCGGGCCTTTCATCCGCGGCGGCAGTTGCTCGACAGCAGCTTTTATTTCCGCAAGTTCCGACACTGTCGGGAAATACGCTTTGTATGGTTTGTCCGGCGGAATAATGTCTTTGTCGAAAGAGGCAAAGTAATCGAGCACGAAATCGGGTGTCGGCTGCACCCGTTCATAGAGTTCGCCGACAGGCGGTATCGTGTAGCTCTCCGGCCTGACGGCCTGGGGGCTTTCCCCGTATTTTTCGTTGTCGGCAACCGCTGAATTCACGGCTGTGATAATCGTCAACAGCATTAGTAATAATAGTTTTCGTGCAAAGTATTTTTTGTTCATATTTCGTTACCGTTCTTCAGTTCTGCTTCATAATATAAAATAGATTATACATTTTATCGTGAATTTCGGCTATGTATCCTCATGCGCGCGAACTTTTTCTTTTTCAAGATTCACAAGGCCGATCAGCCTGTTGCAGGGTTCAAGTACTATGCCTGCATTGATCGTGCATATATGGAGTTGATTGCTTACGCTGATTATCATGAGAGGAATCACCTCACCCGAACATAATTTCCGCAGGTCCTCGAAGCTGAATTCCTCCGAAACTTTGTGGTTTTTACAGTGCAGCCTTGCAGGACAAGGTAGTTGATGTGATAGCAGAACAAACCCGACATCGCCCATAAGTTCCAGATGGATCAGGAAGCGGCTACCCGCGGGATGCCATTGTTTCCAGCAGCGAGGCGGCGTTGCTGTAAAGGATTTTGTGGCGCAGTGCGGCATCGCCGCCGGTTGCGACAAGTACTTTGGCGAGAGGAAGAACGATCGGGAAGAACGGCCAGTCTGTGCCGAACAGGATGCGGTCGTGGTCCACAGCGTCGAGGATGCGCAGGAGGTTGTCTGGCGGCTGCCCGTCTATTTCGAGGTATACGTTATCATATTGATTGGCGTAGCTGATGGCTTTTTCATAGAAGTCCATGCCCGCATGGCCGAGAATGAAAGTAATGCCGGGAAACATTCTGAGTGCTTTTTCGTATGTTTACATTCGGGCGAGAATCTGGAGGAAACCCGGCGCGAGGCTGTTGTAGGCGGTGTGAAACTGAACCGGCAGGCCGGTGCGCTCCCAGCGGCGCAGCATTTTTATGATAAGCGGATGGTCGCTCGTCATGAATTCGCTGTAGGGGTGTATCTTCAGTCCGCGCGCGCCGTCGGCCACCATGCGGTCCATGCGAGCCTCCCAGCCCGGTCTCAGCGGGTTGATCGCCACAAACGGGACAAGGGCGTTTTTGCCCCGCATGGCTTGCAGGTACGCATCCGAATTCTGTGTGCCGAACGCGAAATCTATAGCCATAACAATAGTTCTTTCTACATTCATATCCTTCATATCCGCCAGAAGATTGGGCACTGTGTGTGTGGCGTTGTCGCCCTGGTTAGAGACCATCGAAAGCATGTATTGCTGTACGACGCGGCCCGGCAAGTGGTGTTCAAGGTTCATGCCGGACTCCAGAGACAGGTCCACAGGAACACCTTTCATGGGGAAATTGTAGAGTGTTCGCGCAGTGCGCCGGTTCAGGTCGAGAGGTGGCGAGAAGAATATCGCGAAGCCGAGATGGGCATGGAAATCTATAATCGGTCCGATGTCGTCGGGTTCGGAAAGTACGATGCGGTCGTTCTCGTCGATTTTAAACCAGGGCATTTCCGCAAGCGCCCGGCAGTCATCATAATTAAGTTTCATTTGAGCATCTCCCGTTTTTGGCCCTGTCGCGCAGGAAGCAACAACGTGCTGTCGCGAAAAAAAAGTGTGTACGCTCACAACATTCAGCTATTGTGTCGTATCAACATTACATGACACTTGAAACCTGACACGCCGGCTTTCAGCTTATACAACTTCCATCCAATAAAGGTTCACACCGGTTCGAAGTGATCGACATCAAGGATCGTGTTGGTTGTTTCATCGGCGAAAACGGCTTTGACTTTCATACCGAGCTCGACCTTGCCGGGCTCGATGCCTTCGAGTATGTGCGGCAGGGGAGTGTCCGCGCCCCCGAGTTTTATCATAGCGAGAATATATGGCGGCTTGCGCGGCAGGTGTTTGTCTTCGTAGTTGACCACAGTGTAGTTGGTGAGCTCGCCGGTGTCGGAGAGTTCGACCCAACTGTCGCTGAGGTCTTCCATGCAGCGTTCGCAACGCTGACGAGGCGGCACGAAAACCCTGTTGCATTTTTCGCATTTTACGCCAAGTATCTGCTTTTTGTCGCGCAGCGCGATCAGGAATCTGCTGCCGACGCGGCCCGCGAAATACTGATATGGAAGCGCCAGTTTGCCGTCTCTTATATAACAATGTTCGTGCTTGTCGTCTTTTTGTCTTAGTTTCTGTCTTGCCATTTGCTGCCTCCTCATCTCACCTTTTCAAAATAGAGGATATCGTTGACGGAGCCGGTTCGCTCGTCCGCCCACACGGGCCTCACCCGGTCGCCGGGCTGCGCATCGAAAAGGTCGTTCTTCTTCAGCATGTGCCAGAAAGTTTCATTGTCTTTGCAACCGTCCAGCAGGACATGCAGGCTGCCGTAAGGTGTTTCACGTGTTTCGCCCGTCAGGGGGTCGGGGCTGGCATAGTATGTGTCGTCGATCATGGTGATCTCGCCCCCGGGGCCTACCTCGACAAACTCGTCCGCCCGGCACCTGCACGGCGCGCACACCTCGCGCGGCGGCAACTGTTTCCTGCCGCACTTCGGACACACGTTCGCCAGTATCTTCTTTTCCATCAGGCCTTCGAAAAACTGTCCCATCACAGGTCCGGTCGAGTATTCCATGTCGACTGAAATGATCTTTTTCAGCACTATGAGTTCTTCGACCGCTTCCGCTTCTTCGGACGGTACAAATTTCGCGAAGATTTTGGGCAGTTTCATCGCGAGTTCCATATCGCCCACAAGCTTTAGTCTGCCCGAGCCGAAAGCGACCATCGGATCGAGTTTGCCCAGCATCAGATCGACGTAATCTTCAGCGCTGACGATGTTGCTGACCGTCAGGTTGTCGCGCAGGCCCTCTTCGAGCGTGCATTTGCCGTCCTTTATGACAGCGGTCCATTGGCCGCCGCCCTTGCCCGTGAAATCGTAGCCGACAGTAACGTCGAGTTCCTGCGCGTACTGCGGCTGGAAGCGATCGACGGCTGTTTCGATGATGTCGCGTGCAGTGATGGGTTTTTTCGGCGGCACATATTTGGTGAACATCTGCGGCAGCCTGAGCAGCATCGCCATGTCGCCTTCGGCCCTGACGCGGCCCGCCTGGAAAGCTTCCATGCCGTCGATGCGACCGACCGTCATGCCGACGAAAGTTTCCGCGTCCGTAATCATTTTCGCAGTGAATTCGGCGGGGAGGCTGTCGAGTTTTTTAGTTTCGGACTTGCCGCCTCCGATGGCGACCATCCATCGGCCGCCGCCGGCGCCGCTTATGTCATAGGCGATAACGGCGTCTACGCCTTCCGCGCCCTCGGGCCGGAACCGTTCCGTCTGTGTACTGAAAATATCATCAACTGTAGTTCCGAAATATTCTGCCATAGTATCCTCCTCACCAGTCCAGGTCTTTTTCGAGCATCGTGAGCACAGTCCAGAGAGTGCCGCCGAAACCCGAGGCCAGCGCGTGTTTCACTTCGCTGGGAATCTGATGTCCACCCGCGTCGCCGCGAATCTGTAGCGCGGCCTCGGCGACACGAACCATGGCCGTAGCGCCTATCGGGTTCGCGGCCACGACACCGCCGGATGGGTTCAACGGCAGCCTGCCGCCGATCTTCAACTCGTCGTTCTCGACCATCTTCAGATGTTCGTCGCCTTCGAGCAACATGAACTCGCGGAGCCAGTCGAGGCCCCACCAGGACGACGGGTCGTACATCTCGAACACATCGAAGTAATCGACCGGATTGTCGATGCCGTTGCGCTCGAACAACTTTCGCGCGGCGAAGCGGTGGGTCGTCTCTTCGCGTTCGGCGTCTTCTTTTCCGAAAAGATTGAATGTTTCTTCGCGATGTATCGTGATATGGTCGCGTATCCAGACGGGTTTGTCGCTCAGTTCCTTTGCCTTTTCTTCGGAGGCAAATATCATGGCGCAGGCACCGTCGCTCTGTGAGCACATGTGAATGAGACGCAGTTCGCCGACGAGTTTGGGTGAATTCTCCATCAGGTCGTCGAGCTGGTCGTAGTCGAGACCGAAGCTGCGGTGCGAGTTCGGGTTGAGCATAGCGTGCTTATCCATGTCGATGCGAAGTTTCATCGCGGCGCGGCGTGCGCGTTCTTCGCCGAATTCGCGGATCATAGCGCCTGCGGTCGCGCCGGTGAGCGCGCCGGTCTGAAGGTTGCGGGACCATAGCGGATCGGCCATGTTCGTAATGCCGCCGGTCGTGTGGCCTTCCTGTAGTTTTTCGAAACCGACGGCGAGTACGATGTCGTACATGCCTGAGGCGACAAGGTTGTCCGCGGCGCATACGAGCGTGGCACCTGTCGTGCCGCCTGTCGTAACGCGGTATGCGTCCTTGCCGTATGCGCCGGTGCCGATTGTGTGCCACAGGTCCGGCTGGTGGACCATCTCGAATAGTTCCATGTTGCCGTGCACGACGCAGTCGATGTCGTCGTAGGTCAGGCCAGCGTCTTCGAGAGCGAACCGCACGGCTTCGTTTATCATTTCCGGTTGATTGACATCTTCGCGGTGGCTGGAGTACTGCGTCTGCCCGATGCCGATTATACCAACATTCCTGTTTCTCTTATGGCTCAATGTGTGACCTCCTTTACTCGGAATCGAGAACGAGCACGGAATGGAATTGGCCGGCCGCGCCGGTCGTCCCGTGAGCGAGGGCTTTCTTAGCGCCTTCGACCTGCCGGTCGCCGGCTTCGCCGCGGAGTTGTATTACGGCTTCAGCGGCGCGGGCGAGACCGCCTATCATCAGTGGGTTGCCCGCAAGCATGCCGCCCGATTTGTTCACGTTGCATGTTTTGAGTCCGCCGCCGTCGATCAGGGCGCTGCCTTTGCCTTCGCCGCACAGTCCGAGTCCTTCGAGCCACATCGGCGTCTGGTAAGCGAAGCAGTCGTTGACTTCCACGAGGTCGAACTCCTCGGCGGGGTTCTTCACGCCTGCTTTCCTGTAAGCGCGTTCGGCGGCTTTTTTCAGCGAGAAGTTACCGACGAGGTCTTTGTCGCCGAGGAAATAGCTGTCCATGCAGTTGGCGAAACCGCTGATCCAGACCGGTTTATCTGTGAATTCCGAGGCGCGCTCTTCGCACACGAGCAGCATGGCGACAGCGCCGTCTGAGACCGGGTATTCATGAAGAAGGCGGATGGGATCGCACGTCATCGGCGATTTAAGCACCTGCTCTTCGGTCAGCAATTCCCTGGCGTTCGCCGCCGGGTTGAGGGCGGCGTTTTTCCTTGAGTTGACGACCACCTTCGCGAGGTGCTCGTCGGTGACACCGGATTTGTTCATATAGGCGCGAGCCTGGAGCGCGGCGACATTCTTAAAGTCCAGTCCCAGCGGCCTGTAGTAGAACGGATCGAAAGCCAGGTTTGTGACCATATCGCGGCTTTCGGACTGCGATTCCTTGCAGTGGCCGACTATCAGAATGATATCGTCGTGACCCGACAACACGCAGGCGAGCCCGTAGCCGATGGCGTTTATTCCATCCATCGTTACCTTCTCTTCGCCCCTGTAATGAGCGCCGACAGCATCGGTCATAGCGTTGTCGGAGATAGTGCGGGCGTCGAAAACATCGTCCGAGCATGTGATAATATTCCTTATACCGGTGGCCATGTCGAAAGTGACGCCGGTTTTCCGGATTATCGGTTCCACGATGTCGAACGCCATCTCCTGGAAGCGCTTTTGCCACAGATTGGTGAAGAAACCAGTCTGTTCGACAGCGCAGACAGCAACACGTTTTCCCATTCGTTTACCTCCTGTCGTTATTAAGCATCTATTTTATAATCAATATCTCAATTCCGTTATGTGTCGGCCCTGATCGCCGCCATGCTGTGTGATTATAACACTATTTACCGCGCGAAGCAGTTCCAGAAGCGGCCTTTTTTTATGGCGCGGATAATAGAGTCCTTGTTGCGTTTGCAGTCCATCTCGATCCAGGCGCGACCACAGCCGGCGCGTGTGTGTGAATCGTCCACGACCAGTTTTGGATATTTTATCTCCGGCGTGTCGAATTCCTTATCGAGAAAACCCTTGGTTGTTATCTCGACAGCGTCGAGAGGATAGCGTTTTTCCAGCGCGTGGAGCCGGTCCATAATCTGCTCGAACGACAGGTCGTATTCGCCGAGATGGCAGAAGACGTGAAGCTGCTCTTCGTCGCCGAAAATCTGGGTTACATGAACGTAGCCTTTCTCGAAAACCGTATGCTCGATGCCCCGAAAAATTATCAAGTCGGTTTCCACAGCATCGAAAATCCGCTCGTGTGCGGGTTTCAGGAGATAGTCATGATCGGTGAAAGCGATAAAATCGAAACCGAGTTCCGAATAGACATCGGCGACCTGTTGGGGCGTCAGTTTCCCATCCGAGCAGGTAGTGTGGCAGTGGAGACCGCCTTTCAGTATCATTTATAAATCTCCGTGGTACAGCATAAGTGTTATCAGTCGCTGTAGGGCGACCGCGAGATAATGCACATTATAGTACTTATAAGGAAATAAAATGAAGAGAATAAGTGATAATTTTCACTAAGTTGCGTTTTCGCAATAATATTTTACAACTTTGATGTGATTTCCGGCTTGTGTGAATTCTGTTATGAGCCAATTGCAAAATTATGTTCGTAGCGAGGTCGAGCGAAATTGTTCAGAGCAAGGCGGAGGTGTAAAATCCTCGCAGGCGTACTTGTAGAGTACGTCGAGGGCGATTTTGCGCCGGCAACGCAGCTATGGACAATAGCAGCCGACCACAGCAGAATCAGAATTTTGCAATTGGCTCTTATGTGTGAGGATTTCTATGACATGGTTGAAATTCAATTCTCGAATGGATTTCAGTCCTGGATTTAAACTGATTATGTGTGGTTGCGATTCCTTTTACCACCGCAAATAGTTGTGCTATTATAAAGTGACTGATTTCATGCGGTTACAATTTCCGAAAGGAATAATATTCTGATGACGGATGAGCAGAGAAATTTCGCGGAATACAATCGCCCGGAGCTGGCGAAGCTGCTGACGGCCTTGAGGCTGGATGTGGAATATGTGCGGGGGCGTGGCGATTATCTTTATTACAAGAACGAAAAAGGTGAAGAAGTCGAAGTGCTGGACCTCGCGGGCGGCATGGGGTCGACCGTGCTCGGACACAACAATCCCGAGATAAAAGAAGTCATGCAATCATGTATCGACAACGATGTGCCTATGCACGCGCAGGGTTCGTTTCGCGAGTCGGCCGGCAGGCTGGGCAGGAAGCTGTCCGAGCTGTATCCCGGCAAGGAAAAGCGGGTCACGATTCTATGCAATTCCGGCACCGAAGCGGTCGAGTGCGCGCTCAAACACGCAGAGTTCAACCGCATGTTGCGGTTCCGGGAGATCGGCAGGGACATCTACCGTAATTATAAGGAGATGAAAGAATATTTCAGGATGCACTCGAACCTGAAACTGCCGAAAAAATATGCTGAAAAGGGCGCTGAGGCGCTGCTCAACGATATCCTTCTCCAGACACAGGTGCTCGAACAACTGCCGCCGGTAGTGATCTCGACAGAGAAATCGTTCCACGGGAAAACCACCGGGGCGCTGCGTGTTACAGGCAGCACGATGTACCGCGAAGCGTTCCAGCGACTCAGCGGCATCGACGCGAGATTCATCGAATTCAACAACCTCGACGATCTGAAAAAAGTACTCGAAAAGAGCTATTTCACTATAAAGAAGATCACAGTGGACGACGGCGTTGTGAAACTTGTCGGCCGCCGGTACCTGAACGTGACGGCGTTTATAATGGAGCTGATACAGGGCGAGGGCGGCATAAATGTCGCTACGCGCGATTTCGTGCGCGGCATTGTTAAACTGCGCAAGCAACACGGCTTCGAATGGATCGTCGACGAGATACAGACGGGCCTTGGCCGCACGGGAAAACTTTTCTGCATCGAGAATTATGCCGTAGACAAAGACGCGGTCGATTACATGGTGTTGTCGAAGGCGCTGGGCGGCGCCACGCACAAAGTAGGCGCTATGCTCGTGCGTGAGTCGATACACAACAGCCGGTTCGGCATCCTGCACACTTCAACATTCGCCGAGGACTCACCCGGTTGCATGGTTGCCCTCAAGGCACTCGAGATCACTACGGCCAACAAAGGCGAGGCATTCAGGATGGCCGCCGAAAAAGGCAACTACATGAAGGCGAAGCTCAAGGAGATAAAAAAGGAATACCCGGACATTATCAGGGAAGTGCGCGGCATGGGACTGATGATCGGGGTCGATTTCCATATCTTCAAAGAAAGCAATTCGCTGTTCTTCAACCGGTGCAGCAAGCAGGGCGTTTTCGCATCGGTTCTCGCGGGCTACCTTCTGCACGAGCACAGAATCCGCACAGCGCCGCCGCTCAATTCGCTTGTCGCGGCCCGACCGATGAATGTATTGCGCATCGAGCCGTCGGTTTATATTTCCCGCAAGGATATGGACCGTGTGATATTCGCTATACGGCGCGCCTGCAAGATCGTCCGCAGGGCCAACGCCTACGAATTCAGCAAGTTTGTAATCGGCAAAGAGACGCCCGGCAAGTACGGCAGGATAGAAGACTACTCCGGTCCGGCATACAAGCCGCCCGTCGATCCGGAATTCGAGAAATGCCGCCGGATGGCTTTCCTTATCCACCCGCTGGACATCCACCAGGTGATGGAGGACTTTGACAGGTCTCTGAGCGGATTCTCCAGGGAGAAGGACCCGGAGACGGGACTGAGCGAACGCGAACGTTACTGGGACATCATCGTACCGCTGCTCGATTCGTTTGTGTTCAGAGTCGTACATGTGAAATCGCCGCGAACGGGCGACAGGGTCAAAGCCCATTTCATCGGGTTCCTCTACACGACGCAACAGATGGTGAAACTTCGCAAAACCAACCCGGAAGTCCTGATCGAGGGCATACAGAAGGCCGTCGACCTGGGCGCGAGCCTGGGCGCGGAAGTATGCGGGCTCGGCGCTTTCACTTCGATCGTAACACACAACGGCACGGATATGGACGATACATACATCAATATCACGAGCGGCAATTCGTACACGGCCGCGCTGGTGTGGCAGAGTGTGCTCAAGGCGGCGGATTATGCCGGTCTGAAACTCGACGAGTGTACGGGCGCAGTGGTCGGAGCGGGCGGCAACATAGGCAGTGTTTGCGCAAGCCTGCTGTCCGAGGACATACCACGTCTGTTGCTGATAGGCAGCAGAAAATCGCAGACGGTCGACAGGCTTCGCGAAGTCGCTTATTCCATCTATTCTGACAGTGTCGACATAATCCGCACAGCCCGCCCGCAGGACCTCAAGGGCCTCCCGGCCGCGCTCGCCCGGGACCTCGTGCTGCCGTTCGCCGCTCTTAACTCCCGGGAATACCGCTTCAAAGAAAAAGCGATTAACAATTTTATCGAAAAAAATTATTCGGGCAAAGACCAGAAAATCGGACACCTTGTGAAATCTATTTTCTACTCGCGTCCCGATTCCGACATTGGCCGCAAGGTCTACCAGGCTATTCAGCTCAAGCACGGGACCGATCCTTATATCACACTGACAACCAACCTGAAAAGATATATTCCGCAGGCCGACGTGATCATTTCCGCCGTAAGTGCCGACAGGTCCATCATGGATGTGAAGTGGTTCAAGCCCGGCGCGGTTGTGAACGACGCGAGCCTGCCGCCAAGCATATCGACTCAGCTCTACAAAGAACGCCCCGACGTGATCGCCACGCAGGGCGGGGTCGGCCACCTGCCCGAGTACATCAACCTCGGCATACCAGGACTCGCCGCAGGCGCCACTCTCGGATGTATGGCCGAAACATTCATCCTGACAATGATGCACATGGCCGACAACTACAGCTTCGGCAGAATCACAAAACAGCAGGTTGTGAAAATATGGGAGGCCGGCAAAATCCTCGGATTCGGCATCGCAGCAATCAAATATATGGGTAACAAAAAACTCACACGAGACATAGCCGCGGAAATTATGCGCAAATCAGAAAAGTGAATGTGTCGCGAAAAACAGGAATCAGGCACTTAGGCCGATTTTCGCAACAACCGCCTGTCGCTTACGGCAGACCAAGGAATTAAAGTGAGTCCCGACTGCACTACAGATTCAAGGTCAAATTTCTCGACAGCATACCTCGTCGCCTTCTTCATATTCTTCGCGGCTTTCTATGCGCTATTCGTTCGCGGCATACCTCCGAACGGCGACCCGGTCAATTATTTTGTTGTCGCTCAGAACCTTGTGGAAACCGGCACGTTCGGAATGGAAAAGAATCAGTACGTGCCGCTCGAGCAAGGGCGGGACGGGGCGTATTACTCGAAGTTCGCGCCCGGTCAATCTCTTCTCGAAGCACCTTTTTACGCACTCGGCAGGATGGTAGCGCCGTCAACTGATGATCAACGTTATCTCTACGCATTCAAATATTTTGTCTCTGTTTTGTGTGTGCCGCCGGTGTCCGCGCTCACACTTATTTTTTTCATGTTGACGATTCAACTGCTGGGTTATGATCGGCGCACCGCGATCCTTTCGACTTTGCTGCTCGGACTCGGCACAATGATGTGGCCTTATGCCAGACTCGGTTTCAGCGAACCGCTTCAGGCCTGCGCGATTGCGGCGGGTTTCTACTATTCGACACGTGCGAGAAGAGAGGGGAGTTTGACTGCGGCGGCTTTTGCCGGTGCCGCGATAGGGATGCTTCTGCTGACAAAAGTGTCGGCGGCAATTGTAGCGCCCGGATTCGCTTTGTATCTCATTACGGGAGCACACGGCCAGAAAAAAAGGTTCAGAGCCGCGATGCTGTTTTCGCTTGTTTTTCTCATTTTTCTATGCCTTTCTCTTGCATACAACCAGTTGCGATTCGGCGAACTGTTGAATTTCGGGTATTTCAGCGGCAAAGATGCCTCATTCGGCTTTAATGTAAACTGCCTGTCCGGTTTATACGGATTCCTGTTCAGTCCTGGAAAGAGTATATTCCTGTACGCGCCTGCCGTGTTGCTGTCGTTGTGGGGCGCGCGGCGGCTGCAAAGCGATCATGGCGATGTGAGCACACTTGTATGGTTCTGCGTGGCGTCGCACCTGGCGGTGTACTGCCGCTGGTGGGCGTGGCACGGCGACTGGAGCTGGGGGCCTCGCTTTCTTGTGCCGCTCATGCCGCTGCTTATGATACCTGCCGCCGCCCTGGTTGCGACCTTAAAAGAATCTGTTTTTATCCACAGATTCGCATTCATCACGATTGTTGTCGTTTCGTTTTTCATACAGACGCTCGGCGTCGCGGTTAATCCTTATGAATACATTATGATCACACGTCACCAGGTGCCCCATGGACCGTTTTTCACACCTGGCCGCGAGGACCTGCGCGACGACCAGACCGGCATTCACTTTGTCCCGGATTTCTCACCTGTTGCCGGCCACTGGTGGCTTCTGAAACATACAATAACCGGCGCGGGCCGGACAGCAGAGCAACAGCGTGCCGCGATGCAGAAAGATTTTCCGTGGCGCGGGCTGATGCGCTATGCCGTGCCGCCGCACCCGGAGCGCGGCGCGGTATTCGATTTCTGGTGGGTTTATTTTCCCGAATATTTCCCCGAGTCGACAACGTGGGTGAAAGTGTTTCTGATGTCTTTGCTCTTTATGGTTATTACTGTCCCGCTATTCGGATTTATCGCGAAAAGGAGAGCGAATAAGTTTGCATCGGAAATCGAGCCGTGAACAGGGTTCCGGGAGCGGCTTTTTGATGCGGAAGTCTGTTGTATAAACCTACGAACAGTTACCGTTTATAAAATGAAACTATGCGCGTCAGCGCGTCCACGACATCCTGCACGTCGCGTCGCGTCATTTTAGGGAACAGGGGCAGTGTGATAATCGATTCGCTGATCTCTTCGCAGACAGGAAAATCTTCACGCTTCAAATTCAGCGCGCGCTCGAAATACGAATGCCTGTATATCGGCCTGTAATGGATATTGGCATAAATATTTTCCGTACGCAACGCTGAAAGCACCCTGTCGCGGTCCACCCGCAACGCGCCCGGCGTGATGCGAATCACATACAGGTGATGTGACGATTTCGAGCCGGGCGTCAGGACCGGTTTTATCAATTCGTCGACACCCGAAAACGCCTCATTGTAGAAATCGACATAAGAAGCTCTTAGCCTGTTGAACTCATTGATTTTGCCGAGCTGCACGAGCCCTATTGCCGCGCAGATATCCGGCATGTTGCACTTGAATCCGGGCGCGGAGACATCGTACTGCCATGGTTTATCGCTGTCCGCGCGGCTGTAGGCGTCATTATCTATCCCGAAGAAACTCAGCGCCTTCGCCTTCGATGCGAGTCCGGCGTCATCCGTTGTGATCATGCCGCCTTCGACGCTTGTCATATTCTTTATCGCATGAAAACTGAAACATGTCATGTCTCCGAAAGTGCCTATCCTTCGTCCCCTGTACTCTGCGCCGACTGCGTGAGCGCCGTCCTCGATCACCTTCAATCCGTGCTGTTTCGCGATGGCCGTAATATCGTCCATATCGGCGGGATTACCGGCATAATGCACCGGGATAATCGCCTTCGTTTTTCCCGTTATCTTTTTCTCAATCGAAGCCGGATCGATATTGTATGTGTCCATCTTTATATCCGCGAGCACAGGCGTCGCACCGCTATAAATGATTGATAAAACCGTGGCGGCAAATGTCAGAGGAGTCGTAATCACCTCGTCGCCCGGTCCGACGCCGAGAGCTGCTACAGACACAGTGAGCGCGCCGGTGCATGAGTTCAAGCCCACCGCATACTTCGCGCCGACATAACCGGCGAAGGCATCCTGAAACTCGGCGGTTCGCGGTCCGGTTGTTATCCACACGGACTTCAGCGTCTCGACAACGGCAGCGATCTCTTCCTCGCCGATCCACTGCGTTGCATAAGGAAGCGGTTCAGTGCGAACGGGCGTTCCGCCCTCGATTGCGGGTTTATCTATAGCCATTTGGAATTCTTCTCAGCAATAAGTTTTTCGAGCCACTTTCTTGTGCGCCCAAGTCCGTCTTCGATATCGACGCGGGGTCTCCATCCAAGTACTTTCTGCGCTGCGGAACTGTCCCCGCACAGCTTCATTATTTCACTCTGAGGATGTATGTGCTTTATTCGCCTGATCTTCGAGCCTGTTTTATCGGGTGCCGAATCGACGACTGTACGCGCAAGTTTATTTATAGTAATATCGCTGCCCGTGGCGGCGTTCAGAGTGCGCCCCCACACCTTGCCCGACGTCGACGCGCGTAGCAGGAAATCGGCGCAGTCTTCGACATACAGCAAATCTCGTGTCTGGTGTCCCGTCCCATATATAAGGAGGTCTTCACCCCTGATCTGGCGAGTTAGAAAGATCGAAACCACCCCACCCTCACCCGTCGCCTTCTGGTGTGGTCCATACGTGTTGAACGGCCTTAGCACCGCAGTCGGCATACCATAGGCATGATAATAAGAAATCGTCATGTTTTCACCAGCCAGCTTCGCGCCCGCATAAGGCGAACGAGGCAGCACAGGATGCGTTTCATCTATCGCGCCTTCCGGCTTCGACAGATCATATACCATGCACGTGCTCATGAAAACGAACTTCGTTCCTGCCGCACGACACGCTTCGAGCAGATAAAATGTGCCGTCCACATCCGACTCGAACGTCCGCACGGGATCGTCAATACTGTCCTGGACGACTATCTGAGCCGCAAGATGCAGGCAGATATCCGGCTTGATCTTCGCAACGAGGCCCCCCACCATTTTTCTCTGGCGTATGCTGCCTTTCTTCACTTCGGCAAGTCGAGGTTCATTCGCGAATTCCGCAAGATTCTCACGCAGTCCGTTCGAGAAATCATCAAGGACATATACCCTGTGCGGCGTATCGTCGAGAAACGCTTTGACGACCCACCTGCCGATGAAGCCCGCTCCGCCTGTTATAAGTACGTTTTTTTTCATAACGCTATTCCAGAAAAACCGAATGTATTTGCGCACGCACAGAAAAACCCAAATACCACGCATTCTTTAATATCGGCCATTATGCCCGGTTTATGAAATATCACGGAAAAAAAGATTGCACTGTGCTAAAATACATAATCGTGAAATCCTTGCCTGTGAATCGCACCGGCTGAACGGTTTGGGGATATCGACATGGATTCTGACTTTTTATTCGCACGAACAGCAATACTTGGGCTCGGCCTGCTGGGTGGCTCGATAGCGATTGCCGGAAAGAAGCGGGGACTGTTGAACAGAGTCGCCGGCTACGGACGCAAACCCGAGCGGCTCCGGTACGCGCTGGACAATAACATCGCCGACGAGACACATACGACACCCGAAGAAACTGTCAGGGATGCGGACCTTGTGATCGTATGCACACCTGTCGGCCTGATACCGGAAATGATCGAGCGCATCGGACCGCATCTGCGCGACGGTGCGATTGTTACAGACGTAGGAAGTACAAAGCAGAATATAGTGGAACATGCGGAGCGAGTGTTGCCCGGCACAGTCAGTTTCGTCGGTGGCCACCCGATGGCAGGCTCCGAGGAATCCGGTGTCGAAGCGGCAAATGAAGCACTGTTCGAAAACGCCCTTTGCATACTGACATCGTCGGCCGGCACGAATATCGGTGCACTCAACAAGCTCGAGCGGTTCTGGTCCGGCCTGAAAGCAAAGGTGCTTATCGCATCGCCGGAAGAACACGACCTGCTCGTCGCGGCCTCCAGCCACCTTGCGCATATAGTGGCCGTTTCACTCACTCGATGCGTCGAAAAAGTCAGTGAAGACAACGAAAAAGTTATTCCGCTTCTCGCGGGCGGATTCCGCGACACAACGAGAATCGCTTCCGGCAATCCCGAGATGTGGCGTGACATCTGCATCCAGAACAGGGACCATATACAGGCAGTCATCGACAGGTTCACCGAGTCGATATCCGAAATATCGGAACTTATAAGCGCAGGCAACGACAGCGCGCTGACCGATCTCTTTTCCGCAACCAAACTTTTTCGCGACGATCTGCCCGCGCGTGGCCGCGGTATCCTCGAACCAGTAAATGAGCTGCTGGTGGACGTAACGGACAGGCCCGGTGTCATCGGCCAAATCGCTACCTCGCTCGGCAGCGGCGGGATAAACATCAGGAACATAAATGTTCAGCATGTCAGGGAAATAAAAGGCGGCACACTCAGTCTCATACTGGAAAAGGATTCCGATATGGAGCCCGCTATCGAGATTCTCATGCAACACGGTTTCTCGGCCCGTAAACGATGAGGCGATGAACGCGGCAGGAGCGTTCAGGCTATGCGTTCCGGGCCAGAGCCAACTTTATTAACGCAGTTTGAGTTTTGCGCCTTCTTTTCTCTTTGCCGCGCCGGTTTCTGCTTCATCCTTTCGGAAGATAAGTATGCTGTAGTGGACAATATTGGGTACATAAGTGTGAGGATAGCCGTAGGGACGTAGTTTTTCTGCTTTGTTTTCCCATATTTTTTCACCTTTTAGTATGAAGCCTGCGTCTTCGGCGACTGATGTGAAATAAGGCGCCATGAATACGTAGCGGCTTTTGTTGTAGAGATTTCTTGTAAAAACGGCGATGTATTTTTTATTTTTCAGCCCTTTGTAACAGTTGACGAGCACCTGTCGAATGAAGTCGAAATATTCTTCGAGCGGTTTTTCGGGCGGTTCGGCTTCGGGCATCCACTCTTCGGGTGTGAGCGGGTCGGGCGGGTCGACAACAATGAAATCGATAGTGTCGGGCGGAATGTAGGCTGTCATGTATGCGGAATCGCCGAAAACAAGCTTCTGTCGTTCGATGCTTTCCTGCTTGCATATCTTGTAGTAGATGTCGATCCAGTCCTGGTTGATCTCGAAACCGATGGCATCGCGACCGAGCAGGGATGCGGAGAGCAGGGAGGTGCCTGTGCCGGCGAAGGGGTCGACGATGTGGTCGCCCTGTTTGGTGAAGAAGGCGATAAGCTGTCCGATGAGGTGAGGGCTTTTATAGTCGGGATGGTGGCGGCGCATGTCGTGTCCGAGTATGTGCGGGAATTTCGGATTGAAAACTGTGCGAGTGAAGGTGAGCCATTCGCCGCTGGAAAGCTCGTTCATTTTATTCTTTTTATCCTGCTTGAAAGTCCGCTCATTGAGGAAAGGAAAATTGGTCATGTAGTCGAACTCGGGAGCCTTCTCTTCGACTCTGAAAGTTCTGAGCAGGTTAAGGAGATCGCGGCAGTTTTCCGCATGTGTGCATGAGGGACACATATAGATGGGACTGCGGCAATAGAAAGAGAGCTCTTCTTCTGATTTTACATCTTTCAGGTCTTTTGACATGTCATACGATGGGTTCTTTCCGGAAGTCTGTGGATTCGCCGAGGTAGAGGTCTTTCAGGTTTTTCAGGTTGAGCACCTTGCCTTCGACCTGTTTGTTGGGGTCGGTGTAGCACTTGATGAGTTCGACGACGGGTCTGTCCGGTCGCCCCTTATTCTGCTCTTTAATCACACATTTAAATATCGGGTCGGTGGATTTAACATGGTAGAGGTCGACGACCTCGCCGACTTCGTAGAGCATTAGTATCTGTTCGAAAGCGATAACAAGGTCCCTGTCGAACATAGGCTCGACGATTGTGCCGTCCGGTGTTGTTTTGACTTCCGAGGAATCGTACAGCCACTCGAGTACTTTTGCGCGCGAGAATTTTTTTCGCCAGGGCCGGTCTATCACCATGGAGTCGAAACAATCGATCATGCCAAGAATCTTAGCGAACGTGTGCAGCTTCGTTTTATGTTTGGGGTAGCCGGAGCCGTCGAGCCGTTCGTGGTGGTTCTCGATAGTAGTTTTCGCGAGCGGCCGGTTGGTGAAAAAGATATGATACTGGATCACGTTCATTGTGACTTCGACATGTTTTTTCAGTATGTTGTGTTCTTCCGGTCCGATGCGACCGTCCTTGAAGAGTATCTCGGCCATGCCGTCGTGGAGATAGCCGACATCGTGCATGAAAGCCGCAAGCGTGCCGCTCATGACTTCTTCGTCGCTGTAAAAGAAAAGAGTCTCTTTCCGTTTCTTGTGGTCGAATCCCGGTGAATATTTGAGTTCCGAACTCACCGCTCCTTTTTTCTTGAGGTCGGCGTTGTACCTTTGCAGGGTCGCCAGGAAATAGAGACCGCAGTTTGCCATGTGATTGAAAAGATAGCTGCCCTCGATCCGGTTGTCGTTAAGATTCAACTGCACTTTATCAATTTCGTGTGGTGCGAACTCTTTTTCAATGAGATCGTAGCACATGCTCTGGAACTTCTCGAGTTTCTTGACACTGATAACAGACTCAGAGAATATCTTCAGTGCCTTAATCTGAGACGGCGGCCTGTCGGGGTCGAGGGTTGTGAGCGCGCCTCTTTTCATCAGCGCTCCGGCACCCCGGCTGATATTCCTGATCCGGAGCATTTCACGCTGAGGATCCTTTTCAGTCATTATGTCTGCAAGACTAACTGCGATATCATTCTTCAACAGGCTGTACTTTTCCGTCTTCGAAAGCTGGTCGGCCTCCTCCTCGTCGTCGTCGCCCGACAGTATATGCACCTGCTGCTCATCCTTGCCCCTTACCCATACTTCATGGAAACCGAGCCGTTTGAGTGCGGCCAGCACTGTTTCGGAAACCGGCACGCCGGAACTGAACCCTTTCACACCGGTTCCGAGAATAACCGGCCGCGCCAGCACAAGTTCTTCATTCAGATCGATCTCATCAAGTGTAATCTTCTGCATTTTTTTATTTTCTATAATTTAGTCTTTATTGACCATTATTGTAACATGCTTTTTGATTCAATGGAACCAAAAAGCTCCTATTTAATATATTATTCGCGTTTCTTAATAAAATCAAACTAAAAACCTTAGAAAAGTGACACAGCGTCGTTGACATGACAGTGAGCCCTTGTCCGCCGTAAGCGACAGGCATTCTCCCGATTTTTGGCCCGCATTGGTGAAATATGCGGGATAAAAGTTTTATGGTGAAAGTCGGCGCTTTCAGTTGCGCCGTTCCCATGGTGGACACATGGAAAGATGAAAAAGGGTGGCCCCCGGGAATGATGAAAATCTGTGTGCCGTGCTCAAACCGCATTTATTTGGGCACGAAAATGCGACCTTTTTGGTTCCGGCTATGCGGGGTTAATGTGTGAGGAGATAAAAGTACAGGTAACTCATCTTATTTCAGATTCATGACCTGTCCGGGGGCAATGCGGAAAGCCGTGGTCGGAGAATAATCAGTGATGATCGCAGTTTCCATATCGAGATGTACGCCTGTCGCAGTGAAAGCGACATAAACGCCTTCAACAGGCGGTTCGATAGTCTCGCGTTGCAATGAGATAAATATTTCGTTTCCCCTTTTTTCACAATTCACGATACCTGTATCGTTTATCCAGTGCCGGCCGCGCCTGATGATAGCGGCGCACGATTGTGTGATGCAGCGGCCTTCACGTTCATTATGCTCGCGCTGCATTATGACGTTTTTGTCTTCCTCATCTGTAAAAGGGGGACAGGGCGCGCGGGTACACGGTGCGTTCGGTTCGTTGTTAAACTCGGTTTCGCCGAATCCCGTGCGGTAACTTGAGCATGTGGAACTGAGGAAATAGAGTGGTGAAAAAAGAACGAAAGTTGTTTTATGATAGGGATCGACATCAGTCGGGCGACCGGGATCGTAAAGTGCGAGAAGATAGAAGTAGTAATTGGCGGGAAAAAGTTCGCCTTCCGCTATGTCGCCGACTGCCTGTATCCTGAAATAGAAACGCCGATCATCTATAGCGATCCACGATTTTGTCAGATCGAGTGCGGGGTCTATGGCGAAATTTTTCGTTTTCTCATAAGTGGAATCCTCAGACATCGGAAAGAAACAATCTTTTGAGCCGGGATGAGGTTCAGTAGTCTCGCAGGGCAATTCGATGTACGTATTCCTGTCTTCATCGCCAAGGCGCGCAAGATAATACAGCGAATCCGCATCGCGCGGCAGTTTTATTTCTGCTTTCCATCTTTTCTCGACAGGCTCGAGATCGGGAATCACCCCAACCCAGTTTTCCGTGCCGTTCGTTGAATACGCGAACTTCGCTTTCAGACCTATCATATATTCTACGTCGGTGTCCTTGGGAGTCATGTAGATGTCCATACTTTCGCCCGCGCGCGGCGAAGACGGCAGTATTTCCATTTTATCCAGAATCGGCGGTTTGAGCCTGTCTCGAACGCGTTTAATCAGGAAATCGATACCTGTTGGAAGCTCGACATCATCCTCGGAAGAACACTCCTGCTGGCAGGAGAAAAGACCGTCCTTATTGCGCGGAAAACACACATTCGAGCACACTTCTTCGCTGAGTTCATCTACAGCGCGCGCCTGCTGCACAAATAAAACATGCGGTGCAAGCACCGTAACAAAAACCAATATCCATATTGTATTTCTCATGCGTTATAGTTTAACACCGGTCATGAATATGATGAAGTAAAACAGAATTATTATTGGCTGTTCACGAGAACAGGATTTGTGAAAACTGCCATTATTTTACCGGATATTCTTCACTCTGCGTGGTAAAGACAGCCGCTGTTTTTGAGTTTTCACAGCACTATCTGAAAAGCCTGGAATGCAATAACGTAAGTTTTTGCGAAATGGGTCTTTTCTTTTCAAGTGACACTGCACCTGCAACGACATAGTCGTTGCATTCCAAAGCATTTCAAATACATACCTGTGAACAGTTATCTTTATTGGAGGTTTCCCGTGCTGGTGAAGCAGGCGCGATGAGGTTACTTTAATGCGGTGCACATAATTCATAGTGAATTTGCGATGCCTGTGTTCCCTAATGTAATTGAACTGTGTTTTTCTTGATTTTACATACGATATTTCTATTGATAGCCGCTATAATAACAATATTATGCCCAAAGCGATTCGGGACGAGGTTCAGTTTATGCCGCATAAATATACAGGAATAAAAACATTCATTCCGGTGATATTGATTTTAGTTATTTCCGTTTGCTCTCGGTCTGCCGCGTTTGAGAACACTGGAAACAATGCGGCGCAGATTGATCTGTTTCAGGCGTATCCGTGGTTGAAGGACAGGATTGCGCTCAGCCAGGAATATGATTTGTCGAAGAGCAGGCCGGCTATGTCGTCGCGGGGCGTGTACGGCGTAGGAAACGGACGTGTATTTGCGCTCGTGGGTGTCGGCCTGCCCCAGAATACGCTCACTAATCTTGTCGGGCCTGTTTATGAGAAATCAGAAACCGTGCAATTCACCCCGGTATGGAACAGGTTGATAAGAAACAACGCTGAGATTACGCAAAAACCTGTGGAGAATATAGAACTGCCGAAATGCCTTTTATATCGCGTGCGAGGGGCGGCTATCGTGGTAAACAGGGAAAGCAACGGCGGCGTTTCGATGTATTCGGTTACTTATGCGCCGCCGGGCGATGAAACAATTTACAGGATAGTTACAGTCAGGAACGAAACGAAAGAACCGGTGGAGGGGCTGTCACTTGTTGTCGAATCGCACACGATAGAGGAGACGGCGGAGGTGTTCGCCGGAAGCGCGCTCTCGTATAAGTCCGGAGACAGGATAATGTTGATAGACCTTCCCGGCGCATCGGCGAAAGCGGCGCCGGGCAAACTCGAGTTTCCCCTGGGCGTACTTGCGCCGGGCGGTGAGGCGGCGGCAATCGTCAGGATTTCATTTTTCAGGGATGAAGTCGACAGGGGGAAAATCGAGTCGGCCCCGGAATCGTTCTATCCGAAACTCGAAGAAACCCGCGCATACTGGCACAACTGGCTCGACGGTTCTCTTTCGGCCCGGTCGTCCGATAAAAAACTCGCGGACTTGTTTGAAAACACGCTCGTGATGCTCAAAACACAGATTGTCGAAAGCAACGGCGCGCTGGTCGTCATGGCAAGATATTCGGGCGCGTGGTGTCGCGATGCTTACGGCCCGATAAGGTATCTGCTGTGGGGCGGAAAATATAAAGATGCGGGCCGGATCGCTGCCTACTACGATTACGCTACCCGCCTGACGGGTTTCAGGAACCGCTACAATGCCGACCTGGATATTAAGGCGGCCCCTGAAGAATTCGACTGGCAGATGCTCGACCCGCTGCAGGGCGATGATCCGAACATACTTATCCTTCACATCTACAACTATTATCGTTTCACAGGCGACAGAGATTTTATCAGGGAACATTACGGCTTTATGCGCCGCAATATGCTGGGACAGAAATATGATAACTTCATGATGCCTTTTCATGGCGATGAGACTTTCCAGGTGTATGTGATGATGGCCGAATCCGCTGCCATGCGCGATTTCTATTCGGTGGATACGAATTTCTGGTATACGGTTGCTGCGGAGGCGATGGCGGATATGGCCGGGCAGATCGGCGAAAAAGAGGATGCCGCTCTATTCAGGAAGCTTGCGAAACAATGCCGCGCCGTCACCGATGAAACCTACTGGCGGGAAGACAGCGGCTTTTATATACCTTATAAAAGGAAAGACACATTGGAGCCTGCGCAGTACCCGTTTGCCAACATAAATCTGCATCCGCTCTGGAACGGTTACGGCAAACCGGCGGATAGAAAACAAAAAAAGAACCTGCTTAAGACTGTAAAAACTCTTATGTCGAAAAACGGAACAATCAACACCACTCCCCGCGTGAGCTACTACACGGGAATGACACCGGGACTGCTCCTGTACGACCTGAAAAAAATGGGCGCGTACAGGGTTGCCGACCGCGCGTTCACTGCAATGACGAAGGTAATAATGTCGCCGACCGGCGAATTTGCCGAAGCTTATGACGGCAAGGACCGATGGATAAATTATGCCGCAAATCCTAATCTATACCGTCCATGGGAGACTGCGATTGATGTCGAGGCGCTGCTCTATTACATACTCGGAATGGAGTACGACCACACTGAAAACCTGTTGACGCTCTATCCCTGTCTGCCCCCCGGTGTCGGCTGGATAGAATTCAGTGATCTTCACGCGGGTCCGGCTTCTATCGACATCGGGATAAAGAAGAGTGATTCGGGAACGATCGAAGTCAATATCAGAAATTCGGGGGAAGGTTCTGTCGGTGTGCAGGTTTATATGGAAGCCGACATGGGCCGCGACACACCGGAAGGCGCGGTGAATTTCGACACTCACGCATGGGCGCGCCGCTTATGGTTATATAAAAGCAACCTCGCGCCTGGAATGGAAATGAAGAATATCAGCGGCACTATTTCACGTTGATTTCATACCGTGATCTTCGAAATATTGAAAGAGGTGGAAGGACAATGTCGAATGAATGTGAAATACCGATGAGCAATGCCTCCAGCAAGGAAATCGTGGATATTCTGAAAGAATCGAAGACGATTGCTGTTGTCGGGATATCGGCGAAGCCGGAGAGAGACAGTAATAGTGTGGCTGCATACTTGCAGAAAAACGGCTACAGGATCATACCTGTGAATCCGAATCTCGACGAAGTGCTCGGAGAGAAAGCGTATGCGAGTCTGAAAAATATTACTGAGAAAGTCGATGTGGTTGATATCTTCAGAAAACCGGACGCAATTCCGGGTATTGTGGATGAAGCCATAGAGATCGGCGCGAAAACGGTATGGATGCAGGAAGGACTCGCGCATAACGAATCGGCGAAGAAAGCAAGAGACAAGGGGCTGAAGGTCGTTATGAGCAAGTGCATCAAAAAAGAGCATATGGCGGCATTTCAGAGTTGACTTTTGACAAACGACGGGGATATGAGAAATCGGAGCGCGGAAAGCTATAAGGTGCTGTTAATATCCGTTAATTGTCGAGCTGTTCTGTTTCGGTGTATCTTTTCCTGATGTAGGTATTCTCGAATGACGGAGCGCCTCCGATGCCTGATTGAATGCCGAAGATGAAGGGCTGGTATACATAGGCGGGCCGCTTTGCAAACAGCATAATAACGGCGGCTCCGGGTGTGTCGGCGGTCTCTCCGTAAGTGTTGATCGACGTCCGGAGACTCATGGCTGAGTTGCGGGACCTGTATTTTTTGTTGTAGAGTGGTTCGCTGACGGATTCAGCGACATTTTCAAGCAGAGGGATCGACCTGAGGATGAACGCCGGGGCAGCATCGGTCGGGTACTGGAACAGGCCGGGTATAGTGCGGTTTTCCGGCACGATCCGCATACCGAGTTTACCGAGATCGGATTTGATTTTTTCCGCGACATCTTTAATTTCCGGTATATACTCCGTATACCACAGAGGGAACGAAACCGTAACTTCCTTCATTGCCGGTTCTCCGTCGGCAGTCGCAGCGTTTTCCTCGTCCGGCACAAACACCTGTTTTGACGCTTCGAGCCGCACGCCCTCGTCGTCACCGGGGCCTTCGAGTCCGTTTGTCACGACAGCTTTCCCGTCGAGAATCCCCTTTACTATTCCTTTTCTGTCGATCGCATTTGAGATGGAAATCCTGAAAGCGGGTGAAGAAAGCGCTGTGTATGTGGGATTGACATCAAGCATGTAAGCCCATTTTACCGGGCTGATGACAGGCGTGCGGAACATAGATTGTTCCTGTTTCGAGAGACCGCCGATCGGTACATCGCAAACATCCAGCTCGCCACGTTTAAAAGCGATCAGGCGGTCGCGCTCACCGCGTATGAGTTTAAATATTATGCGGTCGAGATATGGACGGCCCTCGTGATGGTCCTTGAATGCTTCGAGAATGATGTCGCCCTGCGGAGTTTTGTCCACATATTTGAAAGGCCCGGTGCCTATCGGCGGTTCGAACAGGCGGTCTGTGGTGGGAATGATAGCTGTGGCGGGGAAACTGAGATATTTGATGAAATCCGGCTGTTCTCTTTTCATGACTATCTCGAAACGGAGTGAATCTTTTATGATGAAGCCGCTTATGGTTCTTGATTTTCCCGTTCTGTAGTCGTCGGCGCCCACTACGTTGCTGAATATCCACGAATATGCGGAGTGCTTATTGTTGACAAGTTGTTTGAAACTGTGGAGCACGTCTGCGACATCGAGGGGCGAGCCGTCGTGAAATTTTATCCCGCTCCTGAGCTTGAAGTAATACTTCATATTATCGTCCGATGCGATGGGCATGGTGTCGAGAAGCACAGGGCGAAGTGTGCCTCCGGGACCGGGTGCGATGAGAGTTTCATATATGCAGCCGAGCATCATGAACTCGTGCTTGTTGACACCGAGCACCGGGTTTAATCTCGACATTCGGTCGGGCACAGGCACCTTCAGAGTGCCGCCGAATTTTGGGGGCAGCATTGCAGACGCTGGTGCGCAGGCTGTCAGAAAAGCAATAAGCATGAAAACAAATGTTGCGTTGGCGGCGGCTGAAAATATATTGAAATTCCTGTCGCCGCCGCATTTGCAAAAAGGAATCCGATCAGCTTTTTTTCTGTGTGTCAAATCATTCATTTTCAGTCTCAGGTTCGTTCGTCTTTTCCGTTCCGATAATATCGACATCACTGTCGAGTCTCCTGGCGGTGTCTTTGTATTCGGGCAGCAGTCGGAAAAGAATCTGGCGGCCCGTACCGGTCTGGAGAACACCCAGAAGTTCCATTTCTCCGTTTTTGTCGAGGTCGCAGTCTGTGAGTTGAACGACAGCGCCGCCGAGCGGGTCCGTGCGCCATACCTCGGTAATCTCGCTGCCGGTATAATTCAGCATCACTATCGCATCGTCCGTGTCGGAACTTGTAGTTGTGAAAAGATAGCTTCCATCCGGTGTGCGCGGACCGCAAACGAGCTGTCCGCCATATTCCGGTTCCGTCCGCGCCATGAGTTTGCTCGGTCCCTGGAAGACCTTCACTGCGCCGGTTTCAGTCACAACAGCGATTCTCGCAAGCTCGGCGCTTACAAGCGTCCATCTCATGATGCAGCCCGAATAGTAGTTTTCCTGTATCGGAAACCCTGTTTTACGGGGTTCCGCGTCGTTTGCTTCCACGAAATGAGTGCTGCCGCCGTCGCGTGAGATAATACCTTCTCCATAGTCGGCCATCAGATATACGGACTGCATGGGCAGCAGGTCCACCATATATGAATTGATCCTGCCCGCTTTCTCGAGGCTATGGTTGTTGATACTCCATCTATACGCGAAAGACTTAGTGAATTTGTTCAGTGAAACGAACACCATGCGACGCCCTTTATGCGTGCCTGCGAAAACCGTGGCGGCGGTACCGCGCCGTGGGAAACTCTTTGCGAATTCACCCTTCCATTCACGCACGAGACGTCCCTTTTTATTGAAACGAAAAACCTCCATCGACGAGGTCGTCATCATTACAATTCCCGGCGTATCAATTTCATCGAGCGAAATCACATCTATTGCTATAATGTCACCCGTCGGCTGCTCACCCTCGAAATATTCGATCTTGCCGGGAACAGCGAGCGGTAGTTCATGCAGAAGGTCGATGTCGGACTCGGGGACTTCGCTTGCAAGAAAATTGTCGTCATCGAACGGAGTTGAAAA
>JAJRTR010000074.1 GCA_024278215.1 bacterium
GATTGAATATTACACCGGGCAGGCAACCGTATTCGTCGGTTTTTCCCTTCGCACCCGCCGGCATGAAAAGGATTCCTTTCACACGCAGGCCAGTGCTCATATACGTAATATCCCACTGCGAATAGCGGTCGGTTTTCCCGGACAGCGTAACTGAAACGATCGTCCCGTCCGCAGGGGGCGCGGCGCTGTCGCTTCTCATGTCCTGTATGCGGACCTCAAGCAGTCCTCCGGTTTTTTCATCATCCACCGCTATCGCTGCACACGCAACAGAAGAAAGCAGAATCACAGTAAGCGCAATAAAGTGTACGAAGAAATAATATCGCTTCATCGTTTGTTCTCCCTGCTTGAAGAATGTTCCGCACCATCTCTCATGGTTGTTGAAATATATTATTTTTAGAGCCAATTGTAAAATTGATTCGGCGGCGGCCGGCTGCAATTGTCCGGATTTCTTTGTGAGAAATCCGGGATAGCTGCGTTGTCGGCACAACATCTTTCTCAACGTACTCCACGAGTACGCCTGCGGGGTTTTGTATCTCCGCCTTGCTTCATAAAAATTTCGTTCGACCTCGCTACGAACATAATTTTGCAACTGGCTCTTTATTGTTTTGCATTTACAAATGATGAAACTATGAGTCCTGCTTACAGTTCCTGTCGCGTGCTTCATACTATCAAGTTGCGGAAAGCGGGGTCAAACGCAACCGGAATAGAAACTTCTTCGGGCGTCATTTGCGGCGTTGTGGGCGGCGCGGACCGGGGCGGGGATGCGGAAGCGCGGGGCGCAATCGAGGATAAGCCTGCGTGCGGCGGGCAGGTCGATGTGGTTGCCTGTAGAGACGAATACAGGCTTCACGTTCGCGCGGGTTCTCACCACCTCGCCGATTGTCTCGCCTTTATGTATTACGGGAGAGAAGCTGCCGCGCTCCACGCCCGGCTCATCATATTTGCCGATAAGCAACGACTTGGCGCTTCCGACGACAGGGCAGTCGAGGATAAGGCCGGCGTGGCACGCAAGCCCGAGCCGGCGGGGATGCGCTCTGCCGTGGCCGTCCATTATTACAAAGTCGGGCTCGTTTTCCAGCGCTTCGAATGCCGCTTCGAGAACAGGCAGTTCGCGAAAGGAGAGCAGCCCCGGCACGTAAGGAAAGCCGGTTTCAACAGAGGCGGTTTTGACTTCTATCTGTTCGAGATCGGGCAGAGTGAGAACCACAACCGCCGCGAAGAGACGGCTCGATAAACGGTTGCACGAGATGTCCGCCGCGGCGACAAGGCGCGGACAGAAATCATGGGGCAGCCGCTCGACTATTCTGCCCGCGAGCTGTTTCTGTATCTCGACCGCGTCTTTCGGGGTTATATCCCAACTGTGCAGTTTGTTGATTTTCATTTCCTTTTCCCGGTGCGGTGTGCGCTTCATTTCGGGCAATGGCTCACAGCCATGCACGTAGTACCATAGTCAGGAACTTCCATACCCTTGCGCTCCCAAGTCCACCCTGGGAACGATGAATACAATCATTAAGCGTAACATATTGTACCGGTCCGATTCGCTGCCGACAAATGAACCATGGAATCGTTGACAGGAGCCGGACCGGGTTTGTATAATTAGTCGACTCTAACGAGACAGATCGGCCAGGATGAACGAATCGAACAAACTTACGCCCGCTCTTGAAAATTACCTCGAAGCTATTTATATACTACAAAAAGTCAAAAAACGTGTCCGCATCAGCGAGATCGCAAGATACCTTAATGTGAAAATGCCGAGCGTGACTTACAACATGAACAAACTGCGGGACAGGGGCCTTATAGACTACAAGAAAAGAGCACATGTCACCCTGACAGCGCCGGGAGAAACACTGGCGCGCGGAGTGCTTCGCAGGCACGAGGAATTCTTCAGTTTTTTCCACGAGATACTTGGCGTACCAAAAGAAATCGCCGAAGAAGAAGCTTGCAGGGCCGAGCACATTTTCCGCAACGACACGATCGCCCGGCTTTCGCAGTTCATGCTCTGGTTCTTTTCGCTTCCTGAAGAAATGCAGTTTATCCCGATGCCGGCCCGAGTTGCCGGTGCCGGGACCGATGTGGAGAAATAACTTCAAGGACAATAATGATTCGTGTGTAATAAGTCGAAGATAACAATTGTCAACAAACAATGATCGACTATAACGAACGTGCGTTCAGCATTTTAAAGCATCTTGACCGACTTTGACAAAACATTGTTTTTGAAAATGACTTATTACACACGAATCAATAATAATACACAAATAATTTTTTAACTGGACGGTAATACCTGAATGAATAGCAATAATAACGATCACAGACAGATGTCAAACGAAAAAGCACGATCCGAGTTTTTTCATCTTGCACAAAACAACAACATAGAACTCGACGAAAGACAGCGAGCGGCGGTGAACTGTTTTTTCGATACGGAAAGCCACCTGTCGGCAACGGAACTGCTCGACCTGGCCTCGAAGACATGTGAAAAGTGCGATATCAATGATGTCGAATCAGCACTGAAGCTGCTGGAAGAATACGGGTTTGCAAAAAGAAGAGTCTTCGAGAACAGGGAAGATGAAACACTGTACGAACACTGGCATCTCACCGAACATCACGATCATCTTGTCTGCATAAAATGTGAAAAGATCATCGAATTTTTTGATCCGCAGCTCGAGCGGATCCAGGAAAATATCTCCCGGAGCCACGGATTCGAGACTCTCAACCACAAGCTCGAAATATATGGCATCTGCTCGGAATGTATGGGTAAACGCGAGCCGCTTATGCCTATTACGATGGCGGCACAGGGAGAGAGCGTAATAATCCGGAAAATACATGGTGGCCGCAACCTCGTGAAAAAACTTTCCGACATGGGACTCACACCGGACACACGCGTGGAGGTCATCACAAGCGGCGGACAGATGATCATCTCCATTCGCGGCTCACGTGTTGCCATCGGGCGCGGCATGGCGTCGAAAATCTTTGTCGAACTTGATAGAGATGGTGATAGATAGCCCGCATCGGGGTGTAATATGCGGGATAGCTATAGTAGTTCCGTATATGCAACGACACAGTCGTTGCACTCCAAAACATTCACATGTATACCCCCGGGAACAGTTAACGCTGACTTTGAGCATCATTATTGCTTAAGTGAACGGTATTGGGGCTAAGCGCAAACGCAATGACTGAACGCGCCCTGCATACCCTGCGCATTTACAAGTGTGACATGACACTATGTCGGAGTGAAGGAATCGAAAATGAAGGGGTGGAAACAAATCCAGCGCGGGTCGTTCGAGAATCCGGAGATACTTCTGATTACGGATTCGAAGTGAGGGAACCTGTATCCAAGATCATTCTCTGTGGATTTCTCGCTGCGTTTACTGTGATATACCATGTAATGTTCGAGTGAAGTTCGGAGAGGCTCGAAGCCGTGTTTTTTCGGTTCGAGCGCCCAAGGGGACAGGGGCTCGATCTCGATAGGCATCGTGATGATCGTCAGATGTTTGAAACGCCGCAACAGGTTTCGAGCGAATTTCAGTCCCCGCATGAGTTCCTCGAGAGGTTCCTGGGGAAGCGGGGAGTAGTAGAAGACTGTGGGCAGGCCTGATTTTTCTGTTTCAAGCAAGAGCTTTCTTAAATCATCATCGGAAAAGCCGGAGGGACAGAATCGTTTTCTGGCGGTTTCGGTGAATGCCGTCGGTGAGAAAACCAGTTGGGACGTCGAGATATCGAATGTATCGGCGAAATCCTTAAAAAAACTCACGTCGGGCACAGTGTTGTAGTATTCGAAAATCATGCCGGGTTTCAATGACGACTTGCGAATCAGTGAAAAACACTTCGAGTAGAAACCACGCTTGAAACCCGGTGGATGAAAACAGATATAGAATGTTCGAGTGTCATGGTTGCGGTTCATATATGTAATGTCGGAAGCTACGGCTTCGGGGCTGCGCATGGAAACGCCTGTACGCCGCGACAGAAGTGAATGTGCATGTGCGCCGCCGCCGCAGAAGGCGCAGTCGACCGTACATCCGCGCCCGATATAAAGATACCAGGTGCGCGCGGAGCGCGTCCATTTACCAAAGGTCTCGGACGAAGCGTCATAAAAGTAACGACCGCGGTACAGTTCATGGTTCTGCAGTAATGTGATTCTGGTATGAGAGTACATATCAAGTTGATGGCCCGGAGCATGATAATCGACAGGGTTGTGCACGGGCATGCCGTCGGGAGTGCGCCATGAGATATTTGAAACAGTCCCGGGATGTGTGAATTTATTCCGAAGAAGCTGGTCCAGCGCCTGCTCCGATTCGCCGCGTATGATGTAATCCACGTGTTGCCAATCGGCCATGATTGATTCGGCGAAGGCTGTGGCCGTGATCCCGCCCAGCAGGACGCGTGTATCGGGACAGGCGCGTTTTACTGCTCGTGACATTTCGTAAACTTCGAAAAGCTGCTTATGCCAGTGCAGCGCGAAGCAGACAAGGTCCGGCGGTTCGCCGGCCAGTTTTTCCTCCAGACGATATCCGGAGTCCCTCAGCGTTTCGATCCCCGTGTGAATAATCCTGACATTTTGTGAATACCGCGTGGCCAGGTCCGCGAGGCTCCAGATGCCGAGCGGCGGGATCATGACCTGGTATTGGAGCAACTTCCCACGGTCTTCTATCCGTTTTGGAGTATGAATAAACCGAATGTTCATCTGTGGATTGTTTTACCCGATGTTCTTCATATCAACGTTTGATCCGGACTCATCCGTTTCAATACTTCCCGGAGTTCGGATACAATTCCATATAAAATCTCTTGATTATTGGTGTCTGATGAATACTTTACACCAACTTCATGTAAAATTGAAGATTCTCCGCAAGTAATACTTTCGCCGCCGCGCGGAGCAGCCGGGAAGAATGACAACATTTTACTGATCGGTGCATTATGATACAATTTCAGTGAGGTGCATATCCCGGATTTCTTTATGAAGAATCCGAGATAGTGGTTTTCCCCGGAAACAGATTATTGCCGAACAGGAGTGCAATGAGTGTCGAACCATAAATTCTCTGATATCGTCTATGTACTGTCTCTTGACGGCTTTTGCAATAATAACTGCAATATCTGCATTTACCGGGAAAGAGAACGCAAGCGGAGCAGGCCGGCGAACGACTTGCTGAAGGAGGCAGAGGAGGCACGCCCTTATTTCAACGGGTACATCGTTTCGGATGGGGAGCCGACTCTTATCGACGATCTGCCCGGACTGCTGCGGGGCTTGAAGAAGCTGTCGCCGGACGTGCTTCAGGTTCATACCAACGCGCGTATGCTTGTGTATAAAGATTACGCCGCCCGCCTTCTGGACGTCGAAGGCGTCGATTATGTGGTTCGGGTCTATAGTTTCAATCCTGATGTTCACGACTCGATTACGGGTATGCCCGGAAGTTGTCTTCAGACACTTGAAGGTGTCGGCAATATAGCTTCATTTCATTCCGGGGTCGGGCTCCATGTGGAGATACCTGTTGCCGGGATCAACTTCAGGGATGTGCCGAAAACGATCGCTGTCTGCCGGCGGCTGGGCGCACAGAGTATCATCATATCCGGCGGGTTCCCGGCGGCGGGCGATTCAGGATTAACAGAAAGAGATATATCCGTGCTTGTCGAGCATATCGAGTCCGCCGAACGCGAAGGACCGGTGACGACAGCTTGCGTGCGGGACGATCGTTCTATCAGACCGTATGTCGAATCGCAGCGCAGCGGGAAGTCCGGTCTCCGGGTCTGCGGCACCGATACGAACAATCCGCATGTTTTCAGAAAGTGCCGGGATGACAGGATAAGCACATCCTTTATCTTTATGCCCTTCAGTCTGAGCAAACAAGGGGAGCACATTGTGCAAGCGCCCATGTCGGCGGGCGGGATGAAGGGCTTCCTGGACAAACTCGGCTATCCTTCCGGCATAATAGACCTGGACAGGAGATGGAAGACCCGCTCTGAATTGTCGGGCGGCCCGGCCCTGGAAGCGGGACCGGGGGAGGAAAACTTTGCAGAGCAGAATGAAACCATATCGCGAAAAGAGGCCGAATCGGTTTTCAGAGAACTGCTGCCGCCTGAAGAACTGCGCGGCGCATCCGTGTTGTGGATATGTTCGCGCTATGAACTGTTGCAGTGTTTTGATGCCGCTACTCAAGTGGAACTTGCAATGGGACTCGGGGACTGCATAAGGAAAACCGGGCCGGAATCTCCTGTTGTGTTCGAGTATATCGATCAGGTGCCGGAAGAACGATTCGAAGGTCTGGCCGATTATGTTTTTGACGGCTCGCCATTCTGGATTTACAGTGTCGGCGGGCTTCTCAACATGATGGAATACGGCGACCGGTCGGCCGCCGCGATTTCCGGCAATATTTCTTCGCCGGGAATGCCGGACTCACAATTTGATATATCGTTGATTCCTGCCCCTGCCTTCGGCAACCTCGCAATGTGCGATTATCTTGTTCCCATGCCGGGTAAACTGAAGTCATTTTTCGAAAGTGAAAATATGATGTTCGACAGAGAGAATCTCGTCGGTCGTTTTTGTTACTATATAAGCAGGGGTTGCAACTTCGACTGTGCTTTCTGCGGCAACCCCGGTATATTCCGGAAAATGGACCCTGTGCAAGCGGCTGAGAGTATCGCTATGATGGCCCGTGAGACAGGGTTAAACAATGTGGAAATATTGTCTCGATCAATCAATATTGATGAGGCCTTCCTCGAACAGTTCTGCGACGCACTGGCGAATATCGGAGCGCCGGTCCTGTGGAAGGCTGTCGCGCGGCCCACCTTCAGCGATCACAGGATTCCGGAGAAGATGCGCGCGGCCGGCTGCGTCATGCTGACTTTTGCCGTCGAAAGCGGCAGCGATGCCGTGCTGAATAATATGAGAAAAGGCTTCACAGCGGCGGAGTCCGAAAAAGCGCTTTCTCTTGCCGCCGGCGCCGGGATAGTTACCTGCGTCAATATCCTGAGCGGGTTCCCATACGAACAAACTTCCGATGTGGATGCAACAGTCTCATATATCGAACGCAACTCGGACAATATAGATTTTATTGCGAGCCACAAAAGTTTCCTCCTGCGGAATCCCGGTCCCGACATCGCCGGAGTCAGACCGCGTGTTGCAGGCAATTCCGCTGGTTTTGTCATACCCTACGATGAAACGGGCGGGCGCGAATGGGAGGAAATACTTCGCTGTAAGCAATACGCTTATGTTCGGATCGAAAAAAAGATCAACGAACTGCTCGCGTTCATTTCCATTGAAGACGATCTCGCTGTTTTCAACATATTCAGCCTGGGTTTTGGGAGAGATACTGTCGGACGTTATATTGAATACTGCCGGAATCAAGGGCATAAATACCAGCCGCAGCCGGGCGGCGACTCGATAGATGAGCAGATAATTCGTTGTTTCCGGAAGGGATACCACCTGCCGCATCAATACTGACAGCAGTGCATAGCATTTTTTCCCGCCGGGGACAATATAGGCCGGCGAGAAGGGTGTCCTGGTAACGAGGAAGAAAGTTTGTCATTCCCGAATGTTCTTTCGGGAATCAATGTTTCCGGATTTCTTTGTGAAAACTCCGGGCAATGAATCCCGGAGTTGTTAAAAAAATGCCGGGGTATGCCTTGAAGCGATCATGTCATCGTAATACGAGCCGATTGCAAAATTATGTTCGTAGCGAGGTCAAACGAAATTTTTCAGAAGCAAGGCGGAGGTGCAAAATCCTCGCAGGCGTACTCGTAGAGTACGTTGAGGACGATTTTGTGCCGACAACGCAGCTATCCCGGATTTCTCACAAAGAAATCCGGAAAATCGCTATAACGCCTGTTCTACCGCGTTGCGGCGGCGATTCGGGATTGGTCACATACCTGCATATTGCGCAAGAGGCCGGCCGGCTGGCTGCTCCCGCACCACTCACTTGCCGCGCCTTGTATTAACAGGCATTCTCCCGATTTTTGGCCCGCATTGGTGAAATATGCGGAGAGTGATTTATACATATTCGGGCAGGAACAGGTTTTCGCACAGCTACTTTTCAAGTGGTGCTGAAATATATTCCGCTACCAACAGCGCGTCGGCTCTCGCTGTGTCGTGTTTTTCGATGTCGCCTCGTGCGTCGATCTGTCTGTAATAGAGGCTGTGTTCACGGTCAAATTCGATGTCGAGAATACTGTAAAAACACTTCATAAGCTGATCTATTCCGGCAAACATAGTTGTGCCTTTAGTGCCGCCTACAGTTAGCAGCAGTCCTCTGTGACGTCTATCATCGTCCCTGACAGGTTTGTTCAACACAAACTTTTTCGCCCATATACACTGGAAGCGGTCGATAAAGGATTTCATTTGCGCGGGTACATTCATAAAGAAAAGCGGTGCTGCCATAATCACCCAGTCGGCACCGAGCACACTATCATAAATATCCTGCATTTCGTCGTCGATAACACAAAGTCCTTTTTTCAGGCAGCCGCCGCATTCTATACATGGGGAAATATCAAGTTCCGATGTCCTGATCTTTTCCGTGTCCGCGCCGCGCCCAGCGGCATCGTCGAGAATCCAGTCAAGGAGCTTTTCGGTGTTCCCCCTTTTGCGAGGGCTTCCTGCTATTCCGACAATCTTGTTTCTCATATCATTATCCTCAAATATGCGCAGGGCTTATGTGCGAATTGTTTGGTATCAGAAAAAGAACATTCTTTATTACCGGTACGATCCTGCGAGCGGTTATTTTTTTCCTGTTATAACATCCATATATTCTTTCATGATAACCTCGATATTATATTTCACAGCGGCATTATCACCAAACTGAACCCTGTTCAACGACGGCAACGCATCAATAGCGCGAAGTATTTCCCCGGCGAATGTTGTCGGCTCCTGGACATCGACGATCCAGCCGTTAACACCGTTTTCCACAATGTCGCGTGTGCCGCCGATAACCTCGTTGGACAGGACCGGAGTGCCGAGGCAGACGCTTTCCAGTACAACATTCGGCGAACCTTCAAGAAGAGATGTCAGCAGCAGCATATCCGCATGTTTGATATATGGGTAAGGGTTTTCGATAAAACCCGCGAGCCGCACATGCCCGGAAAGTCCGAGTTCAGCTATCAGGGTTTCAAGCGCCGGCCTCATAAAGCCGTCTCCCACTATTGTAAGATGCAGGTCTTTTCGCCGACAGATACATTCCGCCATCGACTCCAGCAGGAAATCGTATCTTTTCACAGGAACCATGCGTCCCACGGCGACGAGATTCACACCACCGGTTTTGTACGGATTGTCTGTCTGATCCGCAAGTCCGCAGACCCTTTCCGTATCCACAGGATTTGAAATAACCCTGATTTTCGACTCGGCTACACCGCTGGAATGCACAAGATCATCGGCGGCGCTTCCTGAATTGCAAATAACCTTATCCGCCCGCGGATAAAGAAATTTTGCGCATAATCTATATGCCGCGCCTGTCCATCCGCCGATCACGCCGGCCTCGACATTAGCGTCTATCCACTTGCTCAGAATAGTCGCTTCCCGCAGTATGACACGAGTTTTTTTCGGGAAGAAAAATTTTGCGGCCAGTAAAGCATAGTTCATCTGCATCTGATTTGATACGACAACTTCGGGTTTGAGGGCTCTGACCAGCTTGACCACCGCCGGAATGACATACCTGAACTTCGGCGACATCAGATGGATTGTTACGTCTTCGGGCACTTCTTTTTTCAAAGGACCGCTTTGATCCATCACGCATAGATGCGGTTCGTAAGCGCTCCTGTCCATCCATCGGATGCAGTTGACGATCACACGCTCCGCGCCGCCGCAGAAAAGTGTTCCCATGAAGAAAAGTATCCTGGGCCGCTCGACGACACCGCTCATGCGGACACCCCGCTTTTGTCCCGGATCAGCCTCAGGTAGAGTTCTTCGAGTTCATCCGCGATTTTATTGTAGTCGCGAAACTTTTCGAGATATTCGCGGCCCTTCCCGCCCAGTTCCCGCGTCATTTCCCGGTTTGAAAAATACTCGATCATAGATTCGACATATCCATCTACAGTGTGTGCTACAATCCGGCCTGCGCCCGATCCTTCGATCAGATGTTCCTGTTCCGGTATTGCGGAGCCGAGTACCGGGCGGGCCATCATGAACGACTCGACGAGTTTTGTGGGGCTGCACGACATGAACGCAGGTATGAGCGGATATGGCGAGATTGTAAAATCCGACGCCCGGATAAGCGGAAACACATCGCCCCTGTAAACCTGTCCGGTAAAAACAACATTGTGTCGTATCCCGAGCCTGCTGCAAAGTTGTTTTAATTGTTCCATGTCGGCGGGCGCATCTCCACCGCCAATCATGAGCAGCATTGCATCGGGAATCTTTTTCAGGCAAACAGCGAAGGCTTCGATCAGAACATCCAGGCGGCGCGCCGACTTCATTGTTCCGAAATACGCCGCGACAGGCCTGTCGCCGAGCCCATATCTGCCGCGTACCGGCCCGGGGTCGATGTTTTCCGGCTTTATCGAACAGTCGAACCCCATCGGCAACACCGACATGCGAGACGGGTCGCAGCCCATTTCCTCGAGTTCGGTTTTCATCACTTCGCTTACAGGGAAAATCCAGTCCGCTTTCGGCCTTAGACGTTTGACAATCGAATTCTGTATCTCAGTCCTGATAATGCGTGGAACTCTTTTCGCGGAAGTGTCCAGACGGGCCGTCCTGCGTGATGAAAACCACAGCGCGAACGAAGCTTGAAATAGGAAAGGAATGCGGCACCTGTGCGCCGTCCTGCGGCCTGTCCACAGCGCCGCGATATCCGTATCCCAGTCGTTGCGCACCTGGACTACATCATAGCGGCGGCTCTCGATCTGCTCGCGCAAAGCGGCAACCGCCTGAAGATGTGTGTGCCAGGCATCCGGTCGCCGCGGGTAAAGAAACGCCCTTGTACCTTTGATATCCACCTCTTTGATCCCCGCCTCCGGTTCATCATGGGGCAGCATCCACGTGACATGCCAGCCTCTCGCGGGCAATATTCTGATATACATATCTTCGAGCAGTGAATGCCCTACAGGGTGCCTCCTCGAAAACATCAGTATGTTTTTTCTCTGTTCTTTCAAAAGCAATGCAACCATTCACATAATTGGGAAATGGATTCCGATAATATTTACCGAAAAACAATCGGCGCAAACTCTTTCAGGAGAACATAATACAATAGCTCAATTCAGATCACAAATTTATTCAACGATTTGAATAAGTCAATATACTGCACTACAGTATGAGTCTGAATAATGCGCATGACATTTCCACATTTTTGTAGTGTGAGATTCAAGTGACTGTCCCGGGTATTGCAATGTGCGCGGAAAGGGTCGTCAAAGCAGTTAATGAGTGAAGCGAATACCGACTACAGTGTTCTGACACTGATAGCCCGCCTGAATGTCGGCGGACCTGCCAAACACGTTATATGGATCACAAAAATGCTGCGCGATCGCGGACGTTCTGCGATGCTGGTGAGCGGGCGTGTGGAAGCAAACGAAGCGGATATGAACTACTTTGCTGAAGAAATGGGCGTAACCCCAGTCTATATAGAGGATATGGGAAGAAGCCTTACTTATAAAGATTTTTTCAACATAATTAAGTTCTACCGGATTCTGCGCCGTGAGAAGCCCGACATACTGCATACGCATACGGCAAAAGCAGGCACGGTGGGCAGAGTGGCCGCATTGCTGTACAGGCTGACAACAGGCAGGAGCGTCAGATGTGTGCACACCTTCCACGGACACACATTCAGGAACTACTGGAGCCCGCCTGTTACAAAGATATTTCTCTCGATCGAACGTTTCCTGGCAAGATATGCAACAGATATTATTGTGGCGATAAGCGATGGTTTGTTGAAAGAAATAAACCGGGAATTCGGCATTGGAAGGCGGGAACAATTCAGAGCAGTCCCGCTCGGGATATACTTCCACGAACTGGAACCATGCCCGGATTCCACGTCGGACGATGAAACGGTCGGCCCGAAGGATAAGTTGACAGTTGGCTACATAGGCCGTCTGGCCGACATAAAAAATGTAGGACTGTTCGTCGATGCGGTAAGTATTCTGAATGAAGAAGGCCGCGCGCACGGCGCGAAATTCGCAATAGTGGGAGACGGCAGCCTGCGCCATGACCTGGAGAAAAAAGTCAAGCGGCTCGGCATAAGTGAAATTGTCACTTTCACAGGAATGGTCGATAAGATAGCCGACATCTACAACAATCTTGACGTTGTAATCATATCCTCGAATAATGAAGGCACGCCCACAACACTGATCGAGGGGATGGCGCTCGGGATACCTTTTGTGGCAACGTCGGTGGGCGGTGTGCCGGATATCGCGGGGCCGATGCGCGAGGAATGCTGCAGTTTTTCAATACACGATCACGGTATCATGACAGCGCCGTGCGACTCCCGCGCATTCGCCGACGCCATAGAAAAACTGACCGGCGACGCGCAGCTTCGCGAATCGCTCGGCGCGGCGGGAAAAAAATTCGCAACAGAAAAGTTCTCACTCGAACGCATGGTTGACGATCTCGAAAATATCTATACTTCGCTGTTAAACAGATAGAATCAAATGAATGCCGAGGATGGCTATGCGAAATTCGGGTCGGGAGATCAGTCTGCAACGCGCTTGCCGGTTACGTTTTCGTAGATTTCAATATAGTCCGCAGCGACGTCATTCCAGCTTCGGACATCTGCGACATCAATCTCGGGCGGATTATCGAGAACAGCCAGTAATATTCTTGCCATGTCTGCGACATCTCCGTAATTCACGAGTGCGCCGCGCCCGTCTGTTATCGCATCCTCATTGCCGCTGTCATACGTTCCCACCGTGAAAGTGCCGCATGCGTTGGCTTCGAGATGTATCAGTCCGAAACCCTCGAAATAATATCTCTCGGACTTCGACGGAAGCACATTCAGTTTCGCACGCCGGTACAATCCGACAAGTTCATCTACTGAAACTTTCCCTGTAAATTCCGCATTTATTCCCTGTTTACTGATATAATCCGCCACTGCGCGATATTCATGATTGCCTTTATAGTCCCTATTGATATTGCCCACGATCAGGAGTTTTGCCTCGGGTTTTTTCCTGTTAACTTCGGCAAATGCTTCGAGAATGAACCGTATCCCTTTTCTTCTTTTCAGGTTTCCCACAAAGAGAACAGTATCTGTTTTTTCGACATTCGGGTCCGGACAAAACTTTTTCTTGTCAACTCCGGGATTGACAACGTCGACATCGGCTTCCACCCTTTCTTCCGCCATTCTTTTCTTCGTATATTCACTGATCGAAACAACCCTGTCGGCTCCGGCGAAAGCTTCCCTGAATACCGGGTTTCTCGCTGGAAGAGTAATTGCATAGGTACCATTGGCGGTGATAACGTGCGGTATGTGCAGTTTTTGTGACAGCGCGTGCCCCATGTCTGCCGAATTTTCAGTCATGGAATGTATCAGGTCGAACCTGCCGTCCGCGTTGCAGATGCTGATAACTTCACGAGTACGTTTCACATTTTTCATGATTCTATTAAGCAATATGTCCAAACGAGAAATGCCGAAACCTGTTCTCACAGGACTGACAATTCCTGCCGTTGCATACTCGACCCCGGCCTCGCCGATATGACGGATCATATTCGACGCCTGGCAGCCCCACCCGTTATTCATATCCAGCGTAGATGTCAGAGCAATCACTTTCATACACAATTTCAGCTCCTGCTTTTTTCCAAGTCGATCTCAACGATAATCCCCATCGAAAACATTGAACCCCATACCCGGTTCAGCAGCGGTATCCCCTCATAGCAATGCAGCGTGCTGAATTCTAAATAACCAAGGTCTCGCAGCCACCTGCGCATATCGGCGAGCGTCCAGTACCGAAGATGCTCACCGGGATGAACCCGCCACTGCATAGGGAAACGACCTGATAAAAGTCTTATCCTGTAAGGGAAATATCCACTGTTCGGGACACTGAAAATGATAGACCTGCGAGCTTTTGTTTCGATTATTCGCAAAAACTTCTCGGGATTTTTCATGTGCTCGATAACCTCGAGCAGAAGGATGTGATCCGCTTCAGGAAGCGATTCCACAGATTCAAAGTCCTCGAAATCCAGCTTCTGCGCATCGAATCCCTGATCCTTCAAACATCCGATAACAACATCAGAGTTCTCGACTGCAATTGCCCTGATGTTTTTTCTTTCCCTGATATGTCTTAATATGCTGCCGTCGCCGCAGCCGATGTCCAGCACCGCCGCGCCGTTCTCGATTCGCCCGATAATCCAATCCGCTCGATATTCCCCGAATCTGTTCAGCGCCGACGCGCCTTCTTTACGCCTGCTTCTCCAGTAAGTGTCATAATCCACCTCTTCTAAAGACATGGTCGGGTTATGAAAAATCAGCCTCACCATCTCGCGCCATCGCTGACGCATTGTTCTTAAAAACTTAATCAAATATATCGATATCTCCTTGAAAACCAATCGATTTCGAGGGGCCTGAAAAATCCACCATTCAAGAACGATATGTCGACGAACAGCACCTTCATAATTCCTCACGAATGCAATTAACGAACAGTCTACCACACAGTCACAGCGATATACAATAAATCCGGATAGCTCCGACACACGAAACACACAGTACCGTGATCGAGAATCCCGCTGATTCATTCAGGGAGACTTACCTTAACTCTTGACTTATTCCACCTTGCTTGATAAGTTTACAAACTATGCCGAAAACAGTATTCATAACAGGCGTCGCAGGCTTTATAGGAAGCCGGGTGGCGGAAAAACTGCTCGCGCGCGGCGATAAGGTAATCGGTATCGACAACATGAACGACTACTACCCGGTCAGCCTTAAAAAGGCGCGTCTCGAACGGATACAACACCCGAACCTTAGATTCGAACTCTGCGACATTGCGGATTATGAAAAACTGCGCGACACTATCAGGCGCGAGCCGCCCACTCATGTCTGCCACCTCGCGGCGCAGGCGGGCGTCCGTTACTCTCTCGAAAACCCCTTCATATACCAAAAAACAAACGTCGAGGGCTTTCTGAACCTGCTGGAGATTATGCGGGAATTCGAACCCGAGAATTTCGTCTACGCTTCCAGCTCCAGCGTGTACGGAAAGAACAAGAAAACCCCATTTTCCGTCGAAGACAATGTGGATATGCCGATATCATTGTATGCGGCCACGAAAAAAACATCCGAACTCTTCGCACACGTCTATCACCATCTATACGGCATGAAAACAACCGGACTGCGATTCTTCACAGTCTACGGTCCGTGGGGCAGGCCCGACATGGCATGTTATAAATTCGCGCTGTTGATAATGCAGGGCAAACCCATTCCTCTTTTCAACAATGGCGACATGTACAGGGACTTCACTTATATAGACGACATCGTAAGCGGCGTACTCGCATCAATCGACACTCCTTTCGACTACGAGATATTTAACCTTGGCAACTCGAAAACCGAGAAGCTCATGTCGTTTGTCGAGCTTATAGAGAAATATCTCGGACGCGAGGCCCGGAAAGATATGCTCCCCATGCAGCCGGGAGACGTGCATAAAACAAGCGCGAATATTGATAAATCAAGAAAGCTGCTCGGCTTTCAACCGCAGACAGGAATCAAAGAAGGACTCAAGCACTTCTTCGATTGGTTCAGGGACTATCACTCGGATATGTTCTGAACCGCCGCCGAATAGATAATAATCAGCGCATCCGGGTTTTGAACAGGTTCCCCCAATATATTCTAAAACCGATTGTCACTACTTTCATGTTACACCGTTATCGTTTTTACGCTAACCCATCCTACGAGCCAATTGCAAAATTCTGATTCTGCTGCGGTCGGCTGCTATTGTCCATAGCTGCGTTGTCTGCGCGAAATCGTCCTCGACGGACTTTACAAGTACGCCTGCGAGGATTTTACACCTCTGCCTTGCTCTGAACAATTTCGCTCGACCTCGCTACGAACATAATTTTACAATTGCTCGATGTTATAATAAACGTTTTCAGTCCGCGCGCCGCAACCACCGCTCGACCGCCACATTCCCGGCTTCGTCTTCCGCCTCGACAACTATCGCGTTCGGCCCCTCCTCGAGCGCAACGCCGGACATTATCCATGCGCCGCTTCTGGCAGCCACTGGTCGCTGAGAAGCCTGCTGGTGAAGCTGGTCAAAATCGGCGCAAAGGTTGTCAGTACAGAGAGATACACCTATTTTCGAATGGCGGAAGTCGCCGTGCCACGAGGTCTTTTAAAGCGCATCCTGTTGCGAATCAACTGATTGCGATGCTGTCCGGTATAAACCAGCGCAACAAGGAAAACTTCGGTGTACAAGTGCACCCTGCGGACATTTTTTCTGACACGAGCCTTCAATGGATACATAATTTGGAGTAAAATATGCGACAGAGACAGACTTTCACACAATCCGGCTCGCAGCGCCACACATTTTTCTGCGGCTCAGCCACGGTGGAAGCTATAAAGAAATTCGATATGTGTGTGTCGGATAAAATACAAAGCAGGCAGGCCCACCCTATTGCCGTGTCTTGTATTATAAGTCTTTTTGCGGTCCAGGTCCGGATTCGCGGGATTTCCAGGGTAGTAACAACTTTACTGAGAGGGGATAATTAATGTTTTCATTATCAAGATTTTCAAAGCTATATATTTTTCCTGTTTCTATACTTATTTTCTCGGTGATTGTAATAACTGGATGCGTAAAACAGAAATCCACTAAAATGAACAGGCCGAATATACTCCTGATAACCATCGATGCCCAGCGTGCGGACCAGATCGGTTGTTATGGTGAAAAAGTCACCAGGACTCCTGCAATCGATAGATTATGCGAATCGGGAATCGTTTTCGAGCAGGCATTCCCTTCAATACCATGGACAACTCCATCCATGTTTTCACTTTTTACGTCAAGGTTTCCGAAATCTTATACATATAAAACGAATGTAAATAAATTGATGAGGCGAAAAGGCTTTGAAACTATTGCAAAGATTATGAAAAAGAATAAATACCTGACGATTGGAATTTCAGGTAGTCCAATAATGAGAAAAGGAACGGGTTACGCGCTTGGATTTGATACTTTTCTGGATCCCGGAGATGAGCAGATGCTGCCTTCGGGATACACTGCCGCTTCCGCGCTGGTTGAATTGGAGAATCTCGCTGATAATGAGAGCATAATCTCCGGGGAAAAGAATTTTTTCTTCTGGATTCATTTTATGGATCCTCATGGTCCATACACACCTCCGGATCATTTTAAAATATATGAAAACTCGAGTAACAAGATTACTAAGCTTGCAGACAGGTGGGTTTTGGATCATGCCGATTGGAGAAAAATTGCAGTAGAAGCTCGTGATGGAGACGAGACGCTCAGCGATGCTCAACCAAGAAATTATATGTCTGAAGTGACGTATACTGATTTTTGTGTTGATCTGGTCGTTACACGGTTGAAAGAGTTGTCCCTGTCAGAGAATACGATAATCATTCTCACTGCTGATCACGGGAACAGTTTTGGGAGACATGATAATCCTTTTGGATATGCCTACACGCTCTATCAGGATGTGACACGAGTTCCTCTTATTATAGTACCCCCGGATCATGGCAATGCCGGAGTAAGAATAAAGCATGCAGTTTCCACGCTTTCCATAAAGCCTACCATCATTGAACTTGCCGGTATAAACCCCGACCAATACGTATGCGAGGGGGAATCTCTGGTCCCCTATCTCAAAGGCATCGTTCCTCATAATCCACCGCTTGTATATTCTCAGACTTTGATTCTTTATGATGAAAAACAGAGAGACAACAAGCTTCGGCGCTTCAAACCCGGCACGAAACAAAGACACATGATTGTAGGCGAATCAGGGAAATGGGTCATGGTTACAGATGGAAGATTGAAGTTCATTTACATTCCCACTCCTGACGGACCGGAGTTTGAATTGTATGATCTTAACAAGGACCCTGATGAGATGACAAATATTGTTAATGAAAACCCTGAAAAGGCAAAATATTTTCAGAAAAAAACAATGAAGTTTCTCAAAGAAAAAAAGCCGATAAAATCTACGATGGAAATAGATGCTGAGTCCGAGAAAAGACTCAAGTCTCTTGGTTATATTGAATAGTCCGTCACTGTCTAGCGAAATGAAGCTTACCCGGGGACATAGTTTACCCACGGCGTCAGCAGGGCGGAATTACAGAATCGCGTCGACTTCTCTACAGAGCTTTTCGACCACCGCTTGACAATTGTCAAATCGTGTCTTTGCACACCTTTATCATTGCGTATCCTATCGTTCGTTATCGTACCCCGAATCCTGTGCTATTATTCTCGAAAGTTCATCGTGAAAATATTTTTTTTGCAACTTTTTACACATGAATCAAGTTTCGGGCACTCCAGCGCCCATCTTTAACGCGATGGATACACGATGGGGTAGTTTTTCATCTGTAATGGCCGTAATCCGACCGCGTAATCGTTCTGAAACAACGATGCCCATTCGCAGAGGTGCGGCGCGATTGTGGTTATCGTAAAAAACGCTCAGGCGGGATGCGTGGCGACCGTCCCGCATAAATGCCGAAATATTCCGCGCGGATTCTGAAGACCGGCGCGTCACTGGCTATTGAGTTCAGACACTGCCACCGATGTGTTCACCTCGTCGGTAATGGTTTCATCGGCTCTGCACTCCGGCGTGTAGCTTCCGGCGGAGCTGTATGTGCAATCCATGCGGATCGTGCCCGATGCGAATTCCTCCCAGGACGAAGCCGAGCCACAGCGCCCCTCGAGTTTTTCGTATGAGCCCGCAAGGATCGTGCATGTGAGCTGGAAGGCATTGGTTGTATAGCCCGACGACGGGTAAACGGTGGCCTTGACGAGCGGATAGCCATTTGCGCACCTGAAGCCCAGATATGAGAAGAAAGAGCCGGGCAGCGACTGCACCCTGTGTGTGATACGCAGATATTGAGCGTTGTCGTTGAACGAACCGCCGCGCGCTACGCGGTGCGTCCCCGTGTCGGGGCCGCGTGGGTCTTCCTGCGAATCCGAAGTATAGGCGTCGTAAATGTCGAATACCCATTCCCATACGTTTCCGGCCATGTCCAGCGCGCCGTTGCCGCTCGCGCCCGCCGGGTAATAGCCGACCGGTGTCGTGTCGTTGTCGTAGCTATCGCCGCTGTTGGCGTAATTTGCTTCCGGGGCGGTCTCGTCGATCTGCGCGCCCCACGGATACCTTATGCCGCTCCCGCCGCCTGCCGCGTACTCCCATTCGGCCTCTGTCGGCAGGCGACCGCCCACCCAGTCGCAATAGGTCTTCGCCTGGTCCCAGTTCACGTTGACTACCGGGAAATCGTCGTATGTCGTATCGCCGTAATATGTCAGCCGGGTTTCCGATTTCGTTTCCTGCGGCTCCGTACAGAAACCGGTGTCCACACAACGCTTGTATTCTTTATTTGTAACCTCATACATCTGGATGCTGTATTTCGACACAGTCACCGAATGCGAAGGTTTCTCGTATTCATTACAGAAGCTGTCCGATGTCGCGCAGCCCATCGAGAACCCGCCGCCGCCGATGTCGATCCATTTGTTGAGGTCGACATTCGTACAGGTTGACCGGGTGGTGCCGGGATAAACGCACGTGTCGACCGTGCTCGTGGCGCTGTCGTCGCAGTCGCTGTCCTGCTCGCAGGCGATAGCGCAGTTGCCGATGCAGAGTGTGAGGTCCGTGCTGCCGGTGAGCGAGTCACGGCACGAGTCGATTGTCGCTGTTGCCGAATACTGACCGTTCAGGTAGCCCCGCACCTGCCATGCCGAGTATTCGGGCGCACTGTTGAACTGAGCGTAGCCGTCGTATGTGACCATACCGGCATACTTCCAGCCGCTGCCCGTCTCCGCCTCGACATACGCTCCGATGACCGGGTTGTTGTTCTCGTCCACAAAGTAGATTGTCGGCTTGCCGAATTCGCAGCTTCCCACTTTCCAGTCGAGATTGAATGTAGTCAGATGCGTGGTAGTGAAATACGTGTAGAAACCGTCCGCGTCCTGCCCGACCTCCGCGAGCATGGGCGACGAACCTTCGGTTTCCACGACCCATGCGCCGGTATCTTCGTCGTAAGTGAAAACAGGAATCATGTCGCCGGCGGCAAGCGGCAGGCCGGTCTCCGGATTCGTTATACCGTCCGGGATCCGCATCTTTACAAGCGCTGTCGCACCCTCCGCGAACCCTGTCACATCCGTTCCGTCCGCGCGCGTGAGCGAGATGGTTATGAAGCCCGCCGTTATGAGCGTGCCCTCTCCTGAAAGACCGTTGCCGGTGTCGCTCGATGTTGTGAACTCGCCGGGAAAAAGCGCGAGGTCCGCCGCGCTCGTCGGGTCGCCGTATACGATCTCTCCGGTTATCGTTCCTGTAGCGCCGAGCACTTCCGCGGCGGAGAGGCTGCCCGTTTCGCCAAGTGTAAACTCGACATCCGCCGCCCCGCCGCCGCTCGCAGGTGTGCTGAATGTCACTACCTGGACATCTTCCGTTATGTTCACCGCGCAGCGGGCTACCGTCAGCCCCGAACCCTGCTCCGTGACAGGTTCCGCCGTTGCTTCCGCCGTCGATCCGTCTGCATATTCAATGCGCGCCTGTGTCGCGCCCGCGCTTGTGGACGGTTTCCTTTTCATTACCAGCTCGGCGGAATGTGTGTTGTTGTCGAGTGTCCTCTCGAAAACCCGCACAGTGTGAAAAGCTGTGTAATAGCCGCCCCTGCTCAGTTCGATAACAACAGGTGTTCCCGTTTGCGCCGGAGTGCCCTGCACGGCGATAGTGAAGCTGCCGTCTGCGCCGGTTTTCAGGATGGATTGCCCGCCGTTCACACCGACCTCGACGTCCGAAACGGCGTTGCCGTCAGTGTCTTTCACTATTCCGGCAACGATGTATGATGTCCTGACTGAAGCAACCGGCGAAGTCGAAGAACCGCCGCCGCACCCGGCAATGATTGCAACTATTGATAAAAACATAATGACCGCCGCAGTTACACGCGCTCGTGTCATACAGGCACACTCCGAATCTATTGTGTATCTTTTTGCGTCCATAATGAAAAAAAGCCGTTTCAGATTTTATTTTTATTTCTGTAATTAAGGTGTGTCTTGCAGATAAAATAATAACACAGTAATATTTGTGAGGCAATGAAACGGGAATACGCAAGCATCTGTTCGTCTTAAAAACAGGCGAGGGAACACCTTAGCTGTACCGTGCTCATGTGCGGTACAGCAAGGTTTAGGAACGAGAAATCATGTATCGCTGAAAGGCTTATCCCGCCTATCTCGCCAATGCGGGCTGTAAACTTGAACCGTGGAGGAATATTATGCTTTTTCATGCTGTGTTGTTCAACTTTAAAAAGGAACTCGGAGAGGACAGGAAAGAAGAGATACTCGGGCTCGCCCGCAAACTTTCGGAGATTCCCGGTGTGCGGAACCTGCTGGCCGGGAGAACGATAAACGAGGGTGGGAAGTTCGAATATGGCCTGACGATGTACTTCGAGGACGAGGAAGCGCTCCGGGAATATCGCGAGCATCCCGACCATGTCCGGTTCCGGGACGTGGATTTTTTCCCATTTGTGGAGGATAAACTGGGACTCGATTACACGGACTGAGCGGTGCCGCACTATCGCCCCCGTTCCCCCTGATCGAGGTGGTAACGATGAAAGAACTCCGAATTCCTGTCTGGGTCCGGCCCTGCCCGATAAACAGATATGCTGCACATGATTCAAAAACGTACAAGTTCCGTAATAATTAACAAATCTGGAAAATATGTCGAGATGCGGGTGTGTTGACAAATTGGGGGGAAGTGTTAAGAATATATGCAGCGGGTAAACACGGTGAATAAGGTAAACCACATAACTACAAAAGGGATCGTTGGAATAATTTCGTTCCCTGAACAGGAAATCAATCTATCCAGTGCAATCTTTTATAAATAGATTTATCGGAATGACGGATGCTAGATTATGCATGCAAAACGAAGGAGGACAAAAAAGATGAGATCGGAAACAGGAAAAATCAAGATGGCGGGTAGGAGTGCGTTATTTCTGGCAATAGCGATATTCACATATACGGCAATCGCAGGAGCGGCAAGCGTGACGACAATCCTCGCAAAGAAAAAGGGGAAAGTGGAAGTGAAGCTGCCCGGCGGCGACTGGAAAGACGCGCAGGCCGGCATGAAGCTTGAGGAAGGCGCGGCGCTGAGGACTTCGATCGGCGCGGAGGCTTTCATCAAATGGGGAAACGGGGACGTGATTAAAATATCGTCACTTTCCGAAGTGAAACTCTCGAAGCTGCAGGAGTCCGGAAAAGTGCGAAACAACGAAGTCTCGTTGCTGAAGGGCCGGACATTTGCAAGAGTCAATAAACTTGAATCGGATAAAAGCACATTCACTATCAGGACGCCGACCGCTATAGCCGGAGTGAGGGGCACAGGATTCGACAGCTCGTTCACGCCCGACCAGGGGGCGCAGTTCTCGGTTTTGAGCGGCTCGATAGAAGTCGAGGCGGAAGGTGTCGTCGTGGAAGTGCAGGAGGGTATGATGAGCCAGGTTAACATCGGCGAACCGCCCATGCCTCCCGAACCCGCACCGCCCGTCGTCATCGAAACGCTCAGGTCGGACGACACGCAGGCATCCGAAGTCTCCGCAGCGCCGGAATTGCCCGAGACCACAGAGAAAGCCGAACCTGAAAAGCCGGAACAGACCGAAGCATCGGAACAGACCGAAGCATCGGAGCAGGATGAAGCAACAGCACAGGATGAAGTCATCGAACGAACGGTCGATACGGTCGACGACGATGTCGAGCAGGTTATCCAGAACGACATCGAGCAGACAGGCGTAGAAGAAGGAATGCGCGAAGCCGGAACTCTGATAATCAACATAGAATAGGCATACCGGAACACTGCGATTCACAAATGAATCGCCACGGCGAAAACAATCAAAAGGGAAAAACCGAACTTCGAATATATTGAAAAGAATGAAAAAGTGAAATTGATTTTTAGGAGGAATGACCGGATGAAAACGTACTACAGACAGTCAGTGATAATGGTGATTGGAATGTTTATGATAATAACAGCCGCCGGATGCGGTGGGGGCGGTGGAGCAGGTGCGCCGTCGAGTGCGCGAAACACCGGAAAGATCGTCCTGCACTTCGACTTTCCACAGAGCGCGCAGGCCCGGAGCACAGGCCGCGCGGCGGCGGCTGTCCCGGACAACACGACTTCAATCGTTATCACCGTGGAGAGTGACGGCCTGGCCGAACCTGTCAGTGTCACACTTACCCCGGAAAATGATACGACAACTATAGAAGACATCCCCGCCGGTCGCGTCAAAGTCACCCTTATGGCGTACACTGTATACGACGGCGAGTCCGAAGTCGTCGCATCACGGATCGAATATATCGACGTAACAGCGAACCAGACCTCCACGCTCGATACCGTGCTGGGCATATCCATTACCGACGACGGTGTCGTTCCCGCCTCGCTCTATGTCGACGCCTACGAACGAATCGTCTGGGTCAACAACAGTTCACACGATATTACTATTGATATTCCCGGCACAGACTGCAACATGACACTCAAAGAACTCGGTGTTCTTTCCTGCATATTCTCCAGCGCGGGATACTATACATACACGGACGTTATAGCGCCTTCGAGAACAGGATTCCTGAGCATCTCCGAGGCGACCGGCACGGTGGCTGCCTATGCCGACGCTTCCGCCGACCGGACTATGGGCGAGGCGCCTATGGACGTCCGGTTCATGGCCTCCGGCTATATCCCCGATTCCACTTCGGCAACATTCCAGTGGAATTACGGCGACGGAACTTCGAGTTCTCAATATTCACTCGCGAC
>JAJRTR010000075.1 GCA_024278215.1 bacterium
AAAACAAATAGCAAATTATAAGCAATTCAAAAAACTTACCGGCGAATGGATCGACCTATCCGTCGAACTCGCCAAGCTTCGCAAATCAGTAAAAAAGGGGTAAAGTATTATCCAGAACTTGGTACTGTCCAGTTATGAAGATAAAGCGTATGAGACAGGTGTCAAAGTGCAAGTAGATTATTTTAGAATGAAGTATTGATGTACAGGTATCGGCGATGACAAAATATTTAAGAATAATATGGTCATTGTTTACATCATTTTTCTATGTATGCGCAATGATGATAATAATTGATATGCTGTTTTATCATGTGCCAACTTATGTATATGTATTTCACTGGTCACATGTATTGGTGGGTATATGTACTGTCAGCATGTTTGTATATTTCATGCAAAGAATAAAAAAGGATAGGAATCTGCCCGCATTTATCCTGTTGATATATATTGTTTTTATTTACACTTTTGCAATGTATTCTTTTTTCTATAGGTTCCCATAGGCGATTCGGCAGTAGAGAAACAGCAACTCCGCGCGCGCGACATCCACACATACAGCATCCAGATCATGGCCGGCACACACAGCCTCGTCCCAGGCCGCGCATTCGAGGACAGCGAACAAAGCGGAGCCAAAGGCATCGTCCAGCTCTGCGAAGACATCGTCGCTGTCGTACGCGACAACACATTCGGCGGCATCTTCTTCGCGCCGCCGGCGGATATCACTTGCAAACTCTATGAAAACAAAAACTCCGGCGGTATCGCATGGAACGCCGGCGTTGGGGCTAAAAAAACACTGGCTAACCACCCTGATACTGCTGCCAATCGTGCATATTATGCAGCCTTCTACGCTGTCTCGGCCTTGTTCTCAGCGGGGTAATAAAACTGCCGACAGGCTCCCGACGGAGATGGCTTCTGCTCCTGTATTCAGGCATTCCCCCGGTTTTGGCCCGCATTTGTGAAATATGCGGGTTATGTTCATGTCCGGACCTGCCGCCGGTGGTCTACCTCGCTCTGAACATAATTTTGCAATTGGCTCTGCCGGATAGCTATTGTTTATGTTCGCATCCAGAGGTCGAGGAAGGGTGATTTCAGGTCGATGCGTGTGAAGCCGATGTTCTGCATTTCGAGGGTGAAGTCATCTTTGAGTTTTTCGTTTTCGGGCAGGTGCATGGGGTGCTTTTCGTCGTGTGTGAAGGAGGGCCTGGCGAGGAGCAGGCCGCCTTTGTCGAGGTGGTTGTAGAAGACTTCGCAGTAGTGTAGGGGGTTGACGAGGTGTTCGAGTACGTCGAGGGTGATGATGATGTTGTAGAGGCCGTCGAGGTGCGCGGTGTCGGGGTCGTCTGAGATTATGACGGGGATGTCGAGTCCGCGCTTTTCGAAACGCCTGCGCGCGTATTGCAGGGTTTTGCCGGGGACGTCGCAATATTCGATGTTCAGGCCCTGCTGTGCGAGCTTGATGGCGAGGTCGCCGTCGCCGCCGCCGAAGTCGAGGATGCGACCACGGAATTGATTGCATATTTTTGTGACGATTTCTACGACGACGGGGTATGACTTGCTTGTCGCGTGATAGCCGCAGAGTCCGAATATATAGTGCTCGGTGTCGCAGTACCATTTGTGTATTGCTTCGCTGTTTCGTGGCCGGGTTTTGTTCCAGTCGTTTGCGAGGTTCATGGTGGACCTCAATATATATTGTGTTGTTCTCCAGCGGTCGCAGTCGAGGAATTCGGCGAGTTCGCTGCACTGGTCGTAAACTTTTATGTTCTCGGGGATATAGGCGACGAGAGACTGCCTGTTTGTTTCCATTTCAGCGTGTATGCGCTGGTAATCATTTGTGATTATGTCGTCGCGGGACGTGCTGTCTACGAGATATACGGCGGAAGATGGTTCGGTTGCTGTGCGGTCTCCGAGCACGATGTTGTCCCTGATCCAGTCTTCCTGCGCGTAGAAGAAGTCCGTCATTAAGCTGTGCAGGTTGTCTTCTCCGATGTAGAGATGAACAGATTGATTTTGCAGCAGGTCCGCGATGTCGAATCTGCACAGCGAGCGGGCGAAAGTCTCGATGCTCTGTTCGTAGATATAAATGGATTTGCCGTTAGAGGCGGCACGGGCAGCGGCATGCAGGGCTTCTCCGTCGCCGATTCCTATGAGCGCCGATAAATCATGTTGAAATGAAATGTTCTCCGCCGGCGAACTTTCGGCGTTTGCGGTGTCCCGGGCGATTTCCCCACAAATATCATGATCCGCCGATGACGCAAAGTCGACAACGGCGTTGTGCAGGGCGGGCCATTCTGCTTTCAGTGCGGACACATTGTTTTCAAAGATGTTATTGCGCATAAGCACCAGTTATCGGTGTGATTTTATGAACTGTTTTTTTATTGTAGCAGACAGCGATTGAAAACGTAATACGGAAACAAAAAGAAAGAAGGAGGTATTACAGCATGGGATATACGAAAGAGGGGAAGCAGGCGGAGTTGACGATGGAGCAGGCCGCGGGCGTGGAGTTTGTCGAGGTGCCGAGCGGAAGGAAGTGGCGGTTGAAGGTGTGCACGCTTGGCGGGATGTGGAAGTTCAACGAGCGGCTGGCGGCGGCGGCAGCGAGTGGTGACGAGAGGAGCTGGGTGCGGTTTATGCAGAGTTCGCTGATGTGCGCGTCGCCCGAGCCGGGGCTGATGGTGAGGGTGAGGCGGGCGCTGGGGCTGGCGGATTATTCTGCGAAGGAGATCGGCGCGTCTATCCCCGCGCGTGAGCTGCCCGCGCTTCGAGACGCTGTGCTGTGTGCGAATATCGGAATAGATTACGCGGAATTCATTGCGAGGTGCGAGGCGGCTGTAAAAAAAAAGAGTGCGTGCGGCAGTGTACGCAACCGAAGCGACAGAAACAACGAAGAGACGACAACTGGGGAGACACGCTCGGAGCGATGCTGCTGCAGTGGGGATTGCGGCCACGGGATGTCTTCGACCTGACGCTGCGGCAGCTTGAAGCGATTTGTAATTATCCGGGCAAAGATGACGAAGCGCAAAAGGCCGAAGGCATGAGAGAGTTGCTGAAAAGAGAAGCAGAGGGGGATATCCGGAAAAGATGGTGAATGGAGATATTGATAACGCGGAAGCGTTCAAACTGAAAGATGTTGTTTTCTTGTTTATATGCAACGAGACAGTCGTTGCATTCCAGAAATTTCAGATGTACCGTTGCGAACAGCTACCTGTGAACGGATACGAACAAAATATCGAGGAGGAACAGATATGTTAAAAAGTGATGGAATGTCAAACAAGCTTGAGGACATGATACGGGAGCAGGTAAGGGAGGAAATATATCAGGTGGCCGGAGCGGAGCTTGCAATCCTGAAAGAGGCGCTGGGCGGGTCGCCGATGAAGGCGTTCGAGATGGGACTTGCGCATTACACTGCCGGACAGACGATACAGGGAAGCAACCTGACGGCGACGGAGGCCTACGAGGGAGCAAAGAGTGTGGCTGCCAATATCGCATCGGAAAACTATATCGGCGCGGCGATGGACCTGTACTCGATGTATACGCAGTATAAGGACGGAGTGAAGGCGCCGCTGTCGGGTGTCGACGCGATATTCGGAGAGGGGATCGATGTGAGGCAGTTGGATATTTCCACGCTTTCGCTGGGAGATATATTGAGGCGGGCGACGTTTTCGTCGCGAAACGCGGGTCACGGGCTTTACAACATGTACGAGAGGTCGCGCACAGGGGTTGACAATATGCTTGGAGGCGGCTCGGTGCGGGATTATGAGGACGCGAGCGAGGATGTCTGGGTGAAGACATCGAAGCTCAACGAGATGGCGGGCATACCGCGCCGGACGAATTTCAATCACGGGTGAACGAAACGCAGGTAGTAACCCGCATTGGTGAAATATGCGGGGTAAGGTGGCATACGTGTCGTTACAAACAACGATATCAAAGGAGCATGTTATGAGTTATGAAACAGCAATTTATTTCAGGGTGAAAAATGAGGAGGCGACAGACGGCGGTGACGGACTGACGTTTGCGCTGCATGGTGTGAACGCGCAGGCGACGCCCGCGCCGGTTGTGTATGTGGACGGCGCGGAGGCCGACCCGGCGAGCTACACTTTCGACTACGGCGACAGCGAAACGGCGGCTTCGATCACTTTCGAGGATTCGCGATCCGGTAGTACGGTGACCTGCGACTACAGGTGGAAGTATGAGCTGGGGCCGGAGGAGGAGCTTGCGGTCTACGAGTTCGACAGGACGATGAATGTGAAGACGCTGACGGATGTGAACGGGCGGCGGATGGTGGTCGAGAACTGCGCGAAGGTGTCGGGCTGGCAGGGCGCGCTGGCGTGGAAGTATGTGGGACAGTCGTTCTGGGAGGAATTGCGGCGGCTGGCGGAATCGGCGGACGGCTGGACGATAGATGTGGAGCGTTCGTCGCTGGGCGCGCCGCTAGACATGATAGAAAATCTTTATCCGATTTCGTATCCGAAGTTTGCCGAGAAGCCCGGTGTACCGGGCCTGACTGGTGTGACGATGAATGTTGTGCAGATATCGTTGTGACGATATTCCGGATCGTTCGTGCCCGGATAAAAGCGGTTCGCGCACGGTGCGCGGAGGTGGATAACCGGCGTGTTAAAGTTGGCGAAAGGAGACGGAAAGATGAATTATACGGATGTCGCCCTGACGGGTGATCAGATAAGCGAATTGAAGAAAGGTTACAAGAAAACCGCATGGCGCGTGAAGGCGCTGAAGGCGACCGGAAAGAAGCTGCCCGATTCCGAAACGACAAATGTGATCAAAATAGACACGGACGGCAGCGGCTCGAAATACGAATACGACACGTTCGGGGCCGGCTATAAGAAGGTGATCCACGATACGGAGCGGAACAGGACTTTCGTGCTGCATAACAGAAAAACGAGCGAGGCGGGGGCACTTGTCAGCATTATCAATCATTATCTCGGCGAAGACCACGAGGATTTCATCGAGACGCTCGATAAGGACACTCACGCGGACGACGACCTGAAAGAAAGCAACGCTATCTATATCTGCGATATGGATTACGATCCGGCGACACAGAAACTGGCTATAAGCACGCTTTCGACAAGCGGCGCTTCGGCGGGCTTGTTTATTGTAAGTTGCAGCAAATATCTGCCTGAACTCGTCACGAACGAATGCGGCGAACTGAAGCCGAACCCGGACTATCTTTCCACGGTGTTTATAAGCCCCGGCGAAAGTTACCTGTCGAAGGGCGGCTCGTATATCAGATTTGTGAGGCGCTACGCTAACCGCTGGTACGTGTGGTGCAGGGACTACGCGACCGCTCCGGGAGATGAATATCTGTTTTATTACCTCGGCTACCTGACGGATGCGGGGTCGTTCAAGCTGCTGATGCAGTACGGCTATGCGCCGGGAGCCGCGCCTTATGCACCGGAGACATGGTATCCGACGAGCAAGCCGATATGGCATTACGCCGAAGCCTCCGGTGACAGCGCGTGGGGCGAGCCGGCGCGGATATTCGAGGATGTGGCGACTTTCGACATCACGGACAGCGGCAAACTTGTTATGGCGACAGAAACGAACGGACAGGCTTTCGGGATGAAACCTTTCATAACGCGCATCGACCTTGCGGAGGCGGAAAGCGGCGATCCGCTGTTGGGCACATGCAGCATAAGTATCGAAGGTGTCTACGATCCGGTCTCCCAGCTCTATAAAGTACCGCAGGGAACGACGACGACAACGATCGAGCTGCCTGGCGCAAGGGGCTGTGTCGCCGTGAGTATTTCCGACTCGAGCACCGGAGGCGCGGCGGATGCGCATCCCGGCACGACATTTTATTTTCAGAACAGGTTCGGCACGTCGAAGCAGGGAGCGTTTCATCCCGACGAAGAGGTTATTTCTCACATTTCTTTCTTCGCCTACAACGAAACGATCACGATCGGGGTGGTCAACCCGAATTTGTTTTCCTCGGAAACGCCGTTCACTTTTGTCTGGGATTTCACAGTGCGAAGCATAAGCGCCGGGCTCGAGGAGTGTATCGGCGTGCACTCGACCGGCGGGCCGATTGCGCAGGAGGGCGACGATGTGATGCCGGAAACGACAGGCGAGGAGCAGTACTGGCATACATGGCAGATCGCGAAAGTGGTGGACCCAACGCCCGCGCTTCAACCCATGAGTATCAACTCGTGCGTCTATGACGAGACACTCGACAGATATTTCTTCGCGGTGCGCGAACCCAGTAACCGGGGCCATGGCCTGTGGGTCTATAACGCCGCGACCGCAACCGGCGCGCTCACACGTCTGAAACCCGCAGATAGCGGCCTGGCCTGCATGCACGTGGGCGCGCTCGCCGACGTCTCCGAGCGGCACATCGCGCTCGTCTGCGACGATGGCGACAGGGGCTCGCAGCTGTATAATGTCGCGGTTCAGTTTCTCGACAAATCGAGTCTGGCGTTTACCGACCGGCGATACGATGCCGCCGTACTGTGGTCCGGGGCCGCCTCGAACTCGGTTGTCTACGACGAGAAACGCAATGTCGTCGGCATGGCCACAGGCGCTTTCTCGTCGGCATATTACACTTCGTTCGGAAACAGCGGCGAGATATGGTTCTGGAAGCCGGAGACGGTGGACGGCGAATGGACGCGCGACCCGCGTGTGTGGTGGGACGGCAACGACCCCGACATCATTGTCGGCGACAGCGCGCGGGCCGCCGACGATCTCGGACAGGGCGTGCGGCTGCTGAACCCGTCGTGGTCGCAGACGAAGGGGCGCAGCAGCTATCGCTTCAGTTTCGACACGCGCGGGGCAGCATATCTGCCGTGGGCGGAAAGTCCGTTCAATGAGAATGCCGACCTGCCGGGCTCGTTCGACGGCACGCTCCAGGACGGTACCCGGCTGTTTGTCGAGCGAGGCGTGTGGGACGGTGCGGAATGGGCGTGGATACAGGAAGGGCAGATGTTCGTTATGAGCCTGCCTGTCGCCAACACGTCGGGCGATGTGGCGATGTCGGTCACCGCCCAGGGGCCGATATCCATGCTTGTCACCCGCGCCACTTACGACGGGTTCCACAAGCCGGAGGTCGCCACGATAACAAACGGCACACTGACGGCGGGCGAGGCGACCGAGACGGAATATCCCTATTATTATGAGGACGGCGAAAACGGCAGGATCACCAATTGGGCCGTGAGGCCGCAGCCGGCGGTTTCGGTCGGCGGCGAGGCGGTCGCCAATTATACGGTCGATTGCTTCGCGGGCGCGATCATCTTCGACGAGGAGCAGACGGACACGGTCGCGGCGACTTTCGATTATTATGTTTCCGGCACCAACGAGGCCGAGGACATCATCTATTGTATACTCACATATCCACAGGAGTTCGGGGGCTGCGGACTCGACGAATCCTATATCACGAGAAAACTCGAAGGGGTGGCACTGTCGCCGATCAGCGACACCGTCTATGCGTTCCCCAAAAACAACATCAAGGCCGACAGCATGACCAATACCGTCTATCGCAACGGCGCTCCTACCCCGGCGACGTGGGACTATCGCGCCGGCACAGTCACGTTCTCCGGCTCGCAGGCGGGCCAGACGATAACCGGCGATTGTGTCTATTACACTATCCAGAAAGGCGGTGTCACGCTCCCGCCGGTCAACCTGACGGTGCGGGAATTAAAGGACAGCTATCATTGCATCGACAAGGTGTGCAAGCTTGTCGCGCCGAACTACATCTTCCGCGAGGGCCGCGACGGCAGGCTCGAGAGCGACTTCTTCACCCAGAAACAGGCGGGCGAGGAGGACATCGTTGTCGACGACGACGACATCGCCGTACAGTCCTTTAACAGCAACCCATCCTACGAGGAACTCGCCACGCGGGTTATCAGCATCGGCAGCGCGAGTCTCGAAGAACGCCCCAACCATTGCCTGAACAAGGAAGTGACAGACCTGCTGGGCGGCGAAGCCGCTGCATACGGCTGGAGCTACGGCTGGCACGAGCCCGTGCAGGTGGCCACTGTCACTGACGGCAACCCGGCGACAGGCCTTACGTCGGGCTGGGGAAACAACGATGGCTGGGGGCCTGTGAAAGACACGCTCGGTTCCGTGCCCGATGGCGTGCCGCTCATAAGTATCGACATGGAACAGGAATACGAGATCGACACTATTATCGTGGCGCGGCCTTCGCAGCGCTCGAACGAGGGGGGCACGAATCCCGACGACGTGCAGAGCCTGTCGGTGTGGGTGTGTCAGGACAACGAAGCTTCAGAATATGTCCGGCTGATCGAGCCGTTTAAGATCATGCCCGGCGCGAATGTGAAGTTCATGGCCGGCACAAACTTTGATGTCGGCACGCGATTCAGGTGGATTCGCGTCAACCTGCACAGCATCGGGCTCTATCTCTGGAAGCGAGGACTCGACAGCCAGATCGGTATCTCCGAAGTCCAGTGCTACCCGCCGCGCGAGATACTCGGTGAAGCGCGCCTGCAGAACGAAGACCCCGCCGAAGACCTATACGACGAACACGGCCTGCTCGACAAGTACGGCCTCATTACGCATGTCGCGCGAAGCGGGCAACCGGACACGGACCTGAATTCGAAGTCGAAGGCCGACCTCGATGCCGCCTATACGCTCAAGGAGATCGTCAGGCTCATGCGGAAGGTGGATATACGGTCGCCGTGGCTGCCGGGTATTCCTGTTTTCTCGACATTGAAAGTCACGAACGCCGCGATGGGCATCACCCGCACATTCTTTGTCGAAGGCCGCACGTCAGGCCCCGACGGTGACTATTACACAGGTTCCACTCTGCCCTGACGGACAGGTCATAAAAAGGAGATGTTCATCGTTCCGAAGCTCCGACCCGGAACGCCCGAACTGAATGCTCCGCGTTTACCATCAAAAATTATCAGGGAGGTTCAACATGCTCAAACGTGTTGTTTCCAAAGAAGCACGAGTTATTCAGATAACACAGGATTCAAGGATGAAAGACCTCGAGGGTTCCGTGCAGATGGCGTTGCAGAGTCTTCAGGCGCAGATCGGCGGGCTGTACGCGAAGCTCGCCGAAATCGCGCCCGCTGCCGATCACGATATTGACGGCACACCCGACCCGGTCGGCGGTTCGCAGTCGACCCTGCTGCGCCTTACCAACAACAGCGGAGCGGGCCGCAACATGGGTGAAGTCGTCGTGTGGGACACGGCGCACGAGGAGTCGTTTACCACCACTACGGAATCCGGCGACAGGAATGTCATCGGCGTTGTTGCCTACGATCTTACGGACGGAACAACAGATGCAATACCGGCTGGTGAAGAGGGAATGATATGCGCCGGCGGCTTCGCCTGCGCGCTTGTGGATGCGGATGCAGGCGCGATCTCGGCAGGCGACGGCCTTGTGGCCCACTCGACTGAAGGATATGCTGCAAAAGCGCCTTCGCCCGAACACACGGGCATATTCGCTACCGCGCTCGAATCGATATCATCGGGGCAGGGCGAGATTGCCGTCGTAGTGCGCGGCGACTCGCTTGCCGCCGCCGCTGCTATAGATTCGCTCAAAGACTTCGACCATGCCCTGTTCCGGCGCGGCGGCTACTACGCCGCGCACTACGACAACGACGGCGCTGCAACAGGCTTCTCCGGCTTCATAACGAGCGCCGCCGCATGGACCGCCCAGGATATGAGCCGGCTCATCGGCCACTGGACTTATGCCTACAGCGCTGACGGCTCACTCGTCAGTTCCGTGCATTCCGCCTTCGGCGTGGACGGAGCGGGCATAGCTACTGTCGCCCGCGCCCTGAACTATCAGTCGGGCCGCCTCGCTTCCATCATCGCCGAACTCTCAGAGTAGTTCGTTTTTTCATTCCACAATATATTACGGCACTGCCGTCTGTGACGCGGCGCGCGAGCACGCTTTATGTGTCCGGCGCGCGCGGAAAGGAGCACACGATGCTTATTATCGCACAGATACAGGAAATCAGGAACAACCTTTCACGCCTGCTCGGCAAGGTGAAAGTGACGGACGGAACACACGACATGCCCGCGATGGACGCCGCCGCTCGGCCCGGCTTCATGAAACTCACGGACGGCGAGAACACTGCGCCCGCGATGGACGCCGCCGCTCGACCCGGCTGGCAGCACACTCTGGAAATGCCGCTCGCGCAGCGCGTCGACTGGGATGCCGCCGGCACTACCTGCTACATCGGCTGGGCCGCGCCGGGCGCAGCGGGCGGCGCGGGCTCATGGCGCATAAAGAAAGTGTCGCTCTCCGGCAACGACGTCACCACCCTGTGGGCCGACGGCGACTACGACTACGACAACGTATGGGACAACAGAACGTCCCTGACTTACTCGTAAGGGAGGTTTACCGTTATGCGTGAAATAATAGATTATGACGGCCGCGTCTTTATGGTCGCGGAGTGCGCAGGGCTGCACATCGAGAACGCGGATGTCAGGAACTGCACGCTCGATTCCGTCGAGAACGCTTTCCTCGTCAACACGATATTCACCGGAGTCACTCTGCGCGGCGTGTGGCGCAACAACAATCACCAGCAGTTCGCCCCCTGCTGCATATTCCATAACTGCACGTTCGAGCAGGGGCAGCGGCATGTCGAGTCGGACTTCATGAATGTGCTCGATATGAACCTGGCCGAAACACAAAACTGCATGAACGAGGTGGACTTCTGATGGCTGCTTTTACTTCAATACAAAACGGCGACTGGAACGATTCCGCGACATGGGGCGGCTCGAATTATCCGTTCGAAACTTCGGCGTCCGATACTGTCACAATCGCCCATAACGTGACCGTCACGTCCGGGAATCCGAACGCCGGAACAGGTGCGGTCACGGTCGGCTTGGGCGGCAATATGATCGTCGACGCCGCCTGCGACACGCAATCTTTCTGCGGCGCGATCACTGTAAACAACGGCGGCACGCTGTCGAGCAACGACGACACGGACACGAAGGAACTGCGCGTCACGGGCAGTGTCACCGTCAAAAGCGGCGGCACGCTCGACCTCAAGCGAAAAACCACACTCCGCTTCCTATGCTCTTCTTCAGGACAATACGGCCTCGATCTCAAAAGCGGCCATCGCTGCACCCTCGAAGGCACTGACACAGACAACCGCGACTGTATCCTTCGCGGTGACGGGGCGGGAAAGGAAACATGGATCAGGGTTCTTTGCGAGGATATGAAGACACGCGACGACTGGCGGAATGTTACCTGCGATTACCTGTCGCGCTACGACGCTACTTACTGTGCCGGCATAAGTTTATATTACGCCAACAGGTACGGCGACCATTCGATTATCTCGAACGTGACGATGTCGAACTGCATCGAACACGGCCTGTTGCTGCGCTACTCGAACACTGTAGCCGATTGGGGACAGATGGCGATACCTGTCGCCGCCGGGAAGTATGGTTTATACGTGCAGAACTCGTCGTGCGGAGGCGGCACATGGGACATAACCGGCACGTCGGGCAGAGGCGTGTATCTCGAAAAATCGCATGTCGCCGGCGGCAAATTCAATGTCGACATGACAGGCGGCAGCGGCAACCCGCTGTACTCGGTTTATTCGACAATCAGCGGCGGCGCGTTCGATCTGGACTCGGCAAACGGACACGGTTTCTATGCGCGTTACAACACCGTCGTCGCGGGCGGCGTGTTCGACATCGACACCGCCTCCGGCTACGCGCTGCACTCCGACGCAGCCACCTTCACAGGCGGCAACATCGACGCCGCAACAACTTCAAACCGCACCGTCTACCTGATAAACCACTGCCTCATCGACGGCTGCTCCCTAACCGCGAGCGCCACCGCCGACGGCTACTACGCCTTTCGTTTCGAGAATCCCGGCATCCGGTTCGTTTCCGGCGCGCTCGCCGTCGAGTCAGCGCAATACGGCGTTGCATGCTATTTCGGCGCAGCCGAGAGCGTGTTCCGGCACAGTGCCGAAAAGCATCTTATTATAAAAGCCTCGAACTCCGACTGGTATAACAACCACGTCCATTGCATCGAGCCACGCATCTATATCACGGACGATACAAACAGAAAGTTCAAAATCCACTTCGGCTGCTTTCCCCGCAACCGGGACGACTTCACTGTGACTGGCGGCACAGTCGACTGGGACACTACGCGCGGCTCGTTCTACGTGCCCGCGGGCTGCACGGTCGAGTTCCCCGAAGCCGCGCCCTGGCAGGTGTCGCAGTGGGGTACGATAAACTTCACGACCGCCGGCGCGGGCGCGTCATTCACCTGGGAGTACGCCCTGTCGAACGACGGCGGCGCGACCTATTCCGCATGGACACAGGTCGCGAGCGGCGCGGACCTGTCGACCCTCGAAGCCGGTGGCAACGGGCTCGACAGACTGAAAATCCGCGTCACGGTTTCCGGGGCGACAGGCGAGATACAGGAAGCCGCAATTACCGGCAATTACTACACGGACATCGACGGGCCGGTCGCGCGCAATTGGCTCCTGCCAGAATACGAGCCGATATCGCAGTTGCCCGCCGGTGACAACTACTGGATGAGATTCTGAGGTGAACGACATGAGTGAAACAAATGGAATTGAAAGAGACATCGAGTGGATAAAAGAGTCGCTCGAACGCATCGAAAAACATCTCGAGGAGCGCACCGAAAAATGCCGCGAACGCCACAGCGATATCGACCGCGAACTCGGCGCGCTCAGCGTGCGCGCGTCCGTCATAGGCGCCGTCGCGGGCATCTTCTCCGGCGGCGCGATATGGTTCGCGCAGTTCGTTTTCAATCTTGTCAGGTGACGCCCCGGCACCGAACGGAGACGTAAAGTACAGATTGGAGTTGAATCAATGAAAAAGCGAGATGTTTATGTGATCTGGACAGTACCAAGTTCTGGATAATACTTTACCCCTTTTTTACTGATTTGCGAAGCTTGGCGAGTTCGACGGATAGGTCGATCCATTCGCCGGTAAGTTTTTTGAATTGCTTATAATT